>CAYZKZ010000121.1:0-8420 GCA_964479325.1 uncultured Muribaculaceae bacterium
GCGTGTTTGATAATCCACTGAATGACAGTTAATTCCGTAACCGTGCCATTCCGTTTGCCCCGGCATAAAGTTGTAAGTGGCTCATAGTTAAAGAGAAACGAATCGCAGTATTCTCTGTAAGCTGCATAGAGGTGGTACCGATGCCAGTCTAAAACTCATTCCGTACCACCAAGAGGCTAATTTGGTACCAACTGTTCCACCCTGCCTTTCCATAAGAAAACCTGTTGCCGCATATTACTCGACTCGCGACCGTGGAATGATTGAATACTCTTGTGAAGATTCAAAATTTTACTGGATACATAGAAATTTCACTTGATACATAGAATATTGGGGATGCTATGCCACTTTGCAACCGAGTTGCGGAAAACATTCCCGACCTTCGCGGCGTTGAAATCAAAAACTAATGAATATATGGAAAAGGAAAACAAAATCAGATCCGCGAGGATCGTCCTTTCAGCTGTCACGCTCGCCGCGGCGGTCTTGGTGGAGAAGACATTCGATCTGAATGTGTGGCAGCTTCTCATTGTCTATCTTATCCCGTACCTGATCGCCGGCTATGACACGCTGGCCGAGGCCGGGGAGAAGATCCTCAAGGGTGACTTCTTCGATGAGGACTTCCTGATGACGGTGGCCACGATCGGAGCGCTCTGCATCGGATTCCTTCCAGGTGCGGAGAACCAGTACCCTGAGGCGGTCTTCGTGATGCTGTTTTTCCAGGTCGGCGAACTGTTCGAGGACATCGCTGAGGGAAAAAGTAGAAAGTCGATCTCGAAACTGATGGACATCCGTCCTGACACCGCCAATGTGGAGCGTGACGGTAAGGTCCTGACGGTCAATCCCGAGGAGGTCAAGGTGGGTGAGACGATAGTCGTCAAACCCGGAGAGAAAGTCCCTATGGACGGAATCGTCACGGAAGGCTCGTCAAGCCTGAACACTGTGGCTTTGACCGGAGAAAGCGTGCCGAGGAGCGTGACCAAGGGCGATGACATCATCTCTGGCTGCGTGAACCTCACCGGAGTCATCCGGGCCAAGGTCACAAAGGCTTTCGGCGAGTCAACCGCCGCCAAGATCCTTGACCTTGTGGAGAACGCTTCCGAGAACAAGTCCAAGAGCGAGAGCTTCATCTCAAGGTTCGCCAAGATTTATACTCCTGTGGTTGTCGTGGCCGCCCTCGTCCTTGCTTTCGTCCCGCCGCTTCTGTCCGGTGATTTCGGCGGAACGTTTGCGACCTGGCTCTACCGCGCGCTGACATTCCTGATCGTCTCCTGCCCGTGCGCTCTTGTGATCTCTGTGCCGCTGTCCTTCTTCGGCGGCATCGGCGGAGCTTCCTCCAAAGGAATCTTGATCAAGGGTTCGAACTATCTTGAGGCATTGGCCAAGGTCGGGACTGTTGTCTTTGACAAGACCGGAACATTGACCGAGGGCGTGTTCGACGTGACCGCCGTGCATCCTGAAAGCATTGACGAGAAGGAACTTCTGCATTTGGCGGCTCACGTGGAGAGATATTCCTCCCATCCTATCGCCGTTTCGCTGAAGAACGCCTATCCGGGCGAGGCTGACGGCTGCTCGGTCGAGAATGTCGAGGAGATCGCCGGTCACGGGGTGCGAGCCGTGGTGAACGGGAAGGTCGTCTGCGTCGGCAACACGAAGATGATGGACTCGGTAGGTGCCAAATGGAAGCCTTGCGAAAAGACGGGAACCATCGTGCACGTCAGCGTGGATGGGGGCTATGTCGGCCACATCGTGGTCTCCGACAGGATCAAGGTGGATTCAGCGGACGCTATCAAGGCGCTGCGCGCGGAAGGCGTGACCAAGACGGTGATGCTCACCGGCGACAAGCGCGAGGTTGCTGAATATGTCGCCTCGGCGATCGGCCTTGACGATTTCAGAGCCGAGCTGCTACCGGCCGACAAGGTCTCCGAGGTTGAGGGGCTGTTGAAGGAGAAGCCTGCGGGTAAGACTCTCGCTTTCGTTGGTGACGGCATCAATGACGCTCCGGTTCTGGCCCGCGCCGACCTTGGAATAGCGATGGGCGGGCTTGGTTCCGACGCCGCGATAGAGGCCGCTGATGTCGTGCTGATGGACGACAAGCCTTCCAAGATAGCCGTCGGCGTTGGTATAGCCAGGAGAACCCTGCGCATAGCGAGGGAGAACACCTTCTTCGCCATATTCATAAAGCTTCTTGTGCTTGTCCTCGCCGTTTTTGGCATCGCCACGATGTGGATGGCCGTCTTCGCCGATGTCGGTGTCACCGTCCTCGCCGTCCTGAACGCGATGCGCGCCCTCAAGGCGTAACACATAATAAGGGAACGATGCGTTTATCGTTCCCTTCTATTATAAAGTCTCACGATAATCCCTTTGGACATTCACTTTGTTTACCTTAAGCAGTCCGCATATTTGAAAAGAATTTCTCCCAGAATGGTTGCTCCTGCGTATGCGGTATAGCATAGGAATTTGAATAGCTTTCTCGTCAGATAGCACCGCTATCTGACGAGAAAATCCGTTGAAACAGCCTGAATTTATTTCCTCAAAGATTCTGATAAATTAAAACGGCTTCTAAAACAGCTTTTTATATGCACTGCCATATTTTTGCGATATAACCTGTTTATTTTGTTCCTTGAAACCAATAGAGATAGCTTATGACACTTTATGAATTACTCAGTAGGGTCTCGTTCGACGACCTTATACCCACTCTGAAAGAGGTATATGATGTGAAGGATATCTACTCCTACAGAGGAGCATTCGATGAGCTTATGCTCACCGAAGCCGCTGAGCAGACCGACGGGGTGATAGAAGTGAGCGGGGACAAGGTGGATGAGAACTGGATACAAGTTACCGGTTGCCAGAACTGCTGGCGTTATGTCCTCGCCAGCAGGATTGAGATAGAGGACGGATTGAACCTCACTGATGCTGAGCTATCTGCGCATATTCTTTGGGAGATGACTTACTGGGGTTTCTCTGAGGATGAAAACCCGCCGTCATTTATGGAAAGACCGGACAATAAATATAGGCGCAAGTGGTCCGAGGTGCATTCTCGCATGCAGGTGATGTATGCTCGTGGGCGCAAGGAGAAAAGGGAATGTTTCCAGAAGGCAATGTCTTGGGACCTCTGTCTGCGTATCGAGAAGAGGAGGGAGAGGCGCAACCGGGCCAAGAGGATGCGTGACGCGCGTATGGGCAGGACGATGGCCCGGCTGACCAGGATGTCCAATGTCGAGGATTGCATCAAGGATCTGCTGCGTATCTGCGCAGATCTGGAGAGGGGAGTGCTGGAGTACCTCTTCGACACGAAGATTGTCCTCGAGACTCGTTTCCGCCAGCACAAGAGCGACGGGAAGCACTCCCCGGCTACACTCCGGACTCTCATCAAGGATTACAGCGATGTGGCGAAGGATGAATATGACAGCATTGTCCTCGTGCTCTACTCGGACTCTCTGGAGAATATCACTGAGGAGACAGTGACTGCCATAAGGGACATCTTCATCACCGGACGCACCCTTAAACGGGCAATCCTCAAGGTATCGGAATATGCCGGGATGAGAAGCGGGGACGTCATCCTGAAGGTCGTCAACAGCTTGGATGACTGTGCGGAAACTCAGGGAAAAACGCGCGGAAAAGGCAAGATGAGAGGAAAAGTAAGAACCGGAAAAAGAAGGAGTGTACATAATCGGATTGGCTGATTTTCGATTATTATTATATTTACAATGTTTTTCAATTTAATTTAAACAGATTCCAAGAACCTATGGCAGAGCAATCTAATTTATCAAGTAATGACCTTCAATTACTGGCAATTCCACAATTGATGAAGAAACATTTCTTCATACCGGATTACCAGAGAGGATATCGCTGGGAGGAGAAGCAGGTCTATCAACTTCTTGAGGATTTATGGAAATATTTCAAAGAAGGAGTTAAGAAGTCTCTTGGTTTTTACTGCCTTCAGCCAATTGTTACCAAGCAATGCACAAAAGAGACCATCGAGAAGTATGATCTTACAGACCTGTCTGGAATCCCTCCATATAATACGGATGACGTGACACTTCAAAAGGGGCCACGCAACGACATCTGGTACGAAGTCATCGACGGACAGCAGAGGCTCACGACCATCAGAATCCTGCTTGCCTTTTACAAAGCGGTCAACATCTTCAACAACTGCGAACTCTACGAACTTCGCTATGCTACCAGACCGGAATTCAAGGATGTGTTTGACAACATAATCATCAACCCTTCGCAGCGCGGCATAGAACTCAATCAAAATTTCAATTTCCACAATATTGATGTGGAATATGTGAAGAACTGCGCCGAACTGGTCATAAAGTGGTTCTCGGACGACTCCCAAGTCGAAAGCAATAAGTTCAACCAGATGGGAAACTTTCTATCAAACTTTTACAATGATGACAACAATGATGTCAACGTGGAAGTCATTTGGTATGAGACCACGGAGAAGACAGATGCGAGGGATATCTTCGAGAGACTTAACAACCTCAAGGTTCCACTTTCGAGTTCCGAGCTCATCCGTGCCATCTTCCTCTCTGAAAACGCCGATTTTGCGTGCGTGCTTACTCCTAATCAGCAGAACCTAACCCCAAACGAGAAAGCACTGATCCGCGAAGAGGACCGACATCGTAAACAGATCAGTATCAATGCGAAGTGGGATGAAATAGAACATTTTTTCCACAACGACCGTCTATGGGCTTTTATCACAAACAAGGACGCGGCTACATATCGAAACCGTATAGAACTTCTCTTTGATTTTATGTCGAAGAAGTACGCTCAGCCAAAGAGTTTTTCCGCAGCGGCAGATCGCCTGTTCACATACCTATATTTTGAAAACCAAAAGAAGGATTTATGGGATCTCTGGCTGGATGTGGTGAAATACTATGACACCATCCGTTTCTGGTATGAAAACAAGGACTACTACCATAAGATTGGATATCTCATCCACGAGAGACAGGATACAATACTTGTAAAGCTACTGGAATATGCGAATTCAGACCAGCATAAGAAGTCAGAGTTCGACAAGATGCTTGACAAAGAGATTCTGATGACTATCAGCCAAAAGAAAAAGTTCTCTGAATTGTCTTATGATGACAAGGCTGGAGACTGGTTCCCTTTCTCTCTCTACAAGGTGGTTGAGAAGAAAAACTCGTGGACACTCGAACATATCCATGCGCAGAACTCGGAATGCCTTGACAGGAACAAGAGATCCGAGTGGAGAGATTGGATTGCATATACGCTTGCGGTACGAGAGAAGATTCTCAACCCAAGTGATGAGATGAGGGCTTTCATAAACGACCTTAAGAAGGAGAAAGCTATCCTTGATGAGGAGATCAAGAACAAGGTCGCGAAAGAGAACTACGAGAAGATTGTTGATCTCTTCAAGCGTGACCTTAATCTTTGGTCTAATAATCGGGCATATACCGTTATGCACCAGCTGTCTAATCTCGCACTGTTGAGCGGAGACATTAACAGCGGTATAGGAAAGGGTTCGTTCAGCCTGAAGCAACAGTATATCAACAAGTGTCTTGCTGACGGAAAATACGTCCCTATCTGTACAGGCAGAGTATTCCTCAAGCATTATTACCCCGCTTCAAAGGATTCCGGGTACTCGGAACTTTTATACCAGCAGGCCTTGACTTGGGACGACCAGGACAGGGCGTGCTATCTGGAGGACATTAAGTCTATCCTCGGAACTTATTTCGGACCTGATAAATTCTGATGCAATGGCTACAATAGGAAAACTCATTACATTCTGTGACTTCGTCAGAAAATATGACGTGGAGATTCCTCGCATCCAGAGAGACTACACTTATGGATCTGGTACAGAGAAGACCGAGGAGGTGCTGTGCAAACTTCTTTCTGACATCTATGAGGCGCTTGTTGACCCATCGAAGAATCTCATCCTCGACTTCGTTTACGGCAGCAAGAACAACCGCAACAACTTTGAACCTCTTGATGGGCAACAGCGGCTGACCACGCTTTTCCTCCTTCACCTATACGCTTCGTGGGGTTACCGTGGAAATATGCCAGTTCTCAAGTTCAATTATTCAACCAGAGATAACACGGCGTCATTCTGCGAATCAATCACTGACCCCCAAAAGTTCACCTATGATTTCAAGGGTGACAGCATTGACGAGCAGATACAGGACTGCGCATTCTTCCGCGCTTCCTTCAATGATGATCCATCCATACGATCAATGCTTTCCGTTCTCGTCCGTATTGAAGAAAGGTTCAAAGAACTGTGCGAGTCGGGAGATCTGACAAGATCATTGACAGAGGACTGTCGAATCCGGTTCTATTGTCTCGACTTCGGGGAGTTCGGACTCTCGGATGACTTGTATATCAAGATGAACTCCCGAGGCAAACAGCTTACGGAGTATGAGATCTTCAAATCACAGCTGGAAAAGTACATTGACGTCGACCTTGGCAAGAAAGATTTGAAATATGAGTTAGGACGCAAGTTTGACACAGATTTCACAGATCTGGTCTGGAGAGAGATGGGTATGGACAGGTCTCGAATAGATAATGCCTTCGTTATGCTCTTTCGAAATATCCTTTCCATCAGGAACTTTACGAGAGACAACAACACAAGTTATCTTGCCGAGATGAAGGTTCTGGGAGAACACCTTCCTCATAGGCTCGTGGAATCAAGAAAAGCCCCTCCTTCGTGGTATATTGGCGCTGATGACATTGATTTCATAATTGATTTCTTTACTGTCTTCGATATTCAGGAAAGTGATTCGATGTGGGACACCTTGTTTTATAAAAGCGACAGCATCTGTGGTGAAAGACCTTCAGATGGCGGAGCCGAGCGCATCCGTCTATTCAAGACCTCTGCGAACCTCTTCAGAACCGCTTGTTCGAAGAAACTTGTCAATGCGGAAAGGGTTATGCTGTATGCGGAATACTACGCTCTCAAGAGGAACACACCTCAATTATTCTCCGAGGACAAAAACATGTGGCTCAAGGCTATGGCTCCGCTTAGGCATATAAGGAATCTTGTCGAGAACAGTGATGATGAACTATCACGTCCCGATTTCATCCACGAGATCCTCAAGGAGGTCGAGACCATCATTGACGGCAAAATTCTGTTTCTCTCTAAATCCAAGTTCAACACGAAGCAGTTCATAGAGGAAAAAGAGAAGGCCTCGCACCCTGAACTTTGGAAACAATTATACCATTATGAGAACCACGACATCCTCAGGGGAGCGCTGTCACTTATGGCTGAGGAAGTGTCCCAGGAATTCAAAACTGGTGAGTTCAATATTGCGGATCGGATTGTTTTCGACAGGCTTCTCGCTCGTCTTCAGAAAATTGAGTTCTTCTTCGGAGATAACTTGAAGACCGAAGACACATTCGTACGTGCGTGCTTGCTGTCGGTCTGCGATTACGGACAGGTATACATATCAGACCAGAAGTATGGCAAGGACAATCGCATGGTTGGCCGTCAAAGCGGTTCATGGAGACTCCTGATGACCCAAAACTCAAGATTCAAGCAGAGAGGAATCCTCAAGGCCCTCGATGCTCTTGACATCAGCGTTCCACTTTCAATCAAACCACTTGGCACAAGGGAATGGCGATACTATGCCACACGTAAGGATTATTTCCCGCATACATATCTGGCATACAACTACCCCGCCTACGGATATTACTTCATCAAGGACTCCTCAAGACCTCTTGAGGCATTCATCCTCCAGAGCACGTCTTGCTCCGATGATAATGTTATGTGGAAACTGCTCAATAGGCTCCTTGCAGTGCGGCTGAATGACAAAAAGATAGTTAAATGGGCTCACTTGAGCATAGGCAACCGGAAGACTGCCCCGGCAATAAAGATTGAGGACAGATTCACTATAGATGGCGTCCAAGATGGCTGGGCTATCGGAGGCAGTGATTTCGCGGATGGAATTATACCTCGGTTGAAAACATCAGGATACACAGTGAGTGGCAATGTGGTCATTGTTCCGGATGATACTGACTACATAGAATATGGGTTGAAACTGGTCCAGGATATCAAGATGATGAACTCTCAGATCGGCGAAATCATAGGTTAAGGACTCGACCTTCGTATCGGCATCGATTGAGAAAGTATTGGCAGCAAGGGGTATCTCTTACTTCCTCGATGAGTTCGGGGATGTGGTCGTCACTCATTAGTTGCAAACCATATTTCGGGTCGGAAAATTGCTGATAGAACTTTGTGGAGTAAAAGATGCCGTGTATCTCCTTGCCAGGGATTCCCAACTTACGAGCTCCGCTTTCTATCGCCATTATGGCGAAGTGGATATGTCTATATGTTTCGTTATCTGTATAATTCATTGTCTGAACAAAATAAAGACATGGCATCTCATTGTGAACCATTGGCGACAATAGATAAATAGTCGCTCCTTAAAAAGGCATTTAGCGGCTGATAATCAATAAAATAAGAG
>CAYZKZ010000122.1:0-7842 GCA_964479325.1 uncultured Muribaculaceae bacterium
CGGCGATCGAGGAGCAGGAGACCCGCTACCCTGAGTTCTCCAACTGGAAGGAACTTCCTGCCTGGGGCTTCTATATCCGCCACGCGGACGGGATCACGTTCGACAACGTCAAACTCACCGTGGATGGTGAGGACTACCGCCCGGCGCTTGTCGCCGACGATGTCAACGGCCTGAGGATGAACGGACTTGAGATCGATCAGGAGACCGCTCCTAAGGGCAAGAAACAGATTATAACGAAAGACACCAAGATCATCAAGAAGAGAAAGTAATGAAAAAGGGCAGGTTCAAATTCGAACCTGCCCCTTTTAGTATTTGTTTACCAGTTGTTATTTCTTTGAGAAATATCCACCGCCATTTGCTCCATCATATACCCACTTGTTGTTGTAGTTGAACTGGTAGATGGTGGTGTATGCGCTTTCCTTGTAGCCCTTTACGACAAAGGAGAACCCGCAGCAATACAGTCCTTCTGAGACAAGTCTCTGCGCACCTGTGCCGATTCCGAACTTAGGCGCTCCGAAGAGGTCGTCAACTCCCCATCCGATCCAAGCGTAGTTGCAGTCCTCAACACCGAATTTGAGCGGTGCGAAATTGTGTGCATTGTAGGTAACGCTGTTGGTGAGCTGAGTGATGCAGGCCATTTCTGTTCCGTTGCTTACCTTCTGGTAGTCTTGAGACATATAGGTGTAGATCACAGGTGTGTCATCAACTATCTCGAAAGATACAGGAAGAGCGAAGTCGAGGTAAAGACCTACGAGGTCGAGGTTATGAACGTGTCCGTTGACCGTCTTAGGATTCTCAACTGCCTTGAACTCAACAGTCGTCTCGTGCTGTCTGTTGGCATTGTTCACAATCTTAGTGTCGCTGACTCCAGTTGCCTTGAATGAATAGCTATGGAACGTGTAGTTACCAGCAAGATCCTTGGCGTCAACCTGATTTACAGTGATTGTGCTACCAGTGGAGAGGGTCAGAGTCGCTTTACGAGGAGCGCCGGTGGTGTTCTCAGTCCAGGTAACGATGCCGTCATTGTAGCTCAGCCAGTTGCCTGTTCCGGCAGTCTTGCCGTTGTCGGAGGTGGCTCCAAAGAGTCCGCGGTAACCGGCGTTGTCGGATTTCCAAAGGGTAACCTGCTCTGCCTCTGTAGGAGTCCTCAGTTTCACTGTCACCTTGCAGGAAGCGGATATTCCGTTGGTGGTGGTTGCGGTGATGGTGGTGGTACCGAGTTCTACACCGGTAACCTTGCCGTCTTCTCCCACTGTAGCGATCTCCGGTTTTGAGGATGACCACGTGACTGTTTTGTCTGAGGCGTTATCAGGTGTTACGGTAGCGGTAAGAGTCTCGCTTTCACCGATATAAACTGTTGTCTCGGTTTTGTTGAGAGCCACGGCTGTTGCGGCGATTGCCTTAACGGTGACCTTGCAGGTCGCTGTGTGCTTTCCTGAAGCGGTGGTAACCGTGATCGTAGCCTCGCCTGGGGTGAGACCTAAAACACGACCCCAGACATCAACGGTAGCGACCTTCGCGTCGGAGGAGGCCCAAGTCTTGTATGAGCTGGTGCCGTTCTCAGGAGTGAGGGTAGCCTTGAGCTCAACCTGCTCTCCAGGGAATATTGAGACCGCCGTACTGTTGAGGGTCACACCTGTGGTGGCTATGATTTCAGTCTCGTCCGCGTCTTTACAGGAGGAGACGGCCGCTGCTATAGCCAAAACGGTGGAAAGAATCAAAAATATCTTTTTCATTTTGAAAGTCTGTTATGTTATTTGTCCCAATGTGAATTGGTAGAGAGTTCCTTCTGAGGGATCTGCCACTCCATATCCTCAACCTTCCAAGTGTAATCCACCCAGTGGTTTCCACCCTGACGGACAGCGTCTGTGTTCCAGCGCTTGTGGCAATAGTAGTCAAGACCGTTCTCACCCCACATCTCTATCTGCCACTGAAGCTTTATCAGCTCCCACGTGTTAAGACCGCCCTTGTAGTTGTCGCAGGTCAGAGTCGTCTTCCCTGACTTTGTACGGGCTGCGAGAAGCTTGTTGAGCGTGGTCTTCGCGTCAGCTTCCTTACCGGCCTGGTACTGAGCCTCGGCGAGCATCAGGAGAACCTCGGAGGAACGGAAGATGATCTGGTCGGAGCTGATGTTGGCGATTGTACGCTCATCGGCGTTCTGGCAGATGGTAGCGCCCCACTTAAGGTTCGTGTATTTGAAGAGTGTTGAAGGATTATGACCTTCTGTTGTGAAGTAAGGGTAGTTCTCGATCTCGTGATCTGCGAAGACGCCCTTGCGGTAGTCGTTGTCGTCAATCTTGTCGTAGAGAGTCTGGCTGATCTGGAAGAGACCGCTCTTGCCGTTTCCTGCCTGGAGGCTGTTGAGAATGTTCCAAGAGTAGAGATTGGTCTCGCTTGTCCAGCCGAAGAGAACCTCAGGGTTGCTTGGAATGCTCAGGAAGGCGTTGTCATCGTTCTTGACCTCGTCCTTGCCTTTCTTCCAAGTGTCATCAAGAACTGCGGCGATGTCGTCGAGACGGGTTGTCTGTACTCCATAGTGTGCCTCGTCGATGAGGTTCGGGTACTTGGCAAGAATCCTCTGGCAGGCAGCGATGGCCTTGTCGTACTCACCATAGTCAAGGCAAGCGCGGGCGAGGAAGTAGTCTGACAGAGTGCGGTCGATGTCATAGTACGTGGTAAGGTCGGTAGGAACGACTGTCGTGTAACCATCAGTAGCGCTGTTCTTGCCGGCTGCGAAATATTCTCCCGCGGTCTCGAGTTCGCTGATGATCCACTCCCAGGTCTCCTGAGCTGATGAAGGTGCCACAGGTGTATTGTAAGCGTACTTGGTGTAGATTGGCATACCCTGCTGCTCGCTGCCGCCGTACTTGTAAGCCTTGCGGAAGCGCTCCATAAGCTGGAGGTAACCGTAGGCGCGGAGAGTCTTGGCCTGAGCGGCGTAAGTCTTTACTGAAGGAAGAGCGTTCGGAGAAGTGGCGACCTCGTCCGTAAGATAGGTAGCGGACTTGTTAGCCTGCGCGATGATATAGGATGAGCTGTACCACCATCCGTAGCAACTTGCTGTCTCATTCAGGTTGGCGGCATCGAATGTATGGTTGTAGTATGATGCCCAACCGCTTGAGATAGAGTTTGCAACATCGCCATAGATCATATTCTCACAAGCCACATCACGTGAGATGTGCGCAGCGTACTCGCTGGCCATCGAATTGGAGAAGCCTCCAGATAATTTTTCGTGATATAGACAGATGTATGCCTCAAGACCTGAACCGATGGCCTCAAGGGTGGCGTTCACCTTGTCTTCATCGTCACTTGCGAGCAACTCCCTGATCTGGTCGTCGTTCAGCGAGTTTGGGTTTGTCACATCCAGCATATCCGAGCAAGACTGGAATGTCAGGAGTGTCGCCGCTGCAATCGCAGCTATTGTTTTAATCTTTTTCATAATCAAATCGTGTTTAGAATGTGATGTTCGCTCCGATTGAGAATGTTCTCATTGAAGGGTAAACATACTGTCCAACCTCGAAACCACCAAGGATTGACATCGACGGATCAACGCCCTTCTTTGCTGAAACATAGAAGAGGTTGTCAGCTGAGGCATAGACGCGGATGGCGCTTGCCTTTATCGCATCGAGAACCTTCTTAGGAAGGGTGTAACCGATGGTGATGTTCTTGCACTTGAGATAGGAAGCGCTGAAGAGAGCCATATCGGTGTATTTCCAAGAACCGAAGGTGGATCCGTTGTAGTAGTCGGTGTTCCACCACTGCATAGGGAAGTAAGCGGAAGTGTTGTTCTCAGTGAAGGTGCTGCCGATGAGGTCGGTTGACTTCTGCTCTGAGACTGCTGACACGTAACCGCTGTCATACAGGCCATTTCCGTATTCAGTGCTGTAGAACTTACCACCGAGCTGGTAGGCGAACTGTGTGGAGATGTCGAAGTTCTTGTAGCGGAAGTTGATGTTGAAACCTCCGATCCAGTCAGGAGTAGCGCTGCCCATCTCGTAGAGAGAGGCGTCTGAACTAACAAGAGTCTTCACATTGTCTCCAACCTTCTGATCCTTGTAACGTCCGTTGTGGTCGAAGCCACCGGATCTCTGTGTTCCGTCGTCATTGAGGCCAAGGTCGGCGTTGGTGACACGGTGCCAGTACATAGGAAGACCGGACTCCTTGTCAACACCTGCGTACTTGTACAGGTAGATGTTGTACCAGTCGCGGCCCTCTCCACGGAGATAACCGATGCTGACACCACCTGTTCCTGAGGTCGAGAATGAACCTACGCCTGCCTGCCAGGTCCCCTGAGGAAGGTCAAGGTTTGTGTTGTCAGGAATATTCTCCTCTGGAACTTCGATCAAAGTTGTTCTGTAGTGAGTTCCGTTGGTGGTGAAGTTCAAAGTCATATCCTCTGTCCTGATGATGTCAAAGCTGAGCTCAAGCTCAAGTCCCCTGTTGCGGAGAACAGCCGCATTCTGCTGGAGTGTCTCGCTGCCTGATCCGGCGAGAACAGAGTAGTTGGCGCTGTAGAAAGCGTTAGGGGTCACGTGGTTGTAGAAGTCGAGAGCTCCTGTGATCCTGTGGTTCAGCACGCTGAAATCAAGACCGAGGTCGAACTCCCTGTTCTTCTCCCAGGTGAGCTGGTCGTTAACAAGAGATCCGCTGGAAAGTTTGTAACCCGCAGGGATACCTGTTCCGTTCGTGGCTGAGTTGTAGGATGTGGCGGAGTATGACCAAGTGTGGTTGGTGTAGCTGCCGATTCCGTTTGAGTTACCAAGGACACCGTAGCTGCTGCGGACCTTCAAGAAGTCGAGCCAGTTCTTTGTCGCTGACATAAAGCCTTCCTTTGAGATCACCCAGCTTGCTCCGACTGAACCGAATGTTCCCCACTTGTTGTTCACGAACTTGGAGGAACCGTCCCTACGGAGTGACGCGCTCAAGTAGTACTTCTCGTTGTAGTTGTAGTTGACACGTCCGATGTAGGACTCCATATTGACCTCGTACTGGCTCCAGCTTGGGGATCCTGAGAGAGTCGTACCGCCGTTGGTGTAGCGTCCGATGAAGTTACCGCCTGAAATCCATCCAGGGATAAGCTCATAACCGGAGGCATAGAGAACTGAATGGTACTTGTCACTGTTCCACTCGTGACCGAGCAACGCGTCAACGTGGTGGCCGCTCTTGAAGTCGTGCGAGTAGTTGAGGAGAACCTGGTTGTTGAGGATGAACCTGTTGGTGAGGGTCTTGTTGAGTCCACCGTTCACACCGCCGTTGTAAGTGCCGGCCGCGCGGTAGCGGAGGTAATCTGTGTCGTCAGAGTCATAGTTGAAGTTCACGAGGAGATTGAGATCCCTGGTGAAGAGAACCTGAGCGTAGGATCTGGTTGTGAAGATGCTGCGGATGGTCTCGTTCTTGTTCTTGTCGAACTCTGCGTTGACACCCTTGCCGAAAGCGTTTCCGGTTGTAGGTCCGAGAGGAGAATAAGTCTCGGTGCTGCCGGTTACGTTCTCAAGTCTCTTGCCGTCTGAACCATAGACATAGTTGTGGTTCTCGTCGAGCATATAGATGGAGATCAGGGAGGAGGTACCGTTCACATAACGGAACACGTTACCACCGGCTGAACCGGCGTTACGTCCCCAGCGGGTAGCCATCTCGTTGGTGGTGGTGCGGGTGTAGCCGATGTTGCTTCCGAACTTGAGCCACTTGAGAGGCTGCGCGTTCACGCTCACACGTCCGCTGTAACGCTCGAACGAAGATGTCGGGATGTAGGACGGATCTGTGTCATAGCCAACTGAAGCGAAGTAGTTGAGTTTCTCGGTGCCACCTCTGAGGGAAGCGTTGTACTCCTGACGGAACGCTGTCTTGAAGAGGCTGTTGTACTTGCTGTCCTTAGGAAGGAAGTACTTGGCGTCCGGGTTGAGCTTGCCGTCTGTGCCTACGAGGTAAGCGTCCATCATTGTGGATGAACGAGCGTTACCTGTGCCTCCGGAGAACACGTACCTTGCGCCTGGAACATCATAGACAAGGGCGTTGTTGAGAGAGTTGCGCTGGAAGCTTGTCTCGCTGTTCACGTAGTTGAAAAGGTGCTGTGAAGCGAACTCGGCTGCCTCTTCGTGGGTGTGGTTAGGGTTCTGGAAGTTCGTGTAAGGGATTCCGTCAGCGCTGACGCCAGGCCTACCTGTTCCATCCACACCGTAGCGGTAAGAGTTGTAGATTGAAAGCCAGGCATATTCATAGATGTCGGACGCGTCGGTCATATTCGACATACTGAACTGTCCTACGCTGTTCCAACCGATTCTGGTGTCGAATGACACCTGTGTCTTGCCCTCGCGGCCTTTCTTGGTGTTGACAAGGATGACACCGTTCGCACCGCGTGAACCGTAAAGAGCGGTTGACGCCGCGTCCTTGAGGACGGAGATGCTCTCGATGTCGGAAGGGTTGAGGGTTGAGAGAGGGTTGGATGTCTGAGCAGGCACACCGTCGATAACTACGAGAGCCACAGCGGATCCGTCAGAGGTTGATGACGCACCGCGGACGCGGATGGCCATATCCAGACCAGGCTGACCGTCAACAGAAGACAACTGGATACCAGGAGCTGCTCCTTCGAGGGCGCGGGAGATTGAAGACACGTTCTGTGCCTTGATGTTGTCGCCCTTGATTGAGGACATAGCGCCGGTGAGGTCTCTCTTCTTCGCTGTACCGTAGGCCACAACGACTACGTCATTAAGGAATTCGGCTTCTTCGGCGAGGGTGATGTTGAACACCGTTTGGTTGCCGACAGTGACTTCTTGAGTCTCATAGCCGATGGAGGAGAAGACAAGGACGGAATTTGGCTGAAGCCCCTGGAGGCTGAACTTTCCATCGAGGTCTGTTGTTGTGCCGCTGGTGGTTCCCTTGACGAGAACACCGGCTCCGACCAGTGGTTCACCAGTCTTGTCCGTGACCTTTCCGGAAACGGAGGACTGGGCGAATGCGTGTGCCGTGATTGTCAATAGCACAAGCAGAGTCGTAATTAATCGTTTACCCATAATGAAATATTAATAATGATGGTTGTTGACAGTGTTGATCAATGTCCCTGACCTATTCTTCGACGTGGCCTTCGAAGGCGGTCATTTCCTTGGGCGCATCATCTTCGTCAGGAATCACATACGTTTGTTTCTGCCCAAACGCTGCGACGCGGGGCATTAGCGCGGGATCGAGACAAAAATGCTTTCTGATCATTTAATAATCTACTTGCTTTGCAAAGTTCTCAATGTGTCATTAACACATCGTGGTTTGCAAAAATAAATTATCGCACAGAATTAGTGTGCTAATTTTTGGCAAAAATACTTTGAAAATTGGTTGCGCATTCGATTGAGTAAGAAATAGCGCAAAGTATGTCCTTCGCAGGTTAAAGAACCTTCTCAGGCAAATAGTCCCAAAAAAAGGCGGCCAGAATTCCGACCGCCTTCTTTTGATAGCCTTCAAATGATGACTGCCGTTATCTCAGCGCCTTTATCTCTTCGGCATTTAATCCGGTCACAGTCATAATTTGCTCTAATGGCAGACCGATCGACAACATCGCTTTTGCCACAGAAGCCAATGTGGAGGCCTTCTCTTCTTGACGGCCCTCCCGCACAGCGTACTCTTTCTGTGCCTGAATGTCCCACTCGTTCATCTTTTCTTCCTCGTAAATTTGTTTCTTCTCGCTGCTGAACGCAGCCACCTCGCAGGCCTCGGCAAGCCGACGGGACACTCCGCCCGACTCCTCGATCCACTCCGGGATACGCTCGAAACCGCCGCCGTTCCTGAATATGTAGAACAGACGGTCGGACTCCGTCACGCACTCCTCCGCACTCTTGGTGAACAGCGCCATCTCCA
>CAYZKZ010000123.1:0-7723 GCA_964479325.1 uncultured Muribaculaceae bacterium
GCCTTTCACCGATAAATTGTCAATAGAAAAGTTAGTCAACTCGTATATAGTTCCCATAACTTTTTCATAATCCGTTAATAACCAGGGTTCTGTGTAAGATTACCGTTAGCGTTCAACTCACCTGAGGTGATAGGGTACAGGTTGAAGTGATCATCGACAGCCTTACCGGCCTGAACACCACCCTTGAACTCCCAAAGGTACTTGTCGGACGTGAAGAGTCCGAACCTGATGAGATCCTGACGGCGGAAGCCTTCGTAGTAAAGCTCGCGGCCGCGCTCGTCGATGATGTTGTCCAAATTGAGGGCGATGCTGCCGACACCGGCTCTTGCTCTGACAGCGTCAAGGTAGCTCTGTCCCTTTGTCTTGTCGGCGGCTCCCCTTGCGGCGCACTCGGCGTACATCAGGTAAGCGTCGGCCGAACGGAAGACAGGCCAGTCAGTATCGACGAAGCCCATATCCTGAGCGGCGCTGCCGTCGTGGTTCACATTCAGGAACTTCATCGATTTCCAACCGTTGGACCAGCTGTCGGACTCACGGCGGATAGCATCGATGTACTGATCGAAGTCATCGCTCTTGAAGAATGTGGCGCGCAGGTCGCCGTCCTCGAACTTGCTGGTGAAAGCACCTGTCAGAGACAGACCTCCCCAACCGGAAGAGATGCCGATGGACGCGGCGTCCATCTTGCCGCCCGTGCTGCCGAAGATAAGGTAGTTGGTCGCACCGTATGACTGGAGAAGGATGGCGTCCTGCTCCACCACGAAGATGATCTCGTCACCGTTGTAGGTAGTGTTGGCTGTCCACAGGTGGTTGTCGGCCATAAAGAGTTCCCTCCAGGCGCTGTACTCGCCGTAGCTCTTGGTGTGGAGAGGGTACTCGGCGATGATCTTCTCGCAGACCTCGGCGGCCTTGTCGTACATCGCTGTGCCTTTCCAGACCTCGGCGTTGAGATAGAGCTTCGCAAGAATCATCTGGACCATACCCTTGTCGCAGCGGCCATATTCATTCTTGCCAGGTTCGGCGAGGTCGCTGCCCTCAAGCAGCTCGTTGCATTCGTCCACCATCCAGTCGAACAGGTCGGCGCGGGAGATCTGCTCGGCTCCGGTTGATCCGACGGACTGGTGTTCAGTCGCGAAAGGCACGTTGCCGAACATATCGATGGCGTGGTAGTAGCTGAACAGCCTCAACGCGCGGGCCTCGGCGATGTAGGCGTTCTTCTGTGTGTATCCGTCGATGGAGCTGGCGTTCGAGCGGCGGATGAACTCGTTGCAGAGACCTATCTGGAAATAGATCCTATAGTACATCGAGAGAACGAACTCGTTGGACGCGTCCCAGTTGATGTAGTGGATGTCAAAAAGGTTTCCGTCGTTCCAGCAGCAGGTCGCCACGTCCGTAGGGAGTTCCTCCATATTGAACAACGCCCTCATATACTGGCCGTAACCTCCGTCAACGCCCTCGATGTCCGGGTCACCGTTAGGACCTGTCGAGGATGAGCAGGAAAGCCCCTGGTAGCATTTCGCGAGAAGAGCCTTGAAAGCGTCCTGGCTGTTGAGGACATCCTCCGGAAGCTCGATGTTCGGATCGATCGGAGTGACATCAAGGTCTCCGACACAGGAGACAGCCGTTCCGGCACACATTGCCGCGATAAGGGCGGCAGCCACATATCTGATTATCTTTTTCATAATTTATGACACGTTAGAAGTTGAACTTCACACCAAGGATGTAGGTGCGAGGCCTTGGGTACATATTGTTGTCGATTCCGGAGAAAATCTCAGGGTCGATTCCGCCATACTCCGTGAAGCAGGCCACGTTCTGCACCGTCGCGAAGACATTGAACGACATCGGGTTCTTCTGGCCGAAGTTGAATGCGCGGCTCAGGGTGATGTTGTCGATCTTCAGGAACGAGGCGTTCTCGACGTAAAGGTCTGACCAGTACTGGGCGTAGGATGAGAACCCGTGTTCCTTGGCGGTCGAGTAGCGGTTGTTCACGAAATTGTTTGCCCAGAGATCCGTAAGAAGATCTCCGTTGGAGGCGATGTTATTATAGACATAGTTGCCGACATTGGAATGCGCGCTCACAGCGAGTGTCCACTGCTTGTAGGCCAGCTGGGTGTTGAATCCGAAGGTCCAGTCCGGAGCGGCCTTGTGGTGGCAGTACTTGTCATTGTTGTCGATCTTGCCGTCATTGTTCAGGTCGGCGTAGAGACCCTCGATAGGATTTCCGTCCGTGTCATAGACCTGCTTATAGACGAAGAAAGAGTTCGGGGCGTGGCCTGTCTGATGAACCTGCACCTTGTTTCCGGTACCTCCGGAGATGTCGCCGGTCTCGATTCCGTAATAGTCGGAACGCTCGTCATCAGTGGTCAGTCTCGTGATTTTTGTCTCGTTGTAGGTGGCGTTGAAGCCGAGAGTCCAGCTCCAGTCCCTTGTCTGGACAGGAATCGCGTTGATCTCGAACTCGACACCCTTGTTGGTAAGGTCACCGATGTTGGCGTTCAGGTAGTTGGAAAGGTTCGCTCCGGCGGCCACAGGAGTGCGGTTGAGCAAGTCCTTGGTGTCACGCTTGTAGAGATCGAGGCTACCGGTGATCCTGTCACCGAGGAAACCGTAGTCAAGACCGATGTTGTAGGTCGTGGTGGTCTCCCATTTCAGGTCGGCGTTGTAGCCGAGAGGAGTGATAGGGGTGATCACCTGATTATTGCCGAAGATGTACATCGACTGGTTGGTGTTGTACTTGTAGGACGCGAGGGTCGGATAGTCACCGGACTGGAGATCCTGCTGTCCGGTCTGACCCCAGCTGAGTCTGAGCTTCAAGGCTGAGACAACATCGCTGGAGGCGATGAATCTCTCCTTGGCGAAGTTGTAGCTGACCGCGACTGACGGGAACAGACCCCACTTGTTGTTGGCGAAACGGGAGGTTCCGTCGTTTCTCAGGGTGGCCGTCACAAGGAGACGGTCGGCGAAAGTGTAGTTCACGCGCCCGAAGAAGGAGACAAGGAAATATTCCGTCCTGAATGTGTTCGGGGCGCTCAGATAGTAGTCAGAGTCAGTCGGAAGAGTGCCGTCCGCCTTGAACTTCTCGTTGAATGTCGAGTTGTAGAAGTGCTGCCAGGAATAACCTGCCATAGCGTTGAAAGAGTGCTTTCCGAGAGTCTTGTCGTACTGGGCGTAAAACTCGAGGGTCTGGTCACGCTTGGTCTGCGAGTAGTTGTTGTGGTAGCCAGAGCCGGACTCCTGCGTGTTGTGGTAGGACATCTCCGTGCCCGGCGCCACATCAACGGTGCCGTCGGATTTGGACCAGTCGAGACCAAGGTTGAGATTGAGGCTCAGATCCTCGAATCCGTGGATCTTGTAGTTCAGCTGGGCGTTGCCGATGAAACGCTTGGCGTTGGACTTGTCGATCTTGTCGTTCAGAAGAGCGACCGGATTGAGCTGGGCCATCGTGTTGCAGTTGTCGATGGTCGTGGTGCCCTTGCCGTAGTTCCACCAATAGTAGCCGTTCAGACCGTTCTCGTCATAGACAGGCTGTGTAGGATCCATCCTGACAGCGCCGCCTATGGCGTCCTGATTGGCGAAACGGTTGTCCATATTCATCAGTTTTCCGCTCAGGTTCACCTTGAGATGGTCATCGAAAAGGCTCGGATTGAGGTTGAGAGCGACCGTCTCGCGGGAGAGGTTGGAGGTCTTGAGAGTTCCATCCTGATTGTGGTAGCCGATGGAGACACGGTAAGGCATACGGAACAAGCTGGTCTTTCCTACCCTTCCGGACACGGCCACGTTGCCGTCGATCGTGTTGCCGAGCCGGTAGATCTCTTTCTGCCAATTGGTGTTCTCCTTGCCGAGAGCGGCGTAGGCGGAGCCTTCGTCACCGACGTACCACTTCATAAGGTCACGCATCTCGTCACCGGTCAGAACATCGACATACTTGGCGTTCTGGCTTACGGAAGCGGTGAGGTCGGCGCTCACGTGGATACCCTCGGCACCCTGGGAACCCTTCTTGGTGGTGATCATAATGACACCGTTCGACGCCCTTGATCCGTAGATGGCGGTGGCCGAAGCGTCCTTCAGGACAGTGAAGCTCTCGATGTCGTTCGGGTTGATGGAGGACAGGGCGTCGGAGACACCGCTGAGAGCCGTCTCTGAAAGAGGCAGGCCATCCACCACGACAAGAGGGTTGTTGTTGGCCTTAAGTGAAGACCCGCCGCGGATTCTGATGGTGCTCGCCGAACCCGGAGCGCCGTCACCGGCCGTGACAACCACACCAGCCGACTTGCCCTGAAGCAGGTCTGACGGAGATGTCACCATACCCTTGTTGAGTTGGTCGGCCTTGACGGACGAGATAGATCCGGTCATATCGCTCTTCTTGACTGTGCCGTAACCGATCACGACCACATCGTCAAGAAACTCGGTGTCAGTCGCAAGGACAACCTTTGCCGGAACGGCGGAAGCCTTGAAGGACTGGGTGGTGTAGCCGATGCAACTGAAGACGACAGTGGCATCAGGACCGGAAACGTTAAGGATGTAGTCTCCATCGAGACCGGTGGCGATGCCGTTCGAGGTGCCCTGCTCCATTACAGTGGCCCCGATGACAGGCCCGGCGGCGTCGACTACAACTCCTTTCACCTGATACCCGCTCTGAGCGGATACGGTTG
This sequence comes from uncultured Muribaculaceae bacterium, assembly GCA_964479325.1. GTDB lineage: Bacteria > Bacteroidota > Bacteroidia > Bacteroidales > UBA932 > Cryptobacteroides. Next base: position 4,650 of record CAYZKZ010000123.1, read on the forward strand.
TGCCGGCCAAGCAAAGCAAGGCCGCCACGGCAGCTATAATCCTTTTCATTTGGATGGTTTGTTTTGTTGGAATAATCATCAGAATATATCTTAATTAGGTTACTTCTTTTCCTTTATAAGCCTGACACTCAGCGCTCCGAGCGTCAAAAGCACTCCAGCCGCCACAAGCATATTCGCCTGAACTCCGCCGAGAGCCTTGAGAATGATCCCGCCGAGAGCGGCGGCCACAATCTGCGGCAGGCAGATCGAGCAGTTGAAGAGTCCGAGGTAGCTTCCAAGATGCTCGCCGTCAAGGGAATTGGTCAGGAATGTGAACGGAAGGGCGAGCATAGCGGCCCAGGCGGCTCCGATCAGGAAATAGGACACGCACATCAGGTACTGGTCGTGGGTGAAAGCCGCTGAGACGAACCCGACAGCACCGATCAGAAGGCTCACCGTGTATGCCGCTTTCAAAGAGCGGAACTTCGGCAGGACAATGGCCCAAAGGATGGAGCCCACAGCCTGGACGGCGAAGACGACCCCGACCCAGTTGCCAGCGGCCTGATACCCCTCGGAAGCTGTGTCAAAGGCATTCCAGCAATTCGCCGCGATCGTTCCGTTTGAATATGTCCACATATACATAAAGGCGGACCAGCAGAAGAACTGAACCAGTCCGACTGTCCAGAAAGTACGAGGAGCGTGGAACAACAACTTGATCAGTCCGGGATTCTCTGACTCTACCTTTGACTGACGGGCAGGGTCGATGGAATGGAATTCGGCATATTCCTGAGGATTCATCTCCTTGACTTTCAAGAAAGTGTAAAGCACACAGACGATGAGTATAGCCGCTCCGCACCAGAAGCTCCACACCACGGACGGAGGGATCTGCCCCTTGGGGGCGATGTTGGCGACCCCGATCCAGGTGAAGAAGATCGGGAAAAGGTAGCCCACCAAGCTTCCGGCGTTGCACAGAAGCGACTGTATTGAATATGCCTGCGCCTTCTGCTCCTCGCCGACCATATCCCCCACCATCATCTTGAACGGCTGCATAGCCACATTGATGGAGGTGTCGAGGAACATCAGCGAGAACAGTCCGAACCACATCGCTCCGTTGAGTCCAAGGATGAGCCTTGAGGAGAAACTGAGATTCCCGGCGTTCGGAAGCAGGAGCATCACAATCACGGAGACAAGCGCGCCTGCCAAAAGGTAAGGCTTCCGTCGCCCCAGCCGACACCAAGTCCTGTCGGACCATTTGCCGATGAGAGGCTGGACAATCATTCCCATAAGAGGAGGGAGAATCCAGAAGAAGCTCAGCTGGTGGGGATCAGCGCCGAGGGTGGCGAAGATCCTGCTGATGTTGGCGCTTTGAAGGGCGTAGGCTATCTGCACTCCGAAGAATCCGAAGCTGAGATTCCACATCTCCCAAAAAGTAAGTTTGCTGTCAGACCGCATTGCCTTAGTCTTAGTTATCAATTTCAGTGTCAAACGGTCGTAAATATAACTCTTGTTACGATAAATTTATTAATGAAAATGACGAACGGAAAGAATAAACGGACGAAACGCGGCTTTTTATTGACGAAATGAAAGATATTTTTCTTAAATTGCAGAACGATAGCCACAACACGACATCCGTTGAACGCTTATGAGACCGAACATATCCTCCATCATCCATTCGTTCGCCCTGCTGCACGTGGCGACGGCAATCCTGTGCAGGATGTTCGGTTTGGGGGACGAGCTGATCCTGACGACCCTGACCATCGTCCTCACCGCCATCCTCTGCCTGAGGTACAGGCAGAGCGTGGAGTTCTCCTCCATAGTCATCATCATAGCCAACATCCTCGGCTACATCCTCGGCAACGGAATAGCCGCTCTTGTCGGGATGTTCATCAAACACCCTCTTCTCTCCCCCGCTATAGCGACTTTCGCCACCACGGAGATGATGGGATGGGGACTCGTGCTGTTTATGAGGCGATTCGCCGACAGAAGAATGAGCGAGTCCAAGACCCGCAACATTGAGATCACCTGGCTCGCCGTGGCCATCGCCGTGATCCTGACAATCAGGATCCTGATCCACATCTTCAGCTCCACCCTGTTCGAGGGAGGCGAGATCCGGAAATCAGCATCTACCCTCTTGGACAACTCCTTCGTCATTATGACGATGGTCTGCCTCACGATCATATTCGTGGAGTGGCAGCAGAAGAGAAGGAAGAACCTTTCCGGCCGGGATTCTTTCGCAAGGCACGTTCCCGCCACCGTTGGATTCCTCGCCGCCACATCCGCGGCGTCGGCGGTCCTCGCCGGCTTCGGCCTCCCGTTCCGTTTCAACAGAGAACACCCGGGAGTCTCGCTGACCGACCTGCTGTTCATCTCGCTGATCGCCGAGGCGCTGATATATTCCATTATTTATATGATTGAATATGCCATCACGGCCAGACGGAACGCGGAAAGGGAAAAGGACCGGGCGGATCTCGCGAAGTTCAAGTACCTCAACCTCAAGCAGCAGGTGAACCCGCACTTCCTCTTCAATTCCCTTAACATTCTGGACGCACTGGTTATGGACGGGCGCGACGAGGAGGCGAGCGAATATATTCACAAACTGGCGGGAATATACCGCTATATGCTTCGCAACGAGGATGAAAGCATCGTGGCTCTTCGGGATGAGATGACCTACGTGGAGATGTACCGCGACCTGCTGAAGGTCAGATTCCAGGATGGTTTCAACGTGGTGGCGGACATTCCTTCCGAGGATCTGTCCAGAAGGGTGGTGCCCTGTTCGGTCCAGCTCCTGATCGAGAACGCCACCAAGCACAACACCGTCTCTCCGGCCAATCCCCTGAACATCAGCATAAAATCTGACGGGGAAACCCTGACGGTGACCAACAATCTCATCCCCAAACTAACAGAGGCTCAGTCCAGCGGACTGGGACTCAACTACATACGCCAGCAGTACCGGGAAAGGTCCGGGAAAGGAGTCGAGATCATCAAAACGGATGATTCCTACACAGTCAAGCTACCGCTCTTATGAAAGTTCTGATTATAGAAACCTGTTGGTTGAATTAAATTAGTGAATATTTTATCTGTCCAATCGGACGATG
>CAYZKZ010000124.1:0-7451 GCA_964479325.1 uncultured Muribaculaceae bacterium
AAGTTAGCCGCCACAGGTCGAGAGGGACATTCTCTGCGCTGCATCAGGTGTGTGCCGTCACGAACCTTGGCCACCCGCGGCCATAAGCGGGAGGGACCCAGCCGTAGGCTGGGAGGGACGAGTGCGAACCGAGAGGGTTCGTGGCGGCATATACCTGATGCGGTGTCTGTGCGGAACCGGTCGCTTCGACAGGCTCAGCGACCGGTTTGGACTCAGCGACCGGCTGGAGAACTTGGTGAGCGATGCCGAACAACAATCTCAACGACCCCAGTTATGGCTCCGCGACCAGGAATTCAGTGACCAATAGTGGCTTAACGATTACCTGGTGTGCTGAACTCAAGCGGGTGTCCGGAAGGGGAGGGGGCGATGAGGCGGCCGTTGGTGACTACGGGCGAGCCGTTCAGGAAGACACGGTCTATCACGCCTTTCAGGGTGACACCGTTGTACGGCGACCAACCGCATTTGTAGGCAATATCCTTTACGGAATATTCCCGGTCAGGGTCAGTTACAACCAAATCATCCTTTACGGAATATTCCTGTTCAGGGTCAATGACCACCAAATCAGCATAGTAACCGACTTTCAGGAAGCCTCTGTCTCTGATTCCCATTATCTCTGCGGGTCTCTCGGAGAACGCTGAAGCGATCCTGGGCATCGTCAGCAAGGTGTCCTCATCCTCCCGTTTCCCTTTGTTGAACTCGTCAGCAGTTGTGACAACCACCGAAAGGGACTGCTGGATTGACGGCAGACCTGATGGACAGCGCAGGTAAGGCTGAGCCTTCTCGGAGGCCAGATGTGGGGCGTGGTCCGAGCCGATGGTGTCGATTATGCCTTCCGCCAGACCTTTCCGAATCGCCTCACGATCCGCCGCCGTCTTGACAGCCGGATTGCACTTCAAACGACCTTTCATAGAATCATAGTCCCCGTCGCTGAACCAGAGATAATTGGCTGAGGTCTCCGCTGTGATCAGCGGATTGTGGATCTTGGCCGCGCGGATCATCTCAACCTCCTCGGCCGTGGAGATATGTAGAATATGAAGTCTCGTTCCCTGCTCGATGGCCATTGCGAGAGCCTTCGCCGTCGATCGGATGCAAGCCTTCCGGCTGTGGATCTCCGGGTGCATCCTGAAAGGAATGTCCTCCCCGAACTCCGCCTCGGCCGCGGCAAGATTGGCCTTGATGATCCCCTCGTCCTCACTGTGAATGAGAACTGGCTTCCCCTTGATTCCGAACATCTTGCGAAGCGTGTCCGCATTGTCCACGAGCATATTCCCGGTTGAGGAACCCATAAAGACCTTGACACCGCCGAAATCTTTCCCTGAACCCGCGGCAAGATATTCATTTATAGAGGCGAAGTTGTCGTTGGTGGCCCCGATGTGGAATCCGTAGTTGCCCCAGGAGCGCCCGCAGGCTCTTTCGAGCTTGTTGTGAACGGCTTCGAGCGAGGTGGTCGGAGGGATTGTGTTAGGCATATCGATGAAGGATGTGACTCCGCCGAGCAGGGCGGCCCTGGACTCGCTCTCAATGTCAGCCTTGCGCTCCATTCCAGGCTCTCTGAAATGAACGTGGACATCTATGCCGCCAGCCATAAGTACCTTGCCTTGAAGGTCTATGACCTCCGCATCCTGAAAAGACCGGATCGCCTCCGAGTCATCCTGATCCTCCGGCTTGCGCGGCCATATTCCCGCGATCCGTTCGCCATCAATGGCAAGGGCTCCCTTCTTTGAGGAAGCCCCCGTCACGATGACAGCGTTGGTCAGCAATATTCTTGACATTTGTTATCCTTTACGATGGAATTTCCTGAATTTCAGCTTGATGACACCCCAGAACGCCTCCCCGAAGATGCCGCCGCTCATCTTGGATGTCCCAAGCTTGCGGTTCACGAATATGATCGGTACCTCCGTCAGCTTGAATCCGAGCTTCCAGGCCGTGTACTTCATCTCGATCTGGAATCCGTAGCCCTTCATCCGCACATCGTCGAGGTCGATGGTCTCCAATGCCTTGCGGCTGTAGCACTTGAACCCGGCCGTGCAGTCGTGGATTGTCATTCCGAGAACCGTCTTGACGTAGATCGATGCGAAATAGGACATCAGGATTCTGCCGATAGGCCAGTTCACCACGCTGATCCCGTCGCAATAGCGTGATCCGATGGCGACTCCTCCGCATTCCGAGCAGGCCTTGTACAGTCTTGGCAGATCATCAGGGTTGTGGGAGAAATCGGCGTCCATCTCGAAAATGTAGTCGTAGCCTTTCTCCAAAGCCCATTTGAAACCTGTGAGGTAGGCCGTTCCGAGGCCGAGCTTTCCTGAGCGTTCTATGATGAAGAGTCTTTCAGGGAACTCGCTCTGAATCCGCTTGACGATGTCGGCCGTTCCGTCCGGAGATCCGTCGTCTATGATCAGAACGTTGTAGTCTCCGTCAAGGGAAAACACTTTCCTGACAATCGCCTCCACATTCTCTTTTTCGTTGTAAGTCGGGATTATGACGACTTTCTTATCCATAGTTTTGTTATTTAGTAGTTTTCAACATCTCATTGACCGCCGCCTCAAGCTGCTTGTCCTCGCCTTTCAGAACCGAGGCCGGGTCATTCTCAACTTTGATGTCCGGCTCGATCTGCTGGTTCTCAAGGTATTTTCCTTCCTTGAGGCCGAACGATCCGACCTGCGGGATTCCAAAGACCATACCGTTGATCTGTGTCTCCCACCAGACAGCCGTCATCGTTCCCGGAACCGGCATACCGATGAGCTTGCCTATTCCCAAGGTCCTGTAGGTGTAAGGGAATCCGCAGGCGTCTGAGTAGTTGTCCTCGCACATAAGAACGCAGGACGGCTTTTTCCATTTGTTGTACGGCTCGCTGCCGATGTACTGTCCCCTCGGGGTGAATTTGATATATTCCTTGCCGCTGAGGAATGTCGCCAGATCGTCGTGCAGCCATCCTCCTCCGTTGTGGCGGGTGTCAACAACCGCGGCGTCGGCGGCTCTGTACTTCCCGAGAAGTTTTGAATATACCGTCCTGAAGCTCGGCGAGTCCATTCCCTGGACGTGCGTGTAGCCCACCTTGCCTCCGGAAAGCCTGTCGGTCATCTCCTCTCTCTGCCTTACCCATCGGCGGTACATCAGGCTGACCTCGGTGTAGCCAGGCTCCACGAACAGCTCGACATCCTTATTCCCTTTCCTGACCACGACCGAGACTTTCTTACCGGCCTTGTTCCTGAGAAGTCCGAACCAGCTTTCTCCGGCCTTTATCGCCTGTCCGTCAATTGATTCGACGATGTCTCCGGCCTTGATCTCAGAGTCTGCGAGATTCAGCGCCCCGCCAGGAAGGACTTCGGCTATCCTCAGCCCGTCGCCCTCGTAGTCGTGGTCGTAGATGACTCCGAGCCAACCCATATTGAACTTTGACCTGTAGTAGAATCTCGCTCCGGTGTGGGATCCGTTGAGTTCGCCGAGCATCTCGGAGAGAAGATCCTGGAAATCAAAGTTGTTGGAGATGTAAGGCATAAACCGGCAGTAGTTCTCCCTGTAGCCTTCCCAGTCTATTCCGTGGATGTCCGGGTCGTAGAACTTCTCGTTCACCTGCTTCCAGACGTGAGAGAAGATGTAGTCCCTCTCCGCTTTCGGCTTGAACTCGTAGTCTCCGGAGAACGAGATGACGCTCATCGCGCCGGTGGCTATCGTGATCTTTGTGATGGAGGCTCCCGTGAAGACATAGAGGCTCTTGTCGTCCGGTGAAGGAATCAGCGAGCCGCGCACTCCTTTCTTCAGAACCTTCACGTCACCTTTCTTCACGTCCATCTGGCAGAGGTCAAAACTCTTCTCAAGCCTTGTCGTGTAGAACAGTTTTGTGCCGTCCTGCGTCAGGTAGAAGTCTCCGAGCCTGCCGGAGAAGCGGGTCAGACGCACTGTCCTGAACTCTCTGTCCTCAAGGTCGAGGACAAGTTTCTTAGGCTTCTCGGCCTGCTTTACGGAATCCTTCTTCTCCTTTTTGTCTTCCTTTTCTATTTTCTTGTCGGATTTGTCACCGTCCTCGAGAGCCTTGGCGATCTCCGCGTCCTCCTTGTCCCGGTAGAACTTGGTCATCTCCCTGCCGTCGAAGAACATAATGTAGATGTCGTTCTCCGCTCCCCAGCTTCCGTGGCTGCGGTAGCCGTCCTTGTCAGACTCCCAGACCATAGCCTTTCCGTTAAGCCCCCACTTGAAGTTCCCGTCCGAGTAGCCGCTCTGGGTGAGGTTTGTGGTCTCGCCGGTCTCGATGTCGATCAGGGCGATGTCGGAGTTGTTCCAGCCGCCGTTGATCTGGTAGCCGCTGAGGATGTACTTGCTGTCCGGACTCCATTCGAACTCCTGGTCTCCGTCGGAGTAGGAGTAGTTGACACCCTTGAGAAGGGATTTCTCCTTGCCGTTCTTTGTTGATTTGATGACCAGCTCCGTCCTGTCGCGCAGGAAGGCGAGCCATTCTCCGTCAGGGGAGACAACCGGCTGGAAGCAGGTCTCGTCCTTGGAAGTGACAAGCTCTTCCTTAAACTTGGTGGCGTAGGTGAACATCTTCTCCTTCTTGTCGGCGAGAGAGGTCTTGTAGATCCCCCAGTGGCCGTCCCTTTCGGAAGAGTAGTAAAGCTCTCGCCCGTCCTTTGAGAAGCTGACATTGCGCTCCTGCTCCGGAGTGTTGGTGATTCTCTTTGTGGTCTTGTAGTCCGCCGATGTCACGAACACATCGCCCCTTATCACGACGGCGATCTCCTTTCCGTTCGGCGAGACCGCCATCGAAGACGCTCCGACGGAGAATGTGAGATATTCAATGTCATTCTCGGTCTCGTCCTTCGCCACCGTGATTTCGAGTATCTTAGGCTCGCTTCCTTCAGTCATTGTGTAGAGGTCGCCGTTCCACGAGAAGCAGAGGACTCCGTTGTTTGACACAGAAAGGAATCTGACAGGGTTGTCCTTGAACTTTGTCAGCTGGGTCTGCCTGCCCGGCTCGTCAGTGGAAGCCTTATAGACATTCAATGTCCCGTCGGCCTCGGAAAGATAGTAGTATGTCTTGCCGTCCGCCGCGAAGACAGGATTCCTGTCCTCTCCTTCGAACGATGTGAGTTTCGTGAACGCTCCTTCACCTGTGACGCGGAATCTCTCGCCCTGCGCGGCCGCCGGCCTGTAGAGCCAGACATCCCTTGTGACAGATGATCTGTGGTGCTTTCTCAGCGGATCCTCGTAGCCTTTGTAGTCCTCGTAGATCACCTCTCCGGCCTTGTTGACGCTCATCGACATCAGCGGAAGCGATGTGACCAGCCTCGGCCTTCCTGCGTTCTCATCCACCTGCCAGATCTGCGGTGAACCAGGAAATCCTCCGTAGGCCGCGTCCTGCTGGATGTTGGACTGAAAAAGAACCCTCCCGCCGTCAAGAACGCACAGCGGAGTCTCGCTTCCCGGATAGTCAGTGAGCCTTTTCGGGACACCTCCCTCCGAAGAAGTGATGAATATGTCCTTGGATCCCGCCCTGTAGGAGGAGAATACAATCTTCTTCCCGTCCGGTGTCCACATCGGATCCGAATCGTAGGCCTGGTTGGCTGTGATCTGAAGGGCTCTTCCGCCTTTGGCTTCTACGGTGAAGATGTCTCCTTTGTAGCAGAAGGCGACTTTGCTTCCGTCTGGGGAGATTGCGCTTTTCCTTAGCCATTTCGGCGTTTCCTGCGCTGTCGTTGCCGTGGCTGAGGCCAGAAGGACAGCCGCTAAAATCATCGTTCTTTTTATGGTCATATTCATAAACAGTTGAGGGCGGTGATCCGCCTGTTTAAAGTCTCAGTCCGGTCGTGGTGGCTGTTGAGCGCCACTTTGTCCGACTATTTGACAAATGTATCAATTTTTACTGATATTTTACTTATTTTTGTGTCCGCTAAAACTATTATTATATGCGCATAGATTGTTTTATCCCGTTTGTGAGCGACGAGCAAGTCAAGGTGACAGCCGCCAACCTCCGCGCCGAATCGAAGGTCGCGAAAGTGGAGTTCCTGGACGCAGGAATATTCAAAAGCACCGCTTGTGTCAGGAAGATCGCCGAGTCGGCGTCGGCCGAGTTCACTATGATTTACACCAAGACCACCGAACTCAGCTTCGGCAGGTTCGCCCTTGAGCGTTTTATCTCGGTCGCCGAGGACTCTTCGGCCGCTATGGTCTATGCCGATCATTTCAATGAGCTGGGCGGCGAACGCGTCTTCTCTCCGGTGATTGACTACCAGTTCGGCGCGCTCCGCGATGATTTCGACTTCGGCTCGGTGATGATCTACCGTACCTCCGCCTTGAAGGAAGCCGTCGCCAGAATGGATGTTGACTATGAATATGCCGGACTCTACGACCTGCGGCTCAAAGTCTCCCAAAAAGGAAGCCTTGTCCATATTAATGAATATCTTTACTACGAGATCGAGACGGACACCCGCAAGTCGGGCGAGAAACTGTTCGACTACGTGGATCCGAAGAACCGCGCCGTGCAGATCGAGATGGAGAAGGCCTGCACCCGGCATCTGAAGGACGTGGGAGGCTATCTTGAGCCTGTTTTCAAGCACATCGAGTTCTCGGACGACTCCTTTGAATATGAAGCCTCTGTCATCATCCCTTGCAAGAACCGTGTCCGTACGATAGGGGACGCGCTTGCCTCGGCGTTGAGTCAGAAGACATCCTTTAAATATAATGTGATCGTTGTCGATGACAACTCGACCGACGGCACCGTCGATGTCATCAAGAGGTTCATCGATGACCCTAAGCTTGTCTATATCGCACAGGACAAGAGCTACCACGCCATCGGAGGCAACTGGAACGCCGCTCTGCACCATCCTAAGTGCGGCAAATTCGCCATCCAGCTCGATTCTGACGATGTCTATTATGATGAGAACACCGTGCAGAAGTTCGTGGACGCCTTCTATGCCCAGAACTGCGCTATGGTGGTCGGCACCTACAGGATGACAAACTTCCAGATGGAGACCCTGCCTCCGGGAATCATCGACCACCGCGAGTGGACTCCGGAGAACGGCCGCAACAACGCCCTCCGCATCAACGGTCTCGGCGCTCCGCGCGGATTCTATGTCCCGATGCTCCGCCAGATAAACTTCCCTACGACAAAGTATGGGGAGGACTATGCGGTCGGACTTCGTGTCTCCAGGGAGTACCAGATCGGACGTATTTACGATGTCGTCTATAATTGCCGTCGTTGGGACGATAATTCCGACGCTTCGCTCGACATTGACAAAGTTAACGCTAACAACCTGTATAAGGACAGGTTACGGACCTGGGAGCTTCAGGCGAGAATTCGGATGAACAAAAAAAGTTAAAAATTTTTCCGAAAAAGTTTGCAGGTTTAAAAATAATGCCTACCTTTGCATTCCCGTTCGGAACGAAACACAAACGAACTGAACAGGACACCAACAAGTTCATTGAAAAGACTGAAGGAAGTACAACAAGTACCG
>CAYZKZ010000125.1:0-7328 GCA_964479325.1 uncultured Muribaculaceae bacterium
CGCAACTTTTTCATTTATAAATATTTAGTTTTTTAATTCAACCAACGAGTATTATAAGATTTAATGAATTCTGTGGAGAGGGCAAAAAATGCTTGTACATAATAAACATAGATCAAAGTATACCTTATGACAAAGTCCTTGCGATAATCATAGGCGGGAATGTGGAGTATTGGGACGCTAATAACGAAAGGATGTCCGAATTTGGGGGACGCAAGGACACCGAAAAACAAAGGTTCAATGAATATCAGAACTCGTTGCCAAAAGAAGTAATCAACATTATTTATGAGTATGCGGCACAACAAGGTGAATTAATAATGAAAGGCAAGATATATCTTCAATTCCGCCATCTTTGACAAGAGAATCAAAATCAGATAAAACGAATATGACAGAGAGAAGAATCAAGGAGATCATCCGGGAGTCGGTGGACAAGGTTCTGAACGAGGAGAAGAAGTTAGGATACGGTCTGAACGAACTGTGGTGAATACTACACATTATGATACTGATAATGTACCAACGGAAAAGTTAGTCAACTCGTATATAGTTCCCCTTTCCGGAGGCGTGGGAGGATGGTGGAAATGCTAAAAGACGTCTCATTGTCGTGGGCTATGATGTGAATTGTGGCCTTGCCGAACCGCGTGTACGTCTTGACGTGGGCCATAGGGGAATGTACATATCCCTTTATCAGTGCTCAAGAGATCGGATAGGTCTTGTTGCCATCACAGACCCAATGAAATTGGCGGGAACTGTGATGTGTGGCGGAAGGCGGTCAGAGGCACTATCCCGTTCTTGAGACTGCGATATATGACAGAATCGGGAACGGCCGGACGCTCCTGAAGGCCTTTTAGTGGGGGATGGTGTTCCCGTCAATTTTAAGAGTTTTACCTCAGCGGTCACAGGTATATCATTCCCTTTTTTTCAGTGACTGGGCGGATTCCTTTTTTTTCGGTCACTGAGCCTGTCGAAGTGACCGAAAAAGTATTACTCCTGAACCGAATAACCGGTCGCTGAGCCTGTCGAAGTGCCGGGCGGATTTTTTTCAGTGACCAGACTGATTTAAAACTCGAACCAGTCTTTCTCGGCGGAACTGTCTTCCTCCTGATTCTTTGGGTAGAACAGCTGCCTTGCGGGAAGTTTTGAGGAATATTTCGCCCGGAGCTTGTCGAAGAGTTCGGCTGTGTGGCGGGCGAGACCAGGGCCTTTGTAGGTGCTGGTGTTGGAGATGAAGATCCAGCACTCCCCGTCAGGGAAGTACTTTATCAGGGCGCTTGTCCCGGCGAACGTGCCGGTGCGCGTCCAGTAGCCGTCCTTAGTGTCGTTCCATCCGAGAGAGTAGGTACTCTCGTCGAAATATTCAGTCATCAGATCAACGCTTTCCCGGCTGATTATGTCCGGGACTTCCGGTTTTCCGTCGATGGAGGCCACCAGCAGGGCCAGTTCAGGAGTGGAAGCCGCCCAGGCTCCTGCCCCTGACAGTCCGGTCACATTGTTCCCGCCGTAGCAGCGGGTCACTTTCCTGCCGCTGTTGTTGAACTCCTCGGCCGGTTCGTCATCGTGCTGCACGTAGTAACGGGTCTCGTTCGGAAGCTTGTGCTTGTAGTAGTTGCCGGCTATGTGGAAATCGACACAACCCGCCGGACGCAGGACATTCTCCTGAATGAATGTCTCGTAGTCTGTCCCGCTGAGCTTCTCGATGACCATCGACAGCGCAAGGTAGCCGAAATTGGAATATTCCTGCGAAGTCCCGGGAACGAATTTAAGTCTTCTTTTGAGTTGGACTTCCATCAGCTGCTCCTGTGTCGGAACTTCGGTCCAGCCGTTCTGCATCATTATCCAGCGGGTGGAGAACATCGGGTCGCCGCCCCTTTTCGAGAATCCGCCCTTGTGCCTGAGAAGATCCTCGACGGTGATCCGGTAGTAGAGTGTGTCCTTGATCGCAGCGTTGTAGGTCGAGTCGTTCAGGATTCCTGAAGGTCCGAAGACCTTGTCCTTGAGGGTCAGCAGACCCCTGTCCCGCAGCACCATTATCCCGACGGCCGTCACGAGCTTCGAGACCGAAGCCATCCTGAGGATGTTGCCAGGCTGCATCTCCTTGTCGGTGTCGGCTATCCCGTAGCCTTTCGCGAAGAGCAGCGAGTCGTTCCGCATAACGGAGATCGACGCTCCGTTGATCGCCCAGTAGGTGAGATAGTTCCTGACCATCCTGTCGAATCCGTCCAGGGAAGAAGTGTCGGACATCTCGTTGGTCAAGGTCTCGTTGAGCCTGACCGTGGCCGGACGTGCGCCGTCGTCTTCCGACACTTTCTTGCCGGAAGCTGATTTCCACGCTATTATGGCTGTGAGCGCGACAATCGCCGCGGCGACGTAGGCCAGCACCCTTCTTCCTCTCATCTGATTCGACATATTCCTAAATCAGTCCCGCCTTTCTTCCGAAGTCGATGATGAAGTCGGCTGTCCCTTCTATTCCGAGCAGGGAGGAATCGACGCAGATGTCGTAGTCGGAAGCAGCCCCCCAGTCGCCGAAAGTGAAGAAATTGTAGTAGGTCTCCCGTGTCCGGTCCTGTTTCCCGATTCTTTCCCTGGCCTCTTCGGCGCTGACGCCGAGCCTGTCGGCCACCCTTTTCACCCGATCCTCCAAAGGAGCCGTGATGAACACGTCGAGGCACTTGGAGTCCCTTAGAATGTAGTTCGAGCATCTTCCCACGAAGATGGCCGGGCCTTTGGCCGCGATGTTCTTGATGACCTCGCTCTGGATCTTGAAAAGCTCGTTGTCTCCAACATAGTTCTTGGCGCTTCCGAATCTGCCCGACCCGAAAAAGGATGAGATGTTGAAGATGCTTCTCTTCTCATCGCTGCGCTCGAACAGCTCCTTGCTGAATCCGCTCTCGTCGGCGGCCTGGGCGATCAGTTCGCTGTCATAGACGGGTATGCCGAGAATCTCGCTGATTCTCAATGCGATCAGCTTCCCGCCGCTGCCGAACTGCCGTCCTATGTTGATTATCGTGTTCCGTTCGTTCATATCTTTAGTCTTATGAAATAGCGCTTCCAAGGATTGTCGGCTCGTCTCCGTCCTTGAGTCTGCTGAACTTGCGCATCAGCCTGTGAATCAGCACAAGTGTCGTGACACAGGCGAGGGCGTCCGAAATCGGGAACGCCACGAAAACACCGTGAACGCCCCAGATGAGAGGCATAAGGTACAGCAAAGGCACAAGGTAAAGCAGCTGGCGGCTCAGCGACAGGAAGATGGACTTCCTGACCATCCCGAGGCTCTGGAAAAGGTTGGTGGAGACCATCTGCCACCCGACTATCAGCACAACCGGATTCATCACCCTCAGTCCCTTGTCAGCCAACTCCTTCAAACTGCCGTCATTTGTGAATATGCTGACCATCACGCTCGGGAAGAACTCCGAAGCGATGAACCACAGGGCGCAGATGGCCGTCGCCCAGGCCGAAGTGCGCAGGAAGACCTCCCTGACACGGGAATATTTCCGCGCCCCGAAGTTGTAGCCCGCGATCGGCTGCATACCCTGGTTGAATCCCATCACGATCATCACGAACAGGAAGTTGATCCTGTTGACTATTCCGTACGCACCGATGGCCAGGTCGCCGCCGTACTTGAGCAGCTGCTGGTTGATGAACATCGTCACGATGCACGACGCCGCGTTCATCAGGAACGGTCCCATTCCGATCGCCAGCGAGTCTTTGGCGATGCGCCACTCCAGCTCGAAAAACCTCTTGGGCAGCCTGAGGACGTTGTCCTTTCTGGTGAAATAGTATAATGAATATGTCAGCGAGACCGCCTGACAGATCACCGTTGCGATCGCCGCCCCTCGGACACCCATCCCGAACCCGAAGATGAAGATCGGGTCGAGGATGCTGTTGAGGATGACCGTGAACAAGGTAAGCCCCATCGCCATTTTCGGATTACCCGACGATCTGATGACGCTGTTCAGTCCGAAGTACAGATGGGTGATCACATTTCCGTAGAGGATGATCTCCATATAGTCCCTGGCGTACTTCAGCGTGTTCTCGCTCGCTCCGAAAAAGTACAGGATCGGGTCGAGGAACATCAGGCAGAACACAGTGAACAGGATTCCGATGATGCAGTTGAGGGTGACCTCGTTGGCGAGGACCTTGTTGGCGATCTTCTGGTTGTTCTGACCGAGAAGCACCGAGATCATCGTCGCCGCTCCCGCCCCCACGAGGGTTCCCAACGCCGTGCTGAGGTTCATCAGCGGGAACGTGACCGCAAGCCCTGAGATGGCCAGCGAACCAGTCTCGGGAATATGCCCGATGTAGATGCTATCGACCATATTATAAAGAGAAGACGCGGTCATCGCTATGATGCCTGGGACCGCGTACTTCTTCAGTAATTTTCCGATGCCCTCGCTTCCGAGTTCGGTTGGAACTGTTTGTGTCTGTGCCATTTGCCTAAGGTTCGTCAACTACTTCGATCTCAAATGAGAGCGGGGCGTATTTAGGAATGGAGCTGCCGCTTCCGCTGTAGCCGTAGCCCAAGGCCGAGTAGAACGCGCAGACGCCTTTCTCGTGAGCCTTCATCTTGGAAAGGCAGTAGGCGAATCCCTCGATCGTCGTGCTTCCGTCGGAACTGCTTGAACTCCCGAGGGTTATCTCCTTGTAGTCCTCGTTCAGCGTCACCGCCTGCGGCTCGTAGGTTTTGGACGATGAGTAGATTCCGTAGAACTTGGCCGTGTCCTCGACTGTCGTGTCGAACACCTGTCCGTTGAGAAGCCTGCCGATGTAGTTGATGTAGATCGTGGTGTCCCGCGGCAGGGTGGTGGTGTCGCTCGGTGCCTTCAGCTGCTGGTAGTAGTAGCCGTAGAACGTCGAATCGACATCGTTCATACAACGTGCCGTATATCTCTCCAGCGAATCGACCTCCCATTTGTAGATGTCATCGGTCTTGTCGGTGAGTGTGATGGTGTAGATGGCGTCATTGCCGGACTTGTTGTTGTAGAACTCCTCGGCCGTGCTGTAGTCCTCCTTGACAGAGAGGGTGGTGTTGAGCCATCCCGGAATCACGGCTGTCCTTGTGCCGCCGACCCTCATCCCCTTCAGCATCTCCAAAACGCCGACCTGGGTCATATACTTGCTGTTGAGAACCACCGCCGGGCCGTAGTATGTCCCTTTTGTGTACGAACCTGTCTGCTGGGCGACTTTCTCCTCGGTCGTGCTTCCGATCGTGCCGTCCAGATCCGCGGAGGTATATCTCAGGAAGTAGTAGAGGTCTTTGTCTTCCAATGCCTCCCCTGTGCCGGGCTGGTCATCGATTATGTAGATTCCCAGGCCTGTCGGCTGGACTCCAGGGTGGTTGACGCTCATCCAAGCCTCAAGATAGAGCTTGTTGTCCTCGTTCAGCGATGTCGAGTTTTCCTTGGCGCACGACACCGTCACCGCCGCGGCGGCGGCCGCCGCAAGCCATAGTAGGGTTGTTTTCTTCAATATATTCATAACTTTTCTCTTTTTTTCGTCAGTTGGAGACGCTGTCTATCCACAAATGATAGACCAAAGCGGAGTTTCCCGGCACGACTCCTGTCGTGTGTTTCCCGAATCCGTACTTTCCGTTGAACATAATGTAGCACTCGTCTCCGGCCTTGACACCGACGATGCCTTTCGCGAGGCCTTTGACAAGAGTGTCGTCAGCCAGTTTGACTGTGGCCGGCTGGAATATTGTGGTGTCGGTCACCGTCCAGTTGGAGGATTCCGCGAATTCCTTGTTGTTCGTCATAAACAGGTTGGACGCGTTGAGGCTGGATCCGTTTAGGATGTGCCCGGCGTAGAGGAATGTGACTGTGCCGCCGCTTTCGAGAGCGTCTCCGTCACCGTGCTTGACCGTCACCCTGACAGGGCCGTCAAAGTACTCGACCGTGGCGTCCGAACCTTCCGGAGCAAGGTTTTTGACCAAGGACTCTATGTTGGTGTCTTGCTTTGTGTACGCATTCTCAACCCCGTTCTTCCCGCAGGAGAACAGGATGACCGCCGCCGCTGCGAGGGCCGCTATGGTGTGGAGGTTCCGTGTCATATTCCAAAAAACTCTCCGGTTGCTTTCAAGATGTATGCCTCGGCTTCTTCGGCTGACCCTAAATCCTTCCCGATCTCAAGCCTTCCGCCGGCCGCCAGCTCGTGTCCCCCTCCGTTGAAGAACCTTCTTGAGCATTCGTTGGCCGACACGCCGCGCTTCGAGCGGATTGAGACCCTGAAGATGTCGCCCTCCTGAGTCAGGAATATGCTCATCCGCACTTTCGCTATGGACAGCGGCATATTCACAAACCCCTCGCTCTCGCCTTTCTTGAAGTCGAACCTCGCCTTGGTCTCCTCATCCATGATGATGTAGGCCACCCCGTAGGGAGTGATGGTCAGCCTCTCGCCCATAAGGAATCCCATAAGCCTCAGGCGGTTCTCCCTGTAGTTGTTGTACAGCTCTGAGAGTATCCCGTCCCTGTCAACTCCCGCGGCGATCAGTCTTGAGGCCATTTCAAGAGTGCCGGGAAAGACTGAGTTGGCGAAGTTGTTGGTGTCCGTCGTCATTCCCGTGAGCAGTGAGGCCGCGCATTTCGCAGGCAGCCTGGACGCGTCTCCGCCGATGAGAGGCGTCTCCATCAGAATCCAGAACAGAAGCTCGCTGGCCGACGAGATCCTTGTCTCCGAGAACACAAGGTCAAAGGCTTCGGTCTCAGGGTCAAGGTGATGGTCGATCAGGACCTTTCTCGCCTTGGATTCCCTCAGGCTTCTTTCCATCCCGGCTGTCCTTGAGAATGATCCGCAGTCAAGACACAGGATCAGGTCGCTGGACGCGATCCATTCCTCGGCCTTTCTCTCATCGCTTTCGTAAGTGATGATGCTCTGCGGGGCGAACCCTTTGGTTATGAACGAGATGGACTCCGAGATGGCATCCGGGACGATCAATGCCGCGCTCTTGCCTAAAATGTCCGTCAGGTAGCTCAGCATCGCCGTGCCGCTGCCGACCGCGTCTCCGTCCGGATGTGTGTGGACGGCGATCGTGACGCGGGAGGAACCGCCTGTGAGTCTGTCTAAAATTGTGATGTCTTTCATTGCTGTCTGCAAAATTACAAATATTATATTGCATTTCATAAATCAATTTTCTAACTTTGTCAAGAATTGACGTATAGTCTTTTCGCCGGTAAGAAAACATAAAAACCAAGAATAATGAACAAGACACTGAAAACGATTCTCTGCATCGTACTCGCGCTTTGCGCCATCTTTTTAGTCTATGAGATCTATGACGGCATTATGGAGCCTGTCAGGTTCAACAAGGAGGTAGAGCAGAGGCAGAATGTTGCTGTCCAGAG
>CAYZKZ010000126.1:0-7309 GCA_964479325.1 uncultured Muribaculaceae bacterium
ACCAAGTTATTATTTAAGGATTACTTTGTTTGACTTTTAAAAGATTTTGTTATGAAAAAGAAGTTTAGATGCTTGGTTTGCGGTTATGTTTACGAAGGCGAGAATCCTCCTGCGGAGTGTCCACAGTGCCACGCTCCGGCGAGCAAGTTCGTCGAGATCAAGGATGAGGGCGGCAAGCCACAGTGGGCCTGCGAGCATCACATCGGAGACGGCAAGGTAGAGGATCCGGAAGTTCTCCAGGGTCTCAAGGATCACTTCAACGGAGAATGCTCTG
The DNA here is from genome assembly GCA_964479325.1 of uncultured Muribaculaceae bacterium. Classification (GTDB taxonomy): domain Bacteria; phylum Bacteroidota; class Bacteroidia; order Bacteroidales; family UBA932; genus Cryptobacteroides. The sequence goes on from CAYZKZ010000126.1 coordinate 275, forward strand.
AGGTCGGAATGTACCTCGCTATGAGCCGTCAGGCCGAGCGTGAGGGCTATCCTGAGATCGCCGAGGCGTTCAAGAGGTACGCCTTCGAGGAGGCAGAGCACGCCGCCAAGTTCGCCGAGCTTCTCGGAGACGTTGTCTGGGACACCAAGACCAACCTTGAGAAGCGCTATCAGGCCGAGGCTGGAGCCTGCGAGGGCAAGCTCGCCATCGCCACGAGAGCAAAGCAGCTCGGCTACGACGCAATCCACGACACCGTGCACGAGATGGCCAAGGACGAGGCTCGCCACGGAGCCGGATTCTACGGACTCTACACCAGATTCTTCGGCAAGTAGCGGATTGTCAAGACTTTTCTAAAGAGAGTGGGGTGATCAAAAGACTTTTGGTCACCCCACTCTTCATTAAATGTCATCTTCCGAGATTCCGAATCTTTCCGCTATGTCATCAGGAATGTCCCTCAGGCCTGAGTCATAGTCGATCTCATCCCAAGCCTCCTCGATCGAACGCCGCTCCTTCTTCGTCGGACGGCCGGCCCCGCGGTCACGACGGACGAAGAAAGTCTCCACGGGAGCCTTGAGTTTGTCAATTTCCGACTGCGGAGTGAGATTCTCGGCATAGTCCGGGACAAGCGCCGCCCCAAGACGATGGTCGGTCAGCCGCTTGATCCTGTAGGAATATCTCACCGCTCCCTTACGAACCTCGACCACCTCCCCTACCTTCAGCATTCTTGAAGGCTTGGCGTTGGCCCCTCCGACCTTAACCTTACCGCCTTTGCAGGCCTCGGTCGCCTCAGTGCGGGTCTTGAACACTCTGATGGCCCAAAGGACTTTGTCAATTCTTTCTGTGTCAGCCATAGCAAAAAAATCAGCCGTTCCACTCACGGACGTGAGGGTCGGGAACCTCCGCCTCGGGGAAAGAGTTAGGTTCGACCTCGTCATTAGTATAGGAGTCCTTGACCAAACGCTTCTCGACAAGAGCCTCCAGCAGAACTGTTCCTCTCGCCGAAGGCACAAGGAAGAAGTCGTTCAACTCGGACGGGACCAAAATTGAATGCCCCGACTTCAATGAATATGTCTCCATCTTACTTGAGCCTTTGTCTCCCTCGACGGGAATCTGAACGGAAGCCTCGCCTGAGACGCAATAATAGACAGCGAAACTGCCCGGCTGCTCGGAGAATATGTGAAGTCCGGAGCCGAGGTCAAGCCTCGTGACCGTGAACTCAGGGCAGACAGCGAGTTTGTCGCCAGATTCGGACGGCGTTGGAATATATTTGTGAAAATCAATGATGTCGAATGCCTCCTCAAGGAGAAGTTCCTGAGAATCCGAAAGTTCCATTCCCCAGTTATGGAGATTGAAGACGAGTTCGGAACTTTCGGCGATCTCGACTATCTTGAGTCCCAGACCGGCGGCGAAAACAGTGCCAGGCTTGATCCGAAAGGCCTCACCCTTATGCGGCCTTACAACATTCAGCATCTCCCTGACGGTTCCGCCCTGACATCCGGCATAGAATTCCGCAGGATTGACGTCACGGTTGAAACCAAGCAGAAGCTCGGATTCCGGAGCGGCCTCCTGAACGTACCAAAGGGCGGTCTTGCCGAAAGAGTCATACCTCACGGAAGCCACTTCGTCGGAAGCGTTAACCTGAAGCGGCTGCCAACCGGTGACATCCATAACCTTCACCATCACAGGGAATTGAAGTCCGTAGAACTCGAAGATGTCGTCCCCGACCACACGCTCAAGGTAGGTGTTCATCAATTCGCTCAGGGTGTTGCCGCCGAACCAGCCGTTATCCACCATCGAATCCTTGAAACCGAGATCCGCGATCTGATAGCTTACGTGTCCCCAGGACACATCGGCACCCTCATCGACAAACCTCAGAGGATATAGTTTTCTATTGTCGTTTTCCATCAATTGATCATTAAAACCTCAAGAAGGACAAAACTATTTCGAAAGGGTCTCAACCTGGGCCTTGACTTTGGTGACGAAACCTGCCGGAATCTTGGCATAGCCGTTAAGGTTGTCAACAAGAGCCTGAGGGTCAATTCTTTCGAGATATTCACCGGCCTTGCAAGGCTCCTCGGTGATGAAGCTTGAACACTGGGCGAGAGCAAGGAAAGGATCCGGAAGCATCATATATGCGTCAACATATTTCCCGAAGACAAGTTTTGTCTCTGGAGTTATGTCCATCATCCTGTGCATCAGCCCCTTCTTCCCGTTGAGCAGGTCGCGGTGAGAGGCGGCATATTCATTGAAATAGCACTCGACGACGACTTCCTCGGAAGCCGGAGCCTCAGGAAGGTAGATGACCGCGGAAAGGTCGCCTCCTGAATATGTCCACTGAGATGCCTGACCGGAAACCTCTGATTCGTGGTCGGCGAAACGTGAATATGGAACCTCGACTCCGCCCACGGTCACCTTTTCAGGTGCATAGACCCCGGCGAGGACAATCTTGACGCGCCTGTCCGGGTTGATTCCACGATAGTCTCCCTGACGAGGGGACACCGTGATCCTGATGTGGGACGCGTCGGAGACCTTGCTGACGGCAGTACGGGCATATTCAGAAGAGTAGGCCTGCGTCTCGCCGTCATCGTCATAGACCGAGACGGTGCTTTCGCCGTCACCAGGAGCGATGAACAACTTAAGTGTGTTGTCCTTCTCCTGAAGTGATTTTATGGTCTCGGACGCCATCGGGATGATCGCCCCGGCCTTCACATAGTACGGATTCTCATTGATCGTGTAGCTCAGAGTGTCGGTCTGACCGCCCTTGAACGTTGTTCCGGTCGCCACATCGTACCAGTCCGAGCCTTCCGGGAACCACATAACACGCTTCGCCAGACCTGTGACGGAGTCAACCGGCTCGCAGACAACGGTGGCGAGGATGTCGTCTCCGAAGAGATATTCCTGTTTGAAGTCGTACGCCTCCGAATCCTCCGGATATTCATAATAAAGAGGTCTGCACATCGAGACTCCGGTGTCGTAGGATTCCCTCGCAGCGTTGTAGATGTACGGCGAGAGGTCGTAGCGAAGCCTGACGGCGGCGCGCATTGCGTCAAAATAGTCAGGGAACACCCAGAACCGCTTCTCCATTGTCAAATCCTTGGTGGAGTGGGTTTTGAATATAGGGGTGAACACTCCTGACTGGAGCCATCTGGTGTAAAGTTCCGGATCAGTCTCATTGACACCCTTAGGCTGCATATGACCTCCGATGTCGTGGCCCCAGTAGCCATAGCCGACATTAGAAGCCGTCGAGGTGAAGTAAGGAAGGTAGCCGAGAACCTGCCAGGACGCGAATGTGTCGCCGGAGAAACCGATTTGGTAGCGATGGCTGCCGATTCCGCCCCAACGATGGTAGATCATCGGACGGCGGGCGTGGATTCCCTGGCCGACAGACTGCCTGACCATATCATTGAAGAAGGTGTAGTTCAGCCAGAAAGTGTTGTTGAGTCCAGGCACATAGTTGCTGAACTTCCACTGCTGCCAGTCGAGCCACCAGAAGTCAACACCCTGACGCTCAAACGGATGTATGACAGAATTGAAATAGGCGTCCGCCCAGACACGGTCATCCATACGGAAAGGCACAGGCGCCTTGGTCCCGTCAGGGTTGACGTAGCCCTTAGGACCGTCATATTCATCAGTCCTTGAGAGGTAGTCCTTGACAAAGCGGTCGTAAGGCTCTTCGTACGGCTGGATTCCCGAGGCCGGATGAAGGTTCAAAGTCGTTTTCAGGCCAAGATTGTGAAGATCCTGAAGGCAGTTCGCTGGATTAGGGAACAATTTCTTCTGCCAGGTGTAGCCTGTCCAGCCGATCCTCTGTCCGAACTCGTCCTTCGGCGCCTTGTACCGCCTGAGAGACCAGGTCTCGTGCCAGTCCATATCCAAGACCATCACATCGATAGGGATGTCCAGCGAGCGGATCTCTTTTCCGAGTCCCACGAACTCGAAATCCGAATATTGCCAGAAACGGCACCACCAGTAGCCTAAGGCATATTTAGGCGGCATCGGGATGCGGCCGCCTATTTTCGTGAAGTCAGAGACCGCGGCCTTGTAGTCGTGGCCGTAGGCGAACAGGTAAAGGTCCTGACGGTCAGTCGAGTCCCTTTCCTCCACCCAATATTTCCAGTCGGAATCGACCGGCTCGAACAGTTGCCTGTCGGACTCGTCGATCACAGCCCAGCCGTCGCGGGAGGCGACACCCTTGTCGTAGGGTTCTTTCGTGGTCACGCCGTCGCATTTGTCAAGGGTTCTTGTCGTGCCGAGCAGGTTGCCGCTGTCATCCATTCCCGGATGCCATTCCACCATACGGAAGCCTTTCCTCGTCCAGGGGGCGGCCATCCTGAATGTCACCTTAAGATTCTTCTCGTCGAACTTCCCTGTTCCCGAATATGTCAGCGTCAGATCATCGGTCTTGATTGTCAGTCTCTTGCCGGAACGTCTCGCCGTGTAGGCCGGGACAGGCATATTCCTGTTGACCACGCCGAGCGTCGCCCGATCCTCGAATCTGCCGTTCTCCGCCCACTCCATTCTCAGCAGCCGGCTTCCAAGCACAGTAAACCGCGCGTTGCCCGAAACGACAACCGCATCGGGATTCGCCACCGGATTGTCCTCAGCGGTCTGCGCCGCGGCCGTTCCCCCACAAGCAAGGCTGGTCAGAACAGCTAAAATCACCGAAATCAAAGCATTCCTACTCATAGTCATATTAGTAAGATTATTGTATAATGTTAATCAATGCGGATTTTTCAGGAAGATTTCCTCCTCCCCGGAATCCGAGTGGCAAATTTAGTAATTTTCTTCCGCCTTCCCTCGTATGGACGTGATTTTCACTTTCCACGCGCGGGTGCCAGCCTGACACGGAACTGTCCACCGCACGGGAAAGCTCTCAGTAATGCCAAGCCGCGCGTAAAATAAGCTTCCACACGCACCACAACCATCGCCCGCACGAAGTCGTGAGCAAATATGGCTGTCCCGCTCACGGATGGCCATCCAAAGAGATGTCCGTGCGCAAATCCGGTCTTTCTGCGCACGATGGTAACCTCCACGATGAGGCCGTGAGCAAATATGGCTGTCCCGCTCACGGACGGCCATCCAAAGAGATGTCCGTGCGCAAATCCGGTCTTTCTGCGCACGATGGTAACCTCCACGATGAGGCCGTGAGCAAATATGGCTGTCCCGCTCACGGATGACCACTTCAAGCGATGTCCGTGCGCAAATACGGTCTTTTTGCGCACGGGAAATCGGTTGTTAATCAAAACAATAATATTTTGGTTGACTATGATTCGATATTCAGAAAAATTGCTTAGTTTTGCGACGGTCAGCGAAGCCGGTCTTCATACAACAAACGGTTGAAGTACGGGCATATTCTAAGACTACGGAACAGTACATCACTGAATGCCGCGGGGCAAAGAATCCGCAAAGCGAGTTAGGCCATATCGCACCTGACTCGCTTTATAATATTTTAAGACGATTCTGCCTGCACAAACGGGGTGTACACAAACATATTCGCAAATAAGGGGTTCACAGTGAATACACCCAGCTGCGACTTTACATATTAACCACCCGCACCAAAGGGAAAACTCCTCCGGACGGGAATAAACTACAAATTATGAAAAGGATCTCATACATTGATGCCGAGCGGATGTGCGAAGCCACATTCAACGGCTCCGGAGAATGGTGGCACCTGTACACACCCGGAAACCTTACGTCGCTGATATTCACCACAGACGATGACTACCGGTTCGCAATGAACCTGATGGCAAGATGCCTGACTGATTTTCCGGCACTCAGAGTCGCGGCTTTCGAGATAATGAGCAATCATATTCACATAGTCATAAACGGAGAAGAAGACCTGATCCAAGACTGTTTCTGGACTTTCCGCCGGAGGTTAAAGCGCTTTCTGCGCAGCAGAGACCAAACCAAACTTTCGCATCTATTTCAAATGACCCTCAAGCCGATAGAAGACCTTAAGACCTTGAGAAACACGATTGTTTACGTCAACCGCAACGGCTACGTCGTCAACCCGGACTGCACACCATTCTCTTACCCCTGGGGTACAGGAGCCTATTATTTCAACACATTTCCCGTCACGGGAAAGCTATCAGGACTGACAGACAATGAAATTCGGAGAATGTTCCGAAGCAGGAATCCTCATCTGCCAGATAACACCGCGCTGGCAGATGGATATGTGATGCCGACGGAATATTGCGATGTCGGACTTGGAATGTCTATGTTCCGGGACGCACACCAATATTTCTTTATGGTCAGCAGGAATGTGGAAAGTTATGAGACGATCGCCTCGGAACTTGGAGACGGTGAATATATGACTGACGCAGAGCTATTCCCAAAAGTTTGCCAACTCATTAAGTCCGATTACGGGCAGGGAGGTCTGAAAGATTTGAGTTCAGCCCAGAAAATGGATCTTGCAAGGAAGCTTCGTAAAGACTATCGTTCATCCAACGGACAGATTCGCCGTATTTTAGGCCTTACTCGATACGAGGTTGACTCCTTATTCCCCCTGAGTGCATCCAGATCAGACGAAAGGGCAGAGGTCTAAGAAACTGATTCAATAAAGGCACGCAATAACAGCCGCAAACTATACGGTACGTGCGCAAAACAAGCTTCCACACGCACCACAGCCATCGCTCGCACGAAGTCGTGAGCAAATACGACAGTATCGCTCACGAACAGCCATTCCAAGTGAAGTACGTGCGCAAAACATATCTTGCCACGCACAAAGGCATCAGGCAATGACAGCCCGCACGTAATGATGGACACAACACGCGCGAAATGCCAGCCAGAGCAATGCCGTGAGCAAACAACCGCTCTCCACGCACCGGCAAGGTTTCTATGAAGGGTTCGTGAACGAAAGCCCCCTATTTACGCACGAAACGATTTGCAAGAGGCTTGCGACCAAGCGAGTCAACAAACCTCAGTCGCCAAAGGGGGAGACCAACGGGAAAAACCAGATGACCACTCCGGCCGGAGGATACATAGTCGCTCCTTAAGAACTGCCTTTTTAAGCGGCCAGTAGTTTATATCGAGGTT
>CAYZKZ010000127.1:0-5994 GCA_964479325.1 uncultured Muribaculaceae bacterium
CCGCCGAACTGGGTATCGACCGGGTTCTGGCAGACCTTCTGGTCAAGAGGGGAGGCGAGACCTTCGAGCAGGCGCGCTCGTTCTTCCGTCCGAGCCTGAACGACCTCCACGATCCGTTCCTGATGAAGGATATGGATGTGGCCGTGGACAGGGTACGCAAGGCGATCACTTCCGAGGAGAAGATACTGGTCTATGGCGACTATGACGTTGACGGCACGACCGCCGTCTCGTTGGTATATTCATTCCTTCGGAGGTACTCGTCGAAGGTGGATTTCTACATCCCGGACCGCTACGACGAGGGTTATGGCGTTTCCTACAAGGGCATCGACTGGTCCGGAGACAACGGCTTCGGTCTGATCATCACTCTGGACTGCGGCATCAAGGCCAACGAGAAGGTTGAATATGCCGCCGCAAAGGGAATAGACGTGATCATCTGCGACCATCATCTTCCGGAGGACACGCTTCCGCCAGCTGTGGCCGTCCTGGACCCGAAGCGCGAGGATGACACCTATCCGTTCGACGATCTGAGCGGCTGCGGGGTCGGCTTCAAGCTTGTGCAGGCATATTCACAGAAGTTCGGCATCCCGTTCGAGACTTTGATTCCGCTGTTGGATCTGCTGGTTGTCAGCATCGCCGCCGACCTTGTGACGATGGCCGGAGAGAACAGGGTGCTGGCGCATTTCGGCCTGAAGCAGCTGAACGAGAACCCTCGCAAGGGGCTTCACGCTATGGCCACGCTCTCAAAACTGGAACTCGGCCATCTGACGATCGACGACATCGTCTTTAAGATCGGGCCGAGGATCAACGCCGCCGGAAGGATGGAGACCGGCCGTCTGGCCGTGGAGCTTCTGACAGCGTCCGACGACCACGTCGCGACGATCATCGGCGAGAAGATCAACGACAACAACAACGACCGCAAGAGCATCGACAGGGAGATCACGCAGGAGGCTTTGGAGATGGTTCAGAGCGGTACGGCGCTTTCGACGGACGCGGCTACCATTGTCTATAACCCGACGTGGAACAAAGGAGTTGTCGGGATTGTGGCCTCGCGTCTTGTGGAGGCTTTCTACAAGCCGACCATCGTGCTGACGAAGTCAAATGGTTTCATTACAGGTTCGGCTCGCAGTGTCGCTGGTTTCGACCTCTATGAGGCCATAGAAAGCTGTGCCGATCTTTTGGAGAACTTCGGCGGACACGTCTATGCCGCCGGACTTACCTTGAAGGAAGGTAATCTGGATGAGTTCGTTACAAGAATTGAAAGATTCATAGCCGGGAAGATCACCGAGGAGATGCTGACTCCGATGACCGAAATCGACGCAAAGTTGGAGTTCAGCCAGATCACCCCGAAGTTCTTCAGGCTTCTGAAGCAGTTCCAGCCGTTTGGCCCTGGCAACACCAATCCGGTCTTTCTTACCGAGAACGTCTCCGACGGAGGCAACGGCCGCAAGGTGGGCGCCGGCGGGGTGCATATGAAGCTCGACCTGATCGACGAGAAGCAGCCTTTCCACCAGATTCCGGCGATAGCGTTCAATATGGCCGAGTACTACGACTACATCAAGGCCGGCAACCCGTTTGACATCTGCTACTCCATCGTGGAGAACTACTACCGCGGCAACACCACCCTCCAGCTCCGCATCAAGGACATCAAGGAGCGCGAGGAGTTCATCTAATCCACTTTCGGACGTATGATCCTGATGAAGTCCTGCCGTCGGCCGTCCTTTTCGACGACGCAGTAGGACACTATCCGGTCTTTGTGGTAGATTGTCACACGTGGATTATATTGCTCATCAGTCGCTTTCCCCGCATTGACTTCTCTCCAGGTCTGTGCCTTGTCTATGGAGATGTAGGTGGTTCTCTTTCCCATATAGGTCAAAGGGGTGATGCTGGTGTAGAGAATGTCGCCGTATTGATGGAGTTCGTCTGGGGTGTAATTCCTTAGTGGATGCCTTCTGTCGTATATTGATGACAGAAATTTCATTTGATTCCCTGAAATCTGATAGAAATTCGTCCTGTGCCCCTCCCAGAGGCCGACGATGTCTTCCCCTCCGACGATTTCTGTTATTCGTTCCTTGCTGTTGTAAATTGTGTCGTTTTGGAATGTGACGGGGTTGAATCTTGCGATTTCACTGACAGTGGAGTCTGGAACGTAGATGACATCCTCGGCAGTGTAGGACAGATGTCTTGGAGTGGTTAAATATGGCTCTGTCTTTTGCCAGGTCTTTCCATCATCTTTTGATATCACTGAATAATATTTCCGCCCTGAAACCGTGCTATTTGTCTCTGGAACAGGGAGCCGCGCCATCAGCACGCCGTTCCCGAAAGCTTTGAAATCCTTGATGGAGTGTTCGTCCTCAAGAATGGTCTCCCAGATGGAATAGTCACCTTCCGATGACATTATTCTTTCATTTTCAAGGGTCTCGATATTGAAGAAATGACAATATGCCCTGTCCCGGCTATTTTGCAAAGATTCGCAATAGACTTTGGGGAACTGAGCTTTCTTCTGCCAGTTTTTCCCTCCGTCGGAAGTTACGAATATGGCTGTGTTTTCTCCGTTGTAGCCTGCGATGATTCCTTCGGTCTCGGAAATAATATGAAACTGAGAGGGGTAGTAGCCGTCCCCTAACCCGTTTTCTACCGAACGGACAATGGTCTCAAAATCGATTCTGTCGTCATACTTCACGGAACTGCGGCTGCCGCCGATCCTGACATAGCAGGAGGTGCACATCAGTGCGATAACAAGTAGTGATGTCGCTGTCCTCATTATTCGATAGGTTTTGGATTTGGTGTTATTGAATATGTCGGTGTTCGCTGGTTTAGACAAAATCCCGCTAAGGCTGTCCGTGTGTGTCCTGTTTGGCCTGTGCGGCGATCTGTGCCGCTACCTCGGCGTAGGTGAGGCCGTCGATGTCGATTATGTGGTGGGCGGTGGCGAGGTACTGGGCTGAGCGGGTGGACATCAGAGACTCTATTCTTTGGCGAAGTGCCTCTCTTTCAGTGAATATGCTATCTTTGGCCGAAGAACTTGTCCCGGTCGCTGAGCCTGCCCTGGTCGCTGAGCTTGTCGAAGCGCACAGACCGCTGTCTCCTGTCGCTTCGACAAGCTCAGCGACCGGTCGAACCACAGCGACCGGCCGAACCACACCAATCGGATTGGTGAGCATCGGCCGGCCGGCGGAATGGCCTTCGAGATTGTTCAGAAGTGTCTCGGTCGAGGCGCGGAGGTAGAAGCAATCCGTCTGCTGACGAATGATCCGGGCGCAATCCTCCGAAGTCACGGTCCCTCCTCCGAGGGAAATTATGGCGCGCGGGCGGTCTGTGGCACTGAATATCTCGTCGAGCGCCCCGCGTTCCATTCGGCGGAAAGCCGCTTCGCCATATTCATTGAATATTTCGGGAATGCTCATTCCCTGCTTTCCTTCGATGAACGAGTCAAGGTCGATGAGGCGGTATTCGGGAAGCAGAGCCGCAAGCTTCTTGCCCACGCTGCTCTTCCCGCAACCCATAAATCCTATCAGTGAGATGTCCTTCATCCTTCGGCTGTCGTGTCGCGGGCCGCCTGAAGAGACGACCGCTCCGGAATATTCCTAAAACAGGGTTGGCTCGTCGATGTCCTCGATGTCGGGGATGTTGTCGGAGTTCAGCAGGCTCGCCGCGTCGGTCTGACTGCCTGATTCCACGGTGGCTGATGATGTCCCGCCCTCGTTCGCTTCGGTCGCTACATCCTCGTCCTGCCCCGGCAGGTCAATGATGTCGAGAGGCTCGTCCTCGATGTCATCCTCCGGCTTGTGGAGAGGTTCGATGAACCTGACCTCCTTGAGGTCGTACTGATGGCACTTCTTGCCCTTGGCCGTGAAGCCTTTCTTGGCTATGTACTCCTCCGCGTCGATGTTCTCCGGGTCGCGGTGCTCGTACTTTCCTGCGAACACCACCTGGAACTGAGGATGCCTGTCCTCGGAGATGTCCACAAGGTAGGACTTGTTCCCGGCCGCGATGAACGACTGAGGCGTGTTGTCACTAAGAACGAAACTGAATCTCTTGACGTAGAACGCCTTGGCGGATCCGTCGTAGTAGAGCGCCGTGAAGGTCTTGCTCGGATTGAACTTCTCGATGCGGATGACCTCGCCCTGATAGCGGTTGGAGACGTCGAACGATGTCGTGTAGAACGTTCCGTCCTTGAAGACGGCCAAAATCTTGTCCTCCGGTCCGAACTCGCCGAGGAACTGGCCGCGCTGCTCGTCGTTGAGCTTCTGGATGTCCGCGTCGTACCAGATGTCCTTGCCCCCGATTGTGGAGACACCCTTGGACTTGAGCTGGATTCTTGCGATAGGGTTCTTGGAGACGAGGTTGCCCCTTGATCCCTTGCCCTTTATCGCAAGGGTGGAGAAATCATATTCAAACTGCGTCTTCTTCAGTTTCGGCCGCGGACGCAGGTATATTCGTACAGATTCGGCCTCGCCGTTGTGGTTGACGCTGAACCAGAGGATCTTGGACCCCTCCTCGCCGGTGGTGATGTCGTAGTCCTTGTCCCTTGTGACGCTGGTGATCGCGAAGCGCTTGGCGTAGGAGACGCTGCTCTTGCCCTCGCGGTAGATGACGTTGTAGATGGTTCTGTCGTCGCCTCTGTTGAAGACCCCGACGTAGAGGAGATCCTTCCAGAAGAAGGCCTTGTCGGTGACTTTGGTGATCCTGTACTTGCCGTCCTTGCCGATGACGATGATCTCCGAGAGGTCGGAGCAGTCGCAGATGTAGGTTCCGTTGTCGTCCTTCTTCATTGACAGGCCGACGAATCCCTCCTCGTAGTTGGCGTAGAGTTTGGCGTTGTTGCTGACTACCTTGGTCACGGCGATGCTCTCGAACGCCGAGATCTCGGTCTGCCTTACGAACGGCTTGCCGTACTTCGCCTTCAGAGTCTTGAACCAGTCGATCGTGTACTCGGTGATGTGCTCGATGTTGTCCTTGACCGTCCCCATCTCGGCCTCGATGGCGGCGATTTTCTCGTCGATGGCCTTGGTGTCGAACTTGGAGATCTTGCGCACAGGCTTCTCGACCAGTTTCTCGATGTCCTCCATAAGAATCTCCCTGCGCAGGATGTCCTGATAGGTCTTCATCTCTGCGAACACGTCCTCCAACTGCTGCTCCCAACTCATCTGGTTCTGCTCCAGGATCTTATAGACCTTGTTCTCAAAGAATATCCTTTCGAGGGAGGTGTAGTGCCACTGGTCCTCAAGCTCGGCGAGCCTGATCTCCAACTGCCATTTGAGAAGATCCCTGGTGTGGTTGGTGTCGTAGATGAGGATGTCCTTGACCGAGAGGAACTGAGGCTTGTTATCGACGATGACGCAGGCGTTCGGGGCGATGTTGCACTCGCAGTCAGTGAAGGCGTAGAGCGCGTCGATCGTCTTGTCAGGAGACACGTCGTTCGGGAGATGGATCAGGATCTCCACCTTCTCCGTGGTCATATCCTCGATCTTCTTGATCTTGATCTTGCCCTTGTCCTTGGCCTTGAGGATGGAGTCGATGAGGATGTGGGATGTCTTTCCGTAAGGAATCTCGGTGATGGCGACGGTGTTCTTGTCGATCTTCTCGATCTTGGCGCGCACCTTCACGCTTCCGCCTCTCGCCCCGTCCTTGTAGTTGCTGCAATCCGCCGAGCCTCCGGTAGGGAAGTCAGGGTAGATCGTGAAGTCCTCGCCTTTCAGGATGCTGACAGAAGCGTCGATAAGCTCGTTGAAGTTGTGCGGAAGGATCTTGGATGCCATTCCGACGGCGATTCCCTCGGTTCCCTGCGCAAGCAGGAGCGGGAAACGTACCGGAAGCTCCGTAGGCTCCTGGTTTCGTCCGTCGTAGGAAGTCATCCAGTTAGTGATCTTCGGATCGAATACGACCTCCTTGGCGAATTTGCTAAGGCGGGCCTCGATGTAACGAGGCGCGGCGTTGCTGTCGCCCGTGAGGATGTTACCCCAGTTTCCCTGACAGTCGATCAGAAGGCCTTTC
>CAYZKZ010000127.1:6004-7265 GCA_964479325.1 uncultured Muribaculaceae bacterium
AAGAGCGCCGAGGATGGACTGGTCGCCGTGCGGGTGGTACTGCATCGCCTGTCCGACGATGTTGGCCACCTTCGTGTAGCTTCCGTCGTCCATTCTGAACATAGCGTGAAGCACTCGGCGCTGCACCGGCTTGAGTCCGTCAACAATGTGAGGCACGGCTCTTTGCAGAATGACATAAGAGGAATAGTCAAGGAACCAGTCCTTGAACATCCCTGAAAGCTTGTACTTTCTGCTGTCGGAACTCAGCAATTTGTCGTATTTCCCTGACGAAACCGCCGATGTCTCATCGATCGGGGCCTCGTTCAGTTCCTCGTCCTCGTCGCCTCCCTCCGGAGTCTGTATGTCATCCCACTCGTCTTTAGCCATAACTCATCCTGTGCGGACAGGCAATCGCCCGCTCTGTTGATTCCTTTATGGGAGGCTATTGCCCGCCTCCCTTGATTATTCCTCGTAGCCGAACTTGCGCAGTTCCTTGCGGTTCTCCCTCCAGTCCGGATTGACCTTCACGAACAGCTGGAGAAAGACCTTCTTCTGGAAGAAGTCCTCCATCTCCAGACGAGCCTCCGTGCCTGTCTTCTTGAGAGCCGCTCCGCCCTTGCCGATGAGGATTCCCTTCTGGGAGTCCCTCATAACGTAGATGACGGCGCTGATCTCGTACCGGTCCTTCCCCTCCTTGAAGGCCTCCACGGCCACCTCGCAGCAGTAAGGCACCTCCTGGCTGTAGTTCTCAAGGATCTTCTCGCGGATGATCTCCGACGCGAAGAAACGCAGGTTCCTGTCCGTGAACTGATCCTTGTCGAACCACGGCGGAGCCACCGGAAGCTTGCTCATCACGGCGTTCAGCACGCTCTCGAGGTTGAACCTCTCCTTCGCCGACACCGGAATGATGACCGCGGCCGGAAGCTGCTCCTGCCAGTAGGCGATCAACTCCGTGACCTTCTTCTGCTCGCTGATGTCGATCTTGTTGATGACGACCACCACCGGACAGTCGAGTTTCTGGAGTTTTTGAATATATTCATTGTTCTTGTCGCTCTTTTCAACCACGTCCGTCACGTAGAGGATGATGTCGGCGTCGCCGATGGCGGCGTCCACGAACTTCATCATATCCTCCTGGAGGCGGTAGTTCGGCTTGAGCATACCGGGAGTGTCCGAATAGACAATCTGGCAGTCGTCGGTGTTGACGATTCCCATTATCCTGTGCCTTGTGGTCTGCGCCTTCGCCGTGACGATGGACTGTTTCTCTCCCACAAGGGCATTCATA
>CAYZKZ010000128.1:0-7144 GCA_964479325.1 uncultured Muribaculaceae bacterium
CCAGTTTCTCCCGAAGCAGATTCTGATCCACATCGTGCTGGTACTGCCCGACACCCAATGACTTAGGGTCAATCTTGACCAACTCGGCGAGCGGATCCATCAACCGGCGGCCGATCGACACCGCTCCCCTCACTGTCACATCCTCGTCGGGAAACTCCTTCCTCGCGACTTCCGACGCTGAATATATCGACGCGCCATCCTCGCTCACGGTATAGACCTTGACATTGTCAGGAATCCCGACACGGCGGATGAAATCCTCGGTCTCGCGGGAAGCCGTTCCGTTGCCGATGGCGATGACTTCGATGGAATATTCATCAATCATCGAGGAAACCGCCATTATTGACTTGATTTTCTCGCTTTGGGGAGGGTGAGGGAATATTATCTCGTGGTGCAGAAGGTTTCCCTGCTCGTCAAGGCAGGCGATCTTGCAGCCGTTGCGGAATCCCGGGTCAATCGCCATCGTCCTCTTCTGCCCGACTGGAGGGGAGAGAAGAAGCTGCGAAAGATTGTCTCCGAACACATTGACCGATTCCTTGTCGGCCTTTTCCTTGGCTTCCTTGAGAATCTCGTTAGTCAGGGAAGGCTCCAGAAGACGCTTGAAAGAGTCATCGACGGCGAGTCGGATCTGACCTGCGAGCTTGGCTCCCGGGTAGCGGTGTTCCTGGCAGAAATCGTAGTAGATCTTGTTGCCGCACTTCTCCGGATCAGCGTCCAGACCCACAGAAAGGAAACCCTCGTTCTCGGCGCGGAGAACGGCGAGAAGATTGTGCGACGGGATCCGCTGTAGGGGCATCGAGAAATTGAAATAAGTCCGGTACTTCGAAGCCTCCTGACTATCTGACGCGGCCTTGGTGGCCTTGGCCTCGATCCTTCTGGTTCTGAATATGTGCCTGAGGTTCTCCCGCACGGTCTGCGACTCTGAGATCCGCTCGGCGATTATGTCGCGCGCCCCGGCGAGGGCCTCCTCGACGGAAGCGACCTTGTCTCCGACGTATTTCCGGGCCTCGACCTCCGGATCAATCGCCTCGACATTCCACATCCTGTCCGCCAAAGGCTCCAGACCTTTTTCCCTGGCCATCGTGGCGCGGGTGCGGCGCTTGGGACGATACGGTAGGTACAAATCCTCCAACTCGCTTGAGACCACACAGTTCTCGATGCGTGTCCGCAACTGGTCCGTCAGCTTGCCCTGTTCGGAGATCGTGGAGAGAATCCCCTCCTTCCTCTTCTCCATCTCGGTGAAGACATCGTTCCAATGCTTGATCTCCGCCACGGCGACATCGTCAAGCCCGCCGGTCTTCTCCTTTCTGTAACGGCTTATGAACGGAATCGTGTTTCCTTCCTCGAAGAGGTTTATGCAGTTCTCTACCTGCCAGTCTTTGACGGACAGGAGACGAGCGATGTGGTCGATATATATAGACTTCATATTCAGTTAATTGTCAATTAATCCTGCGAGACTACCTTCAACTCGTTCCGGTAGGCGGAGAAGATCTTGGATTTGGAGACAAAGCCAACGTAGGTCCTGTCGCGCCTGACCACGGGAAGATTCCAGGCCGAGGTCTCCTCGAATTTCTTCATCACGGAATCCATCTTCTCATCCTCATAGACATATTCCTCCGCGCTCCTCATAAAGTTGAAGACGTGGAGAGTCTCGTACTCGTTCGTCCTGAACATATCCTTCCGGATGTCCCCCAAAGAGACAAAGCCCTGGAAGCGGTCCCGTGAGTCCAGGACAGGGAATATGTTCCTTGTTGATTCGGAGACCACTTCGACCAGATGGCCGAGGGTGTCGTCGATCTTGACCGTGGAGAAATCCGTCTCGATCACGTCCGACACTTTCAGAAGTGTCAGCACGGCCTGATCGCTGTCGTGCGTGAGAAGCTCGCCCCTCTGCGCTATTCGTTTGGTGTAGATGGAGTACCTCTCGACGATTCTGGTGGTTCCGAAGGAGATTGTGGAGGTCAGGATCAGCGGTAGGAAGAGGTCGTAGCCGCCGGAAATCTCGGCGATAAGGAAGATCGCCGTCATCGGGGCCTGCATAACTCCGGCCATCAGCCCGGCCATCCCCACGAGAACGAAGTTCTGCTCCGGAACACTCACGTTTGATCCGACTAAAAGCAGGTTGAGGGTTCTTGCAACCACGAATCCCGCGATGGCCCCCACGAACAGCGTCGGACCGAAAGTCCCTCCCACTCCGCCACCGGCGTTGGTCAGCGTCATAGAGAAAACCTTCAGAAGCAGGATCAAAAGGAAGAACAAAGGTACTGACCAAGGACTGTCGGCCAAAAACGCAAGCGGTGTCTGACCTTCGAGCGAAAGCTCCTTGCCGTTCAGCAGCACGCCAAGAGACTCATAGCCCTCGCCGTAGAGCGGAGGAAATAGGAATATCAGGATGCCGAGACCAACGGCGCAAAGGATCCATTTCACGTAGGCGTTCTCCATCTTGCCGATCTTGTCCTCCAGTTTAAGGGTGGTCTGGATGAAATAGATGGAGCAGGCTCCGCAGAAAAGCCCAAGGATGATGTAGTATGGAATATTCTTGAGCGCGAATGGCGTCAGGGTGCATTCGAACGGAGTCGAAGATCCGAGAAAAACGTAGGAAACCACCGTCGCCGACACCGTGGACAGCAGCAGCGGCATCATTGATGTCATCGAGATGTTGAACAGAAGGATCTCCAGCACGAAGAGGACACCGGCGAGAGGAGCCTTGAATATTCCTGCGACGGCGGCCGCCGCACCGCAGCCTAAAAGCACGGTCATACTCCTGTAGGACAGACCCATATAGCGGGCGAAGTTGGATCCGATGGCCGCTCCCGTATAGACAATAGGAGCCTCCGCTCCGACAGATCCTCCGAAGCCGATCGTGACGGAACTGGCGGCGATTGACGACCACATATTGTGCGGCCTGATCCTGGACTCGTGGCCGGAGACCGCCTGAAGAACCTTGGTCACTCCGTGGCCTATCTTGTCCTTGATCACAAACTTGCAGAACAGCATCGCCAAAAGCATTCCGACACCCGGAAGCACAAGGTAGTACAACGCACCTTCCAAGACTCCTCCGAAGGCGTCGGAAAGTCCTTCCTGAATCAAGGAAATCAGAACCTTGAGCAGAACCGAGGCAAGTCCGACCACGATTCCGACCACAAGGCTGAGGGCGAGAAGCTGGTTTCTCTCCGACAGACGGGATATGGGATTCAACTTTGGCATATTCGTACAAATTTAATTAATTTTGCGAATAGTGTAAAAAATTAACATTCACGCAGCAATGAAAAAAGTCATAGTGTCTTTGGCCGTGTCCGTACTGGTGGCCATCCTTGGAATCATCGGTCTGAACATCTTTAAGGAATCAAGCCCGAGGGAGAGGGTCAAGGCTGAGAACGGAAGCATGATAATCGTGGAGGAACTAAGTTACTACCACGGAGGCGACAAGATTTTCGGGAAGGTCTTCAAGCCAGCCGACGAGAATGGTTTCTTCCCGGACTCGCTCGGGCCGAGGCCTGTCGTGATCTTCTTCCACGAACCTCTCAAGACCGCCTATCCGGAAGGCTTCGTGAAGGCCTTGGTCCCTGAGGGTCTGGTGGGCTACACCACCGCTTTCCACGAGAAAGAGAAGGATGTCGAGTTTATGGTCAGGAAAGTCAGCAAGGAGAAATTCGCCGACCGGGACAGGATCTATCTGGTCGCCGACACGTTCGCCTCAGACGCCGTGGTCAGAGCCACCTACAGGTTGGGAAAGGCTGTCAGCGGGTTGATTCTCATCGAGCCGGATCTCAGTGATAAGGCGGCGGCCTTTGTGCCTAAGCTTGGCTATGACGTGCTGAGCATAGACGCTTCGGGAAGGTCTTCCGCAAAAGTGTCAGCCATTGATTATCTTGAACTTAGAGGGGCGTTGAAATGAGGAAGACAAGATTCGGAATAGTCGGAACAGGACGCATCAGCGACTGGGTTCTCAAAGGGGCTGTTCTTGAGCCTCGGTTCGAGGCGGCGGCGGTCTGCTCAAGGAGTCTGGAGAAAGGACGGGCTTTTGCGGCCGCCCACGGAATCCCGAAGGTTTACACCGACATTGATGAGATGGCTTCCGATCCTGAAATCGACGCCATCTACATCGGCACGCCAAACAGCACACACAAGGACATAGCGGTCAGGTGTCTGAATCACGGCAAGAATGTGCTGTGTGAGAAACCGATGGCTTCCAACTCCAGAGAGGTCAGGGAGATGATGGCGGCGGCGAAGGCCAACGGGGTGATGCTGATGGAGGCGATGATCTCGACCTTGTGTCCGAATTTTGTGGCGGCGAGGGCGAGGCTGAAGGACTTGGGCGCCGCCCGGCACTATTTCGCCTCATTCTGCCAGTACTCCTCGAAGTACGACCTTGTCAAGAGGATCATCGCCGGAGAGGACGACTCGCCTGTGCCGAGCTCTCTGAATCCGGAGTGCTGCGGCGGGGCGCTGATGGACATAGGAATATACACGGTTTTCCCTATGGTCGCTCTGTTCGGACGACCGAAGGGGATCAAGGCGCAGGTGACGACCTGTGAGGTGCCGGTGCGCTTCGGGCGCTTCGACAAGCTCAGCGACCGGGCAAGCCATAGCGACAGACCGGCCGCTGAGCCTGCCGAAGCGCATCTGGAGAACCATAGCGACAGACTGGTCGCCGAGCTTGCCGAGGCGCATCAAGCGGAGAACAGCGGCCGGAGCGGATGGAAAAGGATCGACCTGCAAGGAAGTGTTGTTTTTGAATATGACGGGATGGACGCCGCGGTGATATATTCAAAGATAGCGGACTCCAACCTTCGGACTGAGATTTCCTGCGACGGGGGAATTGTGTCGCTGGATCAGGTTCACATCTGCCGCGGGGCCGCTATGACCCTCAGGGGCGCGCCGACATCCGGCCGTTCGTCAGGACCTCGGCCGATCGACATCTCCGTCCCGACCGATCCTGACGAGTACCTTTGCGAATTCCGGGAGTTCATAGACGTTTTGGAGTCCGGAGGAAAGGAATCGCCCGTCAACAGCCTTGAGACCTCTCTTGCGACCGCCGAGATCCTCGACGAGATCCGCCGCCAGGCCGGAATTGTCTTCCCGACCGACTGATCCCTCGCCCCGGTGGTTCCGTCATTTCGGTCGTGGCCTACTCCATCCTCAGCCACCGCACCAGGTAGGCGCATAGGCTATATTTCCGTCATTCCGTTCGGCCTCTGTATTCTTGTTGTCTGAAAGTCGGCAATGGCGATTTTCAGATTGATTCGCGCTTCTTCGGATTTTTTTGCTACTTTAGAGGAAAAAACGATGATGGACATTTGTATTGAAGAGAAAGGAAGAGGTGGAATAGTCCTCTATCAGACTGAAGATGGCAAGACTCGGTTGGATGTCAAACTGGAGAATGACACCGTGTGGCTGACGCAGGAACAACTTGTTAAGTTGTTTCAACGTGACAAATCCGTGATTTCCAGGCATATTAGGAACGTATTTTTGGAAGGAGAACTGGATGAATCCAAGGTGGTTGCAAAAAATGCAATTACCACTCCTCACGGCGCTTTGAAGAATAAAACGCAGACGCACTTTGTAAACTATTATAATCTGGATGTGATTATATCATTAGGTTGCCGTGTCAAGTCTCAAAGGGGTACGCAGTTCCGAATCTGGGCCAACTCCGTCCTAAAGGATTATCTTGTGAAAGGTCGTCGTCAATCTGATCAACACCAAGAATATTTGACAGAATATTCATAAATTTGCATCCTTTTGATTTTTATGGGAATGGAAACTTTCAAGAGATATCTGGTGCTGTGCGTCGGGCTGATGGTCGTGGCGTTCGGGGTGGCGTTCTCGATTCTGGCGGATCTGGGGACCTCGCCTATCTCGTGTCCGCCTTATGTGGCGAGCCTGTTGTGTCCGCTGACGGTGGGGGAGGCCACGATTGTGATGCACTGCGTCTTGATCCTGATTCAGATGGCGCTTCTTCGGAAGAACTACGACTGGGTTCAGCTGATGCAGCTGCCGGTCGCTTTCGCGTTCGGGTATATGACGGACTTCGCCTGCTGGTGCATCTCCGGACTTGGCTGCCCGAACTACCTGATGCAGGTGGTCTGGTGCGTGGTTGGAATCATTCTGACCGGAATCGGTGTCAGCCTTGAGGTGGCCGCCGGTGTGGTCACTCTTGCGGGCGAAGGCCTTGTGCTGGCCATCTGCAAGGTGTTCAAGACCCGCTTTAACATCACGAAAGTCGTTGTTGACGTGTCGTTTGTAGCATTGGCCTGTGTCGCTTCCCTTCTCTGGCTCGGCGGGATTCACGGAGTACGTGAGGGAACACTCGCCGCGGCACTCCTTGTCGGAGTCATAGCCCAGTGGTGCGGCAAGCCTGTCGAGGCTCTGGCCGGGAAGGTCGGCATAGCGCTCGGAAACAAGTGATGGCCGGATTAGTAAGGATGTGACTATGGGCTTGGTTCAAGACTACATCTCCTACATCAGCAACATCCGGAGGTACTCCGCCAGAACGCGGACCATCTACTCGGATGTGTTAGAGGAGTTCGCCGCTTTCTGCGGGGTGGAAGCCGATGGCGACCTTCTGGAGCACCTTGATCCTCAAATTATAAGAAACTATGAGGTGCACCTGATGGAGGACAAGGGTGACTGCCCCCGCACCGTCAGGCTGCATCTTTCCGTTCTGTCCGGCTTCTGCCGCTACCTGATGAAGGAGAAAAAACTCTCCTCGAACCCTGTCAGGACGGTGACGAAGCCCAAAATGGAGAAGCGGCTGCCCGTCTTCTACAGGGAAGAGTCGATGAATGAATATTTTGCCGCCACCGACCCTGACGCCTCCGAAGAGAACCTCGCGCTCATCACGGGAACTGACAAGGCTTCCCAGGCGGCATATTCAAGAAGGCTGGAGAGACTCATCGTGTCGCTGCTCTACTGCACCGGGATGCGCCGCGCGGAGTTGTTGGGCCTTCGGATCGGTGACGTGGATTTTTCCCGCCGGACGATGACGGTCAGGGGAAAGGGCGACAAAGAAAGAGAAATTCCTCTTGTTCCTTCGCTATGTAAGGAAATTTCATTATATTTACAATCAGTTGAAACGATGGTTGGCCGCGTGAGATCGGCGGACGAGCCTCTGGTTGTCACCGTAAAGGGACTGAGGCTCTATCCT
>CAYZKZ010000129.1:0-7073 GCA_964479325.1 uncultured Muribaculaceae bacterium
CATCGGATTCGTGTTCCAGAGCTTCAACCTGATCGACGAGCTGAATGTCTATGAGAACATCGAGCTTCCGCTCCGCTACCTGAACATCTCCGCCGCCGAGCGCAAGCAGAAAGTCACCGAGATAATGAAGAGAATGGCCATCAGCCACAGGGCGCAGCACTTCCCTCAGCAACTCTCCGGAGGTCAGCAGCAGAGAGTCGCCATCGCCAGAGCCGTTGTCGCCGGTCCGAAACTGATCCTCGCCGATGAGCCTACCGGAAACCTGGATTCCAAGAACGGTAAGGAAGTGATGGATCTCCTCACCGAACTCAACAAGGAAGGAACGACAATCGTGATGGTGACCCACTCCCAGAGGGACGCGGCCATCGCCCAGCGCACCATCGACCTCTTCGACGGTCAGATCGTCTCCGACGTTAAGAACGAGCTTTAGTGGTTCGGCAGGCTCCCCAACCGTGGTTCGACGGGTCGGTGGCTTCGATGCTTCGACAAGCTCAGTAACCACAGTCTCAGCCACCGTCGGAATCGGTCACTGAGCTTGTCGAAGTGACTTGAAAGACCAGAATATGGTTCGACAAGCTCACCAACCATCAAAGTGACCGGATAAGCCGGAAAAATTTATGCTAAGTGAGAGCCGGTGGATTACAAGGCGTGACTGATGACCGCCGCTACGGACTTGACAGTAGATAATGTAATTATATTCCCATAAGTGCCGGCTCTTACTTTTTTACCTCTTCCTGACCGCCTTTCCCCAGGCGGAAGGAAGAACAATCCAATCCCCACTTCCGCCCGAGGCGGAGGAAAGAATGAGTGAACAGAATTATGAGCAGTTTTATTAATTTTCTGAAACGCAACAAACTTTATAGCGCCGTTAACCTTCTGGGACTCAGCCTTTCTATGGCTTTCGTCCTCTTGCTTGCCGTCTATGTCTCAGATCAGCTGAGCACAGACTCGTTCAACAGGAACGCCGACAGGATCTATGTGGTGGCGCAAAAGGAGACTCTCTCCACCAGTCTCTGGATGTCCCGTCATCTGAAAGCGAATTTCCCCGAGAT
This sequence comes from uncultured Muribaculaceae bacterium, assembly GCA_964479325.1. GTDB lineage: Bacteria > Bacteroidota > Bacteroidia > Bacteroidales > UBA932 > Cryptobacteroides. Next base: position 1,053 of record CAYZKZ010000129.1, read on the forward strand.
CGAGAGATCAGCGTCATTCTCAAGAGACGAGCTGGTGGAGTTCAAGATTGACGGCGAGATAGTGAACGCCAGCGTGGATTATGCCGACTCTTCGTTTTTTGATATGTTCACTTTCCCTCTTGTCGAAGGTGATCTCAATGAGTGGAAAGCCTCGGTCGGGGGGATACTGGTCAGCGAGTCCTTTGCCACGACGCATTTCTCCGACAAGGATCCGGTCGGCCGGGAGATCCGGTACGACGGAGCCGACTCGACTCTCCGGTCGCTTACCGTGTCGGGAGTCTTCAAGGACATCAAGGGTTCCATCATCAAGCCGTGCGACATCTTTATGCGAGCCGAGGTTATGTCGATAACCAACCAGGCCAACGATGAGAGGATGAGCAACGCCGGAGCCGCCACCTGCTTCGTGATGTCCTACCCTAACGCCGACCTGACTGCCAGGCGTGGAGACATCCTGAACTGGTGCAAAGAGCATTTCTGGGCGTATTCGCCAGAATATTCCAGAGATGACAACGATGTGAGGCTCATCCCTTTGCGTGATGTCTATTTCCTCTCCGACGGCAAAGATGACTACAACGACTGCCTGCTTTTAGGCGACAAGACAACCGTAATGCTGCTTGGCGGAATGTGCTTCATCCTGCTTCTTTTCGCCATTCTGAACTATGTGAATATGACCACGGCTCTCTCAGGCTTCCGGGCCAAGGAGATGGCCACCCGTAGGCTCATCGGAGCGAGCAAAGGCAGCATATTCCTGAAGATGATCGCCGAGAGCACCATCATCTGCGCGGTCGCCATGCTTGTCGCCGTGTTGATTGGCGAGGCCATTTCCCCGATGGCTTCCAAGGTGCTGGACTATGACATCTCGATCTTCAACGCCATCTCTCCGGTCAGTGTTCTCGTCTGCGTCCTGTTCACGCTTCTGGTAGGGTTCCTCGCCGGCATCGTTCCAGCCCTCATCATCCAGAAGGCCGAGCCGATCGAGATTGTCCGCGGAACGCTGAGGCTCAAGACCAAGACTCTGTACAGCAAGGTCATCATCGTCATTCAGAACGTCATCACGGTCGTGATGCTGGTGACGGCATTCACTATGTTCTTGCAGATCAAATCGATGATCAGCGCCCCGGTGGGCTACAACACCAAGGACCAGATCACCATCAGCAATGAATATGGTCGCGCCGGTGAGCTGTCTCCGCTTATCGACAGGCTCAAGAGCGAGAGCTGCGTGGAAGCTGTGGGAGTGGGCAACGGCTACCCGATGTTCGGGACCAACAACTGGACTATGGCTATGGAGAACGGGAGAAGCGCTTCATTCCAGATGGTTATGGGCGACAGCACCTACTTCAACATTCTCGGCATCAGGAAAAAACAGGACAACCACATCTCCGACTGCTACTGGTTGAATGAATATGCCTACGGAGTCCTCGGGATAGACGAGGACGCGACGGAGTTCAGACCTAAGGACCGCCCTGCTGTGCCGATCGGCGGAATCTACTACGACTTCAAGATCAAGCCTTTGCTTGAGAATCAGAGTCCGGCGTTGATCTACCAGTACGATGAATATCCTTCCAAGAGTTGGCCGTGGACAATCCTTGTGAAGACTGGCCCGGACCACAAGGAGGCTTTCGAGAGGGTCAGGGCTGTGTTTGACGAGATTTATCCTGGAAAGATGTTCGACGCAAGCTATGTCGAGAACGACATCAAGGAGGTGTTCGCCTCGGAAAGAAGGACGCTGGAGATTATGATCATATTCACAATCCTTTCGTTGCTTGTCTCGGCTTTGGGTCTTGTGGCGATGTGTTCGTACTATATGCAGCAGGAGCGTCGCACCGTCTCTTTGAAGAAGGTCTATGGCGCTGACTACAACACGGTTCTGTGGGGTCTGGTGGCTGAGTTTATGAAGATGGTCGGCGTGGCGTTCATCATCGCCGTCCCTGTCGCCTGGTACTTGATGCACACTTGGCTGAACGGCTATTCCTACCGCATCGGCCTCCACTGGTGGATCTTCGTTCTGGCAGGTCTGTTCATCGCCGTCGTCGCTGTCCTTGCCGTGCTGTGGCAGGCAGTCCAGGCGGCCCGCACCAATCCGGCCATCGAACTGAAAAAGGAATAGGTCAGTGTGGTTCGGCAGACTTGTGGCTTCGATGCTTCGACAAGCTCAGCAACCACAGGCTCAGCCACCGCTGGAATCGGTCACAGAGCAAAAAACTCCGGTCGCTGAGCCTGTCGAAGCGTGGTCGCTGAGCTTGCCGAAGTGACAACATAGAACAGAAAAGTAAAAGTAATATGAAAAGAATAAATGATTTAGTGATCAAGGTTCTGTCCTTGGGAGTAGGAATGGCGATCGCCGTCATCCTGATCGCCAAGGTGTGCTTCGAGTTGTCGTATGACAATTCCTATCAGGACATTGACAGAATCTATAAAATCCGTACCGGCGCCATCACGCAAGGCGAGGAGAAGGAGTTTGGTCAGGTCAGCGGAGCCATCGCTCCGGGATTCAAGGCAGAGGTCCCCGGAGTGTTGGAAGCCACGAGGTTCACCGGCATATTCAATAGCGAGAATTTCATCATTGATGACGAGGGAAGCAAAGTGGCCGCCGAGCACCTTTTAGCGGACTCCTGCTTTTTCAGGATATTCAATCGTCCTTTCCTCGCCGGTGAGCCGGAAAAGGCGTTGAGGTCGTGGAGCGGTGACGTGGCAGTGTCAAGGACTTTCGCCGAGAAGTTGGGCGGAGTGAATGAGGCCATCGGCAGACAGATCGCCAACGAGGACAATCCGAATCTGAAACTGACCGTCTGCGGAGTCTATGAGGACTTCCCTAAGAACGGCTCGATCCACGCCGATGTTATCCTCTCCATCGAGGCGATGAGCCAGTGGAGTCTCAACAACTGGGTCGGCAACGACAGGTACATCGCGTTCGTCAAGCTGGCGAAAGGCGTTGATCCCTCGTCGCTTAAAGACGCCATCCACGAGATGCAGAAAGCCCATCAGCCGCTGGAGGAAATGGAGAAGAGCGGAGTCTCCCTCTGGTACTTCCTTGCCTCATTCTCCAAGGAACACAGTTCTCAGCCAGAGGTCAGGAACCTGGTGTTCATCCTTTCCATCATCGCCGTCCTGTTGTTGCTTGTCTCGATAATGAACTATGTCCTTGTCGCCATCTCGGATGTCATCCGCCGAGCGCGTGAGGTCGGAGTCCGCAAGTGCTACGGGGCGCAGCCTTGGGACATCAACAAGATACTTCTCAAGGAAACCGCTTGGAATTTAGGCATCTCCCTTGCGGTGGCCGCGCTGTTGATCTTTGCGTTCAGAGGTGCTGTTGAGTCTCTGTTGGGAGTTCCTGTGAAGGATCTTGTCACCCCGCTCTCCGCCTGGATCATTGTAGGGATTGTAATTTTGGTGTTCCTTGTCTCCGCTGTCATTCCCGCAAGGATGTTCACCAAGATCCCGATTTCCAGCGCTTTCCGAGGTTACAAGGAAAGCAAGAGGCGCTGGAAGATCTCCCTTTTAGCATTCCAGTTCGCCATCAACGCCGTGCTGGTGTCACTGGTGCTGATCGTAAGCTTCCAGTACCGCAGGGTGCTGAACGCCGATCCTGGCTACGAGTACAGCAATCTTGTCTATGAGACCTTCCCGTCCTATGACCAGACGAAGATGAACGCCATCGCCGGGGCTCTTCGCCAACTTCCAGAGGTAGAGGCCGCCGAACTGACCTACGTATCACCTTTGGAGCGCGCGTCCGGCAATAATGTCAACCTCCCGGGGGATGACAGGGAACTTTTCAACGTCGCCGATGAATATGGCGCCTCGGAAGGCTTCTTTAATATGATGGGCTTCAGGCTCGTCGAGGGAACCGTGCCCAAGGGTCCAGACGATGTCGCCGTCAGCAAGTCCTTCGTGACAAAGATGGCCGCGTTCGCCAATTGGTCTGACGGAGCCGTGGGCAAGGTTGTCGGCATCACCGAACACGGGCAGGTCACGATTTGCGGAGTCTATGAGGACTATGTCATCGGAAGTGTCACTGATCCGGACTACCGTCCGAGCATCCGTTTCTGCTGGAGCAAGGATTTTATCACCGACGAGGCGAAAGCAAACGGGGCTTATGATTGGTCAAGACTGATGCAGACTCTTGTCGTGAAGTTGACAGAGGTTACACCGGAGACGATGCGCAAGGTCGAGAAGACAATCCGGGAGGTCGCTCCTGACAGCGACGCCGAGGTGAAGTCTTACGCCGAGACGTTCAGGAGCCTATACGATCCGACGAGGCAGATGAAGAGGACCTACATCCTCGGTGCGTTGTTCGCCCTGCTGATCGCCGTGATTGGTCTGATTTCCTACGTCCGTGACGAGAACTATCGCCGCAGCGCCGAGATCGCTGTCCGCAAGGTCAACGGAGCGCAGTCCTCGGAGATCGTGTCGATGCTTGTGATGGATGTTCTTAAGGTGGCTTTGCTCGCCATCCTGATCGGAGACGTCGGTGCCTGGCTTGTGGCTCACTACTGGCTACAGCAGTTCGCTCTGAAGATCACTCTGTCCCCATTGTTCTTCATCGTCGCCGACATTATCGTGCTGGCCATCATCATTGCCACAATCGTCCTCGGCTCGCTGAGGATCGCCCACACGAATCCGGTGGAGTCGCTGAAGAATGATTAGTCGGGGTTTCCCTTAAAGACTCTAAAAAAATCCGGTCGCAAACGGAACTCGCGGCTGGATTTTTTTTAATTACCTGAATATCAAAGTGAAGACTGTGGATGTGCTGTCTGATTTGCTCAGACGAAGGGTCCCGCCGTGCATTCTCATTATCTGACGTGAGAGGCTCAGGCCGATTCCGCTTCCGTCCTGCTTTGTCGTGAAGAACGGAATGAAGATCTCTTCCTGGCTCGCCGCGCTGATCGGAGGCCCGTCGTTGCTGACGTTGATGATGGCGTTGTCCCTCTTGTCCAGCTCGGCCGAGATCTCGATGTGCCTCGCTCCCGCCTGGACGGCGTTCTTCACGAGGTTGATCAGAATCTGCGAGATCTGGTTCTCGTCGGCGTAGAGCAGCACGTCCTCCGTCTTCTCCACGAACCTGGCCTCCGCTCCGGCCGCCACCAAAATCCTCTGGCTGAGGTCGATGACCCTCGCCGCCAAGTCACGGGCGAAAAACGCCTTCCTGACAGGTTTCGCCACGTGGGTCAGATCCCTGTACGAGTTCACGAACTTGATAAGTCCTCTGGACGAGCTGGCGATGGTGTCCAGCCCGGCCTTCAGGTCCGGTCCGTCGGCCGGGGGAGTGATAGTCCCGGCGTACTCTGAAAGAGCCTCGGAAAGCGATGCGATCGGAGTGACGGTGTTCATTATCTCGTGTGTAAGCACACGGATGAGCCTTGTCCACGACTCGGACTCGTTCTCCTCGATGGCCTCGGAGATGTCGTTCACCGCTATGATCCTCACATCCTTGCGTCCGATGTGCGCCGAAGTGGCCGAAAGCGAGATGTTTGTCTGGGAACTTTCCGAGTAGATCGAGGCCTTCTGGTCCGCACCCTCCTCCACCTTCTCGAAAGCCACTCTGAGCGAGGGGCTTATTATGTCAAGCTGCCTGAGGGTACTCAGCGAGGAGACCCCTAAGAGCGTCAGCGCCTGCTTGTTCGTGTAAAGCACCGAGTCGGTGACGGACTCAAGCACGACAATCCCTGTCTTGGCCTTGTCCAGCATCTGCCCGTAGTACTCCTCCTGCTCCCTGATGTCGTTGGTCTCTTTCTGAAAGATGGTCCTGATTCTGTTCAGAGTGCGGTTGATTTTCCGGCTTCCGAGTCCTCCCTCGTCAAATCTGAAATTGATTTCCTTGTCCTCAAGCGCATCCAGCATATAGGTGACCTTCCTGAGGATGCGGTGTCTTGTCAGAAGCACCGCAACCAAGGCTACCAGCACAAGAAGAGCAAATGCCGGAACGACAATCTGAGACCACGGCGGCATATTCCTAAATTCCGTATTTCTTGAGTTTGCTGTAAAGGGTCGGGCGGCTGACATTCAGCGCCTTGGCGACCAGGG
>CAYZKZ010000130.1:0-6882 GCA_964479325.1 uncultured Muribaculaceae bacterium
TCGATATAAACTACTGGCCGCTTAAAAAGGCAGTTCTTAAGGAGCGACTAAATAATCATTGGTCTATTCCACGGATTTGTTAATTTTGTGGCTATGAAAGATAATGTTAGAACAGTGCTTGTGACGGGTGGCAGCAGCGGGATCGGCGCGGCCACGGCGGGACTTCTTTGCGACGCGGGGGTTGTGGTCTATGCGGCTTCACGCAGTGGGAAGGCTCCGGAGGGATATTCACAGAACGGGAATATGCTGCCGGTCGTTATGGATGTCAATGACGCTGAGGCTATTGCTTCGGTGGTGGAGAGGATTGTGCGGGAGAGGGGGAGTCTGGACGCAGTGGTCTGCAACGCCGGGAACGGAATCGCCGGGCCGATCGAGGAGACCTCCATCGCTGAGATCGAGGCACAATATTCAACGACATTCTACGGTGTGGTCAAGACAATCCAGGCTTGTATGCCGGTCTTCAGAAGGCAGGGACACGGCAGGGTGGTGACGATCTCGTCTGTCGCCGCTTTGGCTCCGTTGCCGTTCCAGGGCTATTATTCGTGCGTCAAGGCGGGAATCCTTCAGCTTACTAAGGCTCTGGCCATCGAGGCAAAGGGATTCGGGGTCCAGTGCTGCGTGATTATGCCGGGGGATGTCAAGACTGGATTCACAAAGGCCCGCAGGGTGGCCGAGGCGTCACAATCCGAGACATCGCCGTACTATGACGGCACGCTCCGGGCGGTCGAGGCTATGTCCAAGGACGAGCGCGAGGGAATGTCCCCTCAGGTCATCGGAAAGGCTGTTCTTAAGCAACTTCAAAGACGCAGGATGAAGCCCGAGGTGACTCCGACATTCCTCTACAGTCTCCTTGTCTTCGCCATCCGCCGCCTGCCACAAAGGCTGGTACTGAAAGTGATCGGCTGGATGTACTCCTGATTATTCCGAATCATCCTCAGGCTCAAGGTGGAGGGAGATCTGGGTCTCGGAGCCGAACTCACGGCGCAGGGCTTCCTCCACTTTCTTGGAGATGTCGTGGGCTTCCTTCAGGGAGATTTCGGAATCCAGCACGAGGTGGCCTTCCATAATTATTCCGGGGCCTTCCCTTCTGGTCTTAAGCTCGTGAAGGTCAATGACTCCGGGGATGGTTTTGGCTGTCTCCTCGATTTTTGCCTCGACATCGTCCGGAAGCGACACGTCCAGGAGTTCCTTGATCGCAGGAACAGACATCTTCACCGCCATCACGAAAATGAATATGCTGATGAAGCATCCCGTGATGGGATCCAGAATGACGAACTTGTCTCCAAGGAATATCGCACCGGCGATTCCGACCAGCGATCCGACTGACGAGAACGCGTCGGAACGGTGATGCCAGGCGTTGGCTATCATCATCGGGCTGTTCAGAGCCTTGCCCTGGATGATTGTGTAGCGGTAAAGGATTTCCTTAAGAGCGATCGACGCCACAGCCGCCCAGAGGGCGATCATTCCCGGTGAGCTGACCTCGCCGCCACTCAGGATCAAGCGAATCTTGCTGATGCCGCCGGACATCAGGTTGGCGGCTACAACGATGAGCATCAGGCTGATTATCAGGGTTGCGAACGTCTCGAATTTGCCGTGGCCGTAGTCGTGGTCCTTGTCCCGGCCCTTCGCCGAGATCTTGACGAAGACCACAACTATTATGTCACTTAAAAGGTCTGACAATGAATGCAGTCCATCAGCGACCATCGCAGTGGATCGCCCAACGACACCGGCCAGAATCTTGAACACTGTCAGGATGATGTTGACCACCGAGCCGACAAGTGTCACGAAAGTTACTTTTGCTGTCCTGTCCATTGTGAGTAGCGTTTAGGGAATCTGAACAAGATCGAAAGGCAGGCGACAGCACAGAGGACGAACGGGTAGTAGAGGCACGGGATTATCTCCGCCGCCGAGATGCCGGCGAAGCCGGAGGCCATCAGCAACTGCGCACCGTAGGGGATTATTCCTTGGACAACGCAGGAGAATGTGTCCAGAAGGCTGGCTGTCTTTCTTGGATCGAGACCGAACTTCGCCGTGATGTCACGGGCGATGTCGCCGGTGGTGAGAATCGCAATGGTGTTGTTGGCGGTACAGAGGTTGGAAAGGCCGACAAGACCCGCGATGCTGAACTCGGCTCCTCTGCGTCCTTTGACACCTTTTGTCAATCCGTTGATTATGAAATCAATGCCTCCGTTGCGACGGATCAGCTCAAGCATTCCTCCCGAAAGCATAGTCACGATGATCAGTTCTCCCATCCCAGCGATTCCGTCTCCTACATTTCCTAAGAATCCAATCCACGTCATTCCTCCGGTGAATCCGATGACTGCGCTCAGGAGCAGACCTATTCCCAACACAATCAGCACGTTGATGCCGAGCAGGGCAAGCGCGATGACGGTTAGGTAGGGAACGAGCTTGACATATTCAATCTCCCCGATCTCCGGGGTCGCTCCGTGGTTCAGTCCTATGATGACATAGATGACGGTCACCACGATCGCCGCAGGGCCGCAGATCCAGATGTTGGCTTTGAACTTGTCGGACATAGAGCAGCCTTGGGTCGTGGTCGAAGCGATCGTCGTGTCGGAGATGAATGACAGGTTGTCGCCGAAAAACGCTCCGCCGACAATCAGTCCGGTCAGCATTGCGAGGGACAGTCCGGATTGTTCGGCTATACCGGAGGCGATCGGGACGAGGGCGACCACCGTTCCCACGCTTGTGCCTATCGACATCGAGATAAAGCAGGACGCGAGGAAAAGTCCTGCAAGAAGCCATTTCCCCGGAAGTATGGTTAGCGTGAGGTTGACCGTCGCCTCCACGCTTCCGATGGCCTTTGCCGTCGTTGCGAACGCGCCTGCCATAATGAATATCCAGATCATCAGAAGGACGTTCTTGTCGCCGGCTCCGGCGGAGAACGCTCCGATTCTTTCCGCCATGGTCCCTTTGGTGATCAGCATCGCATAGACGGATGCGATGAGAAAAGCCGAGGCCACGGGCACCTTGTAGAAGTCCTTGGCCACGAGCGACGAGACGAGGTAGGTCACAAGAAATACGGCCAGCGGACTCAGCGCCAGCCACCCGTTCATTTGTCGTCTGTTGTTAGTTTGTTCCATAATCGCCGACAAAGTTAGTAAATTAGGGAATATTGTCTATATTTGTGGCAATTCAAATTTTGACTAATTATGCAGAGAACGATTCTAACATTCTTGGCGGCCTGCGCGGCGACCGCGCTGGCAGTGGATTCCTGTTCAGTGAAAGAGACGGAGATAACCACTTATGAGAACGATTATGAGCAGACATTGGCGCAGGATGACTCTATCTCCGTCAAGATCAGCCATTCTATCGAGTACTACAAGTCATTCAAAGGCGGAAACTCCCTTTGCAAGAAAATCAACAACACTATTGTAAAGGCCTGCTTCGGTGACAAATATGACGGATTCACCATCGAAGAGGCCTCCGACGTTGTGTCCGACACCCTGATGGCGATTTATCAGAGAGACGCCGGGCAAAGTTACGATGAGTACGTCGCATACCATAAGAACAACGGCTCAAGTTATGGCGATATCCCTGCCACGTTCTGCAACTGGTCTTACAGCGTGGCCGGATGGTTCGGCAACGGCTACCAGGATTTTATTACCTATCAGGTACTGAGCGAGAACTATCTCGGCGGCGCCCACGGAATGTACTATTCCATCCCTTGCATCATCGATCTTCGCACCGGCGGGCGTGTAACCGAGAATGACCTCTTCCTGCCGGGGTACGTGGCTCCTGTCACGGAACTGATTAAGGCAAGCCTGCGGAAGGATTGGGAAAGTGACGGCTCTTTCGAAGGTATGATGCAGGACTATATGGTGCCGAACGGCAAATGCGGTGTGTCTGAGGACGGTGTGACCTGGTACTACCAGCCTTATGAGATCGCGTCCTACGCGCAGGGGCTGATAGCGGCCACCGTTTCTTGGAAAGACCTTGAGTCTTATCTCAATCCTGAATATATCAAACTCTAAACAGTCTCCAACTCATCCACGTTGCCGGCCACCCAGACCGTGTCGCCTTCCTGGAATCTGAAATCAGGCTCCGGGTTAGTGATGATCTGCGAGCCTCGAAGCACGCTGATGACCATACAATGGTACTTGCGCAGATTTGTGCCGCGCAGGGTCTTCCCTGTGAGGAAGGAGTCATCCGTGAGGGTCTCCGGCTCGATTCTGAAGACGGAGCCTTTGTCCTGAGAGGCCGGAGCGACAGCCCCCGCCATCATATTCCTTAACGACTCAAGCTGGGTTGAGGTGCCGACAGCGAGCATCCGGTCGCCAGGGAACAGAACCACATCGCCGGATGGGATCGTGATGTTCGTCGAGCCTCTGGTTATCTTGATGATGTTCGCTCCCGTCTCCGCCCTGAACGGTATGTCTCTCAACTGCTTGCCTGCGTAGGTGGAGTCTTGCGAGACAGTCAGAGTCTCTGTGTGGACATCGTAGTCGGCGAGTTTCTGGCTGACGGATGAGGACACAGGCTTGCTGCGACGCTCGTTTTCCTCTTTCTCGTTGTAGTTGGAGAGGAAACGCATCTCCAAGGCTGAGTACTTGTGGATGGAACGGCGGGCGAACAGAGTGAAGATTATCCCTGCGAAGAAGATCGCGAGGACAGTCCATCCGGCGAGACGGAAATAGGAGGACAGCACGGCGAGGACAATGCCCACGGCAAGGAACGACCTGGCGAAGATCAGGCCCATAAGCGGCCAGATGTTGCTCTGCTTTTCTTTCAGAAGTTTTGGGGCTGACTTGCTGATGGAGCCTGAGTGAACACCGAGCCCGAAAAGGAACGGGATCATCACGGCGAGCGTGACCCCGACCTCGATCAGTTTCTGGAGGGTCACGTTCAGTTCCGGGAACAGTTTCTCGACCGCCGGCCTGAGGTAGAGTTTCGAGCCGATGTAGATGGCGATGAGGATCACCCCGTAGAGGACGATTCTTGTGAAATAGGCGTTGAGAAGGTTCTTCCACTCGCTGTTTTCCGCCGCCGTACCTTGTTTTCCGGAGTCGTTGGTGACGTTGAGCCTGTCAATCCAGGACTTGGGAAGCTTCCTGAGAAGCAGGTCGCGGCACGGGTCTGCGAGCTTTATCATAAACGGTGTCGTGAACGTCGTGATGACAGAGACGGCGATGATGACCGGATAGATGAAGTCCCTCATCACTCCGAGCGTGCATCCTACTCCGGCGATGATGAATCCGAACTCTCCGAGTTGAGCGAGGCTGAATCCCGTGTGGACGGCCTTGTCAAGCCCGCCTCCGGTGAGGACTATTCCGGCTCCGGCGAAGAAAATGTGGCTTATTATGACAATGACGGCGATCAGGAGTATCAGCGCCCAATGCTCCGCGATGACGGACGGAGCCACCATCATTCCGACCGAGACAAAGAATATCGCTCCGAACAGATTCTTGATAGGCTCCACGATGTGGTCGATGTGCTCGCTTTCGGAAGTCTCGGCGAGTATGGAACCCATCACGAAGGCTCCGAGGGCCGACGAGAATCCCACGGAGGTGGCGAGCGCCACCATCCCGAAGCAGAGACCTATGCTGACTATCAGCAGAATCTCGTCGGTAAGGTACTTTTTTGCCTTATTGAGAAGGGTCGGGATGACATAGATTCCGACCAGAAACCAGAGAATCAGGAAGAACACGAGTTTGGCGATGTTCATCACCAGCTCCTTTCCGGCGAACGACTGTGAGACCGCCATTGTGGACAGGAGGACCATCAGAAGAATCGCGATCAGATCCTCCACCACGAGTGTTCCGAACACGACACCGGCGTAAGGTTTGTTCTTCAGTCCGAGGTCATCGTAGGATTTCAGCACGACCATAGTGGAGGACATCGACAGAAGACCGCCGAGAAACACGCTCTCCATAAAGCTCCAGGAGAGCGCCTGTGCGGTGACGAATCCGATGAGGAATACACCGATGAATTTCACCGCTGCCGTGACGATGGCGCTTCCACCGACCTTCAGCAACTTCTTGAAACTGAACTCAAGTCCCAATCCGAACATCAGGAATATTATGCCGATCTCCGACCATTGGTGCACGGTCGCCTCACTGGATATTCCGGGAAAGAAGCTGATGTTCGGGCCAATGAGGAAACCGGCGATGATGTAGCCTATGACAAGCGGCTGTTTCAGAGCCTTTGAGATTATGGTGAACACTCCCGCCGAGATCAGAATGACGGCGAGGTCGCGCACTATGTTCATTTCTTCCGACATACTCGTTGCGTTTTAAACAAACAGACAAATTTAAGGAATTGATCAGATTCTTATTCACCGTTAAGGCATATTTCACGAATTTTCCGTAAGTTTGGAATAAAATTAGGTAGTTATATAGAAGTTGACTAAGTGTGACCGCCAGCACATCTAAGGTGCTATCAAACACCGATAGTATGAGATTGTGAGTTTTTCCCTTGTACCCCACCCCATCCCGGTACTGTAGTTAGAATTGCTAATTTTCAAAGAATTTTCTCGAAGCAAGTACTATTTCAGAGCCATCAGAATTGTATCAAGATTATTTATTAATTAGTTGATAACCAATTGTTTGTCTTTATGCGAGGGAACTATATAGAAGTTGGCTAAGTGATCCATTCTGCAAATCAAAGGCGTAATAAGACACCGATTATACAAGCGACTCGATGCCCCGGAGTTATCACATCCAGAACATTGCTCTATGTTAACAACAACTATTGGTTGTCCCGTGGCACTTAAGTCACGCAGGATGAATGTCTTAAGCCTTGTCCTGGTGTCTAATTTTAGACCAGGACAAACCGCTTTAGGCTGATAGTCAGCGTGTTGTCCGCCACGGATTATTACTTGACGATGATAACGGCAATCGTATGCGTTCTTTCTTTTGCGCG
>CAYZKZ010000131.1:0-699 GCA_964479325.1 uncultured Muribaculaceae bacterium
CATCACCTGCGAGCACACCACCCTGGATGGACGCGCCGATGGCTACCACCTCATCAGGATTGACGCTCCTGTTAGGCTCCTTGCCGAAGAACTCCTTGACAAGTTCCTGAACCTTAGGAATACGTGTCGAACCGCCGACGAGCAGAACCTCGTCAATGTCGGAAGCGTTCAGACCTGCGTCCTTCAGTGCCTGACGGCAAGGCTCGATCGACCTCTGGAAGAGGTTGTCGCAAAGCTGCTCGAACTTAGCCCTTGTGAGAGTCTTGACAAGATGCTTAGGAATGCCGTCAACAGGCATAATGTAAGGAAGGTTGATCTCGGTCGATGTCTGGTTGGACAGTTCGATCTTGGCCTTCTCAGCGGCTTCCTTTAATCTCTGAAGAGCCATAGGGTCTTTCTTCAGGTCGATTCCGCCGTTCTCGTTGGCGAACTCCTGGGCAAGCCAGTTGATGATCTCCTGGTCGAAGTCATCACCTCCAAGGTGGGTGTCACCGTTGGTTGACTTAACCTCGAACACACCGCCACCCAACTCAAGGATGGAAATATCGAATGTACCGCCCCCCAAGTCATAAACCGCGATTTTTTTGTCGCCCCGGCCCGCCTTGTCCAAACCGAAAGCCAAAGCGGCAGCAGTCGGTTCATTGATAATTCTCTTGACATCCAGACCTGCAATACGACCGGCATCCTTGGTCGCCTGAC
>CAYZKZ010000131.1:709-6879 GCA_964479325.1 uncultured Muribaculaceae bacterium
CAGCGACCTTCATATCCTTGTTCTTCTTGTCAAGGCCGTAGGCCAGCGCGGCTGCCGTAGGCTCGTTGATGATTCTCTTCACATCGAGTCCGGCGATCTTACCGGCCTCCTTTGTGGCCTGACGCTGTGAGTCAGAGAAGTAGGCAGGAACTGTGATGACAGCCTCTGTGACTTCCTGACGGAGATAGTCCTCGGCGGTCTTCTTCATCTTCTGAAGAATCATCGCGGAAATCTCCTGAGGTGAGTAGAGCTTGCCATTGATGTCAACACGCGGAGTGTTGTTCTCGCCCCTTACAACCTAGTAAGGTACTCTGGCGATCTCTTTCTGAACCTGATCATAAGTCTCACCCATAAATCTCTTGATGGAGAAGACCGTGTTCTGAGGGTTTGTGATGGCCTGACGCTTCGCAGGGTTACCAATCTTTCTTTCACCGCCGTCGGTAAAGGCTACTACAGAAGGGGTGGTTCTCTCACCCTCGTTGTTGATTATGACGGTAGGCTGGTTGCCTTCCATAACCGAAACGCACGAATTCGTGGTTCCAAGGTCGATACCAATAATTTTTCCCATATTCTTTATCTCCTATTTTTTCTTATTAATTCTCGCCCGCCCCCGTCTCCGAAGCCGGACGTCTGGAGTATTATCGAATGTTATGCCAGTTTTCCGAATATGTCAAATTGGCAGAGATATTCTCAAATGGCAGATTGTCAAGACTGACAGCGGCTGCCGCTTCGGCACTTCGACAAGCTCAGTGACCGGAAGATCGGTGGCCGGAAGATCGGTGGGTTCGGCACTTCGACACTTCGACAAGCTCAGTGACCGAAAAATCAGTGACCGAATACGACAAGTACGAACACCGCCGCGGTCACTGAGCCTGTCGAAGTGACCATTGAAGGAAATTACGAACACTGCCGCGGTCACTGAGCTCGTCGAAGTGACCAATGAAGGAAATTACGAACACCAATGCCGGTCACTGAGCCTGTCGAAGTGACACAATAAAAATGGCCGCGATGAAAAGTGTCACCGCGGCCACACAAATCAAAGAGAGTCCCTACTTCAATGAATATTCAACCACGAGTGCCGTGGCGGGCGGCACGACCGTGGAGTCGGAGACACTGACCGTCTCTCCGGTGATGACATTCCTGCCGCTCTCCAGACCGGAAGCGATCTCAGCGTAATGAGACCACGGAACATTCACCGGAATCGTGGAGTTGTTGATGAAGACAAAGACCTTCCCGACATCATTATAGCGGAAGAAAGCGTAGGTGTTGTCCCGCCCGAGGAAGTGCATAGTGCGCCCGTTGTGGATCACATCCTTGCCCTTTCTCCACTGGAACAGCGTCTTGGCGTAGTCGTGAAGCTCGGCGAGCTGTCCCCGAGGAATCTTCTTCCCGCCAACGGAGACAACGGCGGAAGCGCGTCCTTCCTCCGAGAACAGATCCACATCGTCACCTTCCCAGCCACCCGGGAAGTCCATCCTCAACTCTCCGTCACTCTTGTAGGCCTTGCCGGTAGCGAACCCCATCTCGTCCCCGTAGAAAATCTGAGGAATGCCCCTGACCGTGGCGAGCAGGGTGTAGGCGATCTTCATCTTGTCAGGATTCTGCCCCCAGGCGTCGGCGACACGGTAATGGTCGTGATTTGACAGGAACACAAGCATCTTCGACACGTCACGATAGGTAGCGTCGTGCGAAAGCGCCGAATAGACCCTGACCATTCCCTGTCCCCACTGAGGATTGTCCTCACCGA
This sequence comes from uncultured Muribaculaceae bacterium, assembly GCA_964479325.1. Classification (GTDB taxonomy): domain Bacteria; phylum Bacteroidota; class Bacteroidia; order Bacteroidales; family UBA932; genus Cryptobacteroides. The sequence goes on from CAYZKZ010000131.1 coordinate 2,457, forward strand.
GAGCGGCGTTGACCGCCTCCTGTAAAGGGAAGTCCATTATCGAAGGCAGATGGGTGTCGAATCCGTCCCTGTTGGCGTTTCCGCCCTGCCAGTAGGCCAATTGATCGACATTCGTGTCCCAGCACTCCCCCACGATGTTCAATCCAGGATATTCATTGAGCACGGCCTCGCACCATCTGCTCATCGGCTCTTTCTCGTTGTAAGGGTAGGTGTCAACCCGCAGTCCGTCCTGCCCGGAATATTCCGTCCACCAGACCGCCCATTGCTGGAAGTACTTCAGCAGGAACGGGTTGTCAAGATTCATATCCGGCATCGAAGGCACGAACCAGCCGCTTACCTGAAGATTGGCGTCGTACTTCGAGGCGTTCGGATCCATTGCCGTGGAAAAGGCGATGTTGGAACCGGTATATTCAGGGAACTTGTGGATCCAGTCGTCGAACGGGAGATCCTTCATCCACCAATGCCCCGTGCCGCAGTGGTTGGTGACAATGTCCATTATCACTTTCAGTCCCTTCTCGTGCGCCTTGGCGACATATTCCTTGTACTGCGAGTTGCTGCCGAAGCGAGGGTCGATGCGGTAGTAGTCACCGCAAGCATAGCCGTGGTAGGATTCCTGAGGCTGGTCATCGACAAGAAGCGGCGTGCACCAGACAGCGGTCGCCCCCAGATCTGCGATGTAGTCCAGATGATCTATAATGCCCTGAAGATCACCTCCGTGGCGGCCGAAAGGCTCTCCGCGGTCAGCCTTCTCGGCCGTGTCATCGGTGGAGTCGTTGCCTTTGTCGGCGTTTGCGAAACGGTCAGGACAGATAAGATAGATCAGATCCGCGGTGGTGAAACTTCCGCGACCGGCGGAGCCCTCCTCCCTGGCTGCGATTGTGTAAGGGCAGCGGAACGACTTCCCGTCCTTTGTGAATATGATTCCGTACTCTCCCGGCTTCGCTCCGGCGCCGATCTCCACATCCACAAAGAGATAGTTCGGGCTGTCAGCCTTGTGGACCTCCTTGACGCGGACACCTTCACCCTCGATCCTAACATCATAGTCAGCGATCGACTCGCCGTGGATCATCAGCTGGAGAGGGGTCTTCATCCCAACCCACCAGCTCGGAGGCTCGATCCGAGAGACTCTCGATTCCGGAACAGTGACGCTCCACTTCCACGGAGACCTCAGCCCCACATCGACCAGCACGGTGTCCTGATCCAGCCAGCGCCTGAAAACGATGTTTGAATCCGTACAGGCTACCACTTCGAAATTCGAATTGCCAGCATTCAAGGCAGGATGCCTGTGTTTCAAGCCGTTAAGACAAGTGTAGAAGTCAGTGGTGGCGTTGTGGGTCCAATCGGGCATCGGGTCTTTCTCGAAGAACTCGAACCTGTGGTTGTAGCCCACCTCCTGCCCTGTGTAGATCAACGGTTGGGAGTTCGGAAGCGTCCAGCAAAGCACAGCCATAGCCTTCCAGGCCTCGCCCATCCTTTCATATTCAGTGCCGGCCCAGGAGTTTTCGTCGTGGTTGGAAGTGAAGGAAAGCCTGTAGGCGTCAGACGGATAAGCCCCGGCGTTCCACTCGACATAGCGGACGAGGCTGTCAGCCCCCGCCTTGCCCTGCGCGATGTCATTCAGCAGGTGATGCAGTCTCCAGGCGTAAGTCGCGTCAAAGCCTGCCTCGTGAAGCCAGGACTCCTCCCCTTCCGCAAGGAAATAGAGTCGGCGGGAATATTCCGAACGGAATTTCGAGAAAGCCTCAGTCCAGAAGTCCTGAGGCACCTGATAGGCAACGTCACAGCGGAAACCGTCGATTCCCCTGTCAAGCCAGAAGCGCATACAATCCTCCATCTCCGCCCTCATCTCCTTAGAGCCGTAGTTGAGTTTGGCTATGTCCGTCCAGTCATATTCGACGATGGTGTTGCCATCAGCGTCCCGAACATACCAATCGGCGGGTTTCTGTGTGACCCACGGGTGGTCGGGAGAGGTGTGGTTCGCCACCCAGTCGATGATGACCTTGAGTCCAAGACCGTGAGCCTCGGTGACGAAGTCGTCAAAATCCTGAAGGGTTCCGAACTCCGGGTTGATGCCGCGGTAGTCCCTGATGGCATAGTAGGAGCCAAGCGTGCCCTTGCGTCCCTTCTCTCCGATGGGATAGACCGGCATCAGCCAAACCACATCCACTCCAAGTTCCTTAAGATCAGGCAATTTCTTCGCCGCCGCCGAAAGAGTGCCTTCGGCTGTCGCCTGACGGATGTTAAGCTCATAGACCACGGCGTCGCCTGTCCAGTCACGCTCCTGAGCCACCTCGGTCTTCTTCCCGCAGGAGAAGACAGCAAGCGCAGCGAGCAGAATTGATAATATGCGTCTCATATTTTTATGTTACTGTAGAAATACAACTGATGAGTAGGCACCCAAGGAGACCTTGGCCCCGTTCACCGTCACCGAACCGTTCGAAGCGATCGGGTCGTCCAGGTTGTCGGACGGGAACGTGATGGAAGCGTTGCCTCCGGAGAAATTGTGCACCACTAAGACCTTCTGATCCTCGAAAGTACGGTACCAAGCCGAGACAGCACTCACGGACGAGGTCGCGGAACAGTAGTCAAAAGACCCTTTGGACAAAGCCTTGTACTCGTCCCTGAGGACACCGAACCTACGATAGACATTAAGGATGGAGTTCTCGTCGGCCGACTGGCTCTCGACCGAGATTCCGGCCGTGAGCATAGACCTGTCGATCTTGTCCCCTAACTTCGCGTCAGCGAGGGAGGATCCATCGGACTTCCACATCATCGGAGTGCGGACATATTCATCGCCTCCTGATTTCGTCCCCCAATAGCCAAGTTCCTCGCCCTGATAGATGTAAGGCTCGCCGCAGGCGGTAAGCAGGACAGCTCCCGCAAGTTTCATCCTCGCCACATTCCTGCCCAGGTCGCTACCGGTCCTGTCCTCGTCGTGGTTGGAGAGTTTGGTGGCCTCGATGTAGTCAGAGCGGTTGGCGGCGTAAAGCTTGCGGTTGTTCTGCACTGTCCCGACGAAGGAACTGCCCTGGCCGCTGTTCAGGCAATCCTTGAGAGTCCACCAGAAACTGAAATCGAAGAGAGCCGGGAGACCTTTATAATAAGGGGCGACCTGGGAGGCTTCGCTGAACTGCTCGCCCACCATATAGAAATCACCCTTCCCGCCCACAGACTTGAACATCGAGTTGCAATGGTCGTAGAACTTCTTCAGGAAAGTCGGATTCTCGTCCGAGTCGGCGTTGTGGTAGATATGCTTGACCGCATCCAGCCGGAAGCCATCGACCCCTAACCTGATCCATTTGTCGGCGGACTCGCAGACAGCCTTGAATGGCTTCGAAAGCTCGCAGGTGGCCGCCGGGCCATAGTTGAGATCGGCGAACCATTCTGTCCAGAAATGCGAATGGTACATCGTCGAACTCATTCCCGGAAGAAGGATGTCCTGGGCGCCGGAATTTGACAGAGACAACGGTGTGCCGAAAGAGAGCTGGTTCTTTCCGGACGGAGCGCCATACTTGTAAGAGTCCCACTTGGTCTCGCTGGTTCTGACAAGCACTCCCCACGAAGACTCAAACTCCAATGAGAGAGAGCATTCCCGGTCTCCGGTCTTGTAGAACTGTTCCATCTTGGCGTCACCATAGTAAAGCCAGACACCGGAATCCCGGCTGCCTGAGTTGGAGACATTATCTACCTTGTCGATTCTGAGTGTCGAGGGATTCCCGGAATTGTCCAACGCCAGGGAGAACCGCACTTTCATCCTGCCGCCCCCGGTGACAGCCGGAAACCATTGACCGGAGTCATAGCCCCGCGCCCCCTCGGTGGCGATCATCGGAATCCTGCCGTCGCGGATGTCCGCCGCAGGGTTGTCCGAAAAAATATAATAGTCGCGGTACTTGCTGTCCGCGCTTGATTTCGCGTCAATGAACCACGGATGATCCTTCGAAGTGTGGTTCAGCACATAGTCCAGATAGATTTTGATTCCCTTGGCGTGTGCCTCGTCAAGAAGGGAGATGAAATCGGCTTCCGTGCCGTAGTCAGGATTGACACTGGAATAGTCCAGCACATCGTAGCCGTGATAGGATGAAGCCTTGTGGATCGGGGAAAGCCAGAGAGCCTGGACTCCCATCTCCTTCAGATAGTCAAGTTTGGATCGGATTCCATTGAAGTCGCCGCAACCGTCGCCGTCACTGTCGGCGAATGAATACACCAGGAGCTGGTAGGATATTCCAGACTCCCCCGTCCGTTGCGGGACGACGGGTTCCGGTTCAGGATCGGGAGCGGCGCCGTTCTTTTCGCATCCAGCCGCGAGCAAGGCGGCTACGATGAGGGCGGCAAGCCCCGAAAGAATTGATGACCGTTTCATATTTTTTGAATATAATAACCTGTTGGTTGAATTAAATTAGTGAATATTTTATCTGTCCAATCG
>CAYZKZ010000132.1:0-6870 GCA_964479325.1 uncultured Muribaculaceae bacterium
TTGCGGGAGACAAGGCGGGCAACAACTTCTACCGTCTCCTCTGGATGGAGGACACGCCTCACAGCACGGAAGCCGCGAGACTTGACGACGTCGTGGATCTGACACCTTACTTCAAGGACGGTGTCCTCTCCTGGAACGCCCCTGAAGGCAACTGGAGGATCTTCCGCTTCGGCTACAGCCTGACCGGCAAGACCAACCACCCCGCCTCGCCGGAAGCCACAGGACTCGAGGTGGACAAACTCGACCCAAAGGCCATCACTGAATATTTCAACAACTACCTCCAGACCTACGTCGATGCCTCCGGCGGCAAGATGGGCAAAGGCGGAATTGAATATCTCCTCACGGACAGCTACGAGGCCGGAGCGCAGACCTGGACCGGGAATATGTTTGCGGAGTTCAAGGCCCGCAAAGGCTATGACCTTCTCCGCTGGATGCCGGCGCTGACCGGAATGGTTCTGAACAGCACGGAGGAGACAGAGAGGTTCCTGTTCGACTGGAGAAGGACGATCGGAGAGATGATCGCAGAGTACCACTACGACCTTCAGAACGAGATTCTCAAGCCTTACGGGATGAAGCGCTACACAGAGAGCCACGAGAACTACCGTGTCAACCTCTCGGACGGAATGGACTGCAAGCGTTACGCCGAGGTCCCGATGTCAGCGTTCTGGATGGACTACAAGAAAGGCAGCATATTCACTCCTCGCTTCGAGGCTGACGTGAGGGAGTCCGCCTCCGTCGCCCACATCTACGGGCAGAACATCGCCGCAGCCGAGTCATTCACCTCGGACGGCTACAGGGACGGAGCCTGGGTCTTCTCCCCTGCCGTGCTGAAGCCTACGGCCGACGCGGCGATGGCGGCCGGACTCAACCGTTTCGTGATCCACACCTCCCCTCACCAACCTGTGGATGACAAGATTCCGGGACTCGGTCTCGGAAAGTACGGACAGTGGTTCGACCGCCATCAGACCTGGGCCGACCAGGCCAGAGCCTGGACTGACTACCTGTCCCGCAGCTGCTACCTTCTCCAGCAGGGTCATTTCGTGGCCGACGTTGCCTACTACTACGGCGAGGACAACAACGCCACCGGACTCTTCCTCAAAAAGGCCCCGGCTGTCCCTTACGGCTACAACTACGACTATTTCAGCCCGTCCGTGATCCGTGACCTGGCGAAGGCCGAGAACGGTCTTCTGACAGTGCCGAGCGGAATGAGCTACAGGGTGCTGATGCTTGACGCCAACATTAAACACATCTCGATCGACATTCTCCGCAAGATCAAGGAGTTCGCCGACGCTGGCATCGTGATCTGCGGGGCTAAACCTCAGAAACTGGCCAGCAACACCGGCTCGGAAGAGGAGTTCAACGCCCTTGTCAATGACATCTGGAATTCCGGACGCAAGAACGTCACGACAGGCGTTGAAGCGGCCAAGGTTCTTTCCGGAATCGGAGTTAAGCCGGACTTCGCCGTCACTAAAGGTGACGCAAAGGATGTCAAGTACGTCCACAGGACGCTTGCGGACGGGGAGATCTATTGGGTTACGAACCTGTCCAAGGAGACCAAAGACCTTACCGTGTCTTTCAGGACATCCGGCAAAAAGCCGGTGATCTGGCACGCCGAGGACGCATCATCAGAAGCGGCAAGTTACGCGGCGGCTGACGGCAGGACCGATGTCAGACTAACCCTCACCCAGCACCAGTCCGTGTTCGTGATCTTCTCGGAGAACACCGACGTCAAGAACGTCACTCTGCCTGAAGTCACGTCAGAGACTCTTGCCGAGATCAGCGCTCCTTGGACCGTCAGCTTCCAGGCCGGCCGCGGCGCACCGGAAAGCACCGTGTTCGACAATCTCGCGTCCCTGACCGAGAGTAATGAGCCAGGAATCAAGTACTTCTCCGGAGTGGCGACATATTCAAACACATTCAAGTTGAATAAAAAGTCCAGGAGACACAAGGATTCTGTCGTTCTGGATTTAGGGGACGTGAAAGACCTGGCGGAAGTGACCGTGAACGGAAAGAATCTTGGAGTGATCTGGAACGCTCCGTTCAAGGTTGACATCACCAAGGCTCTGAGGAGCGGGACTAACACCATCGAGATCAAGGTTGTCAATATGTGGCACAACCGTCTCGTGGGGGATGTCCAGCCGGGAGTGACAGAGAAAGTCACCTACACCCAGATGGAGTTCTTCAAGCCAAATGAGCCACTGCTCCCGGCGGGGCTATTAGGACCGGTCAGGATTATAGGACAAACAACAGAAAAGAAGTAAAATGAGCATAAGGAAGTTAATTTCGGTAATTCTTATCGCGACAGTCTGCGTCACCGCCTCCGCGCGCAGGCAGGCGAAACCGGCGCTTAGATTCAACGCTGACGGCACGTTCACGATTCTCCAGCTCACGGACACGCATCTGGTTCCGTCGAACGCCACCACTCCCCTTGTCTGGGAGAACATCCGGTCGGCGGTCACGGACGTGAAGCCGGATCTGATAATGCTCACCGGAGACCAGATCTACGCCAAGCCCGCTCTTGAGAACTACCGGATTCTTCTTGACACACTTGACAAGTTCGGGATTCCGTACGGAATCGTGTTCGGCAACCACGACAAGGAGTTCGGTGTGCCGAACGCCGAGCTTCTGAAGGAGGCGATGTCACGCAGGCTTTGCGTGACATCAGACACTCCCGGACTTCACGGCGAGGGCAACTGCCTGATCGAGATCAAGTCAGCGGCCGCTGACACAACCGCTTCCGTAATCTGGTGCTTCGACACCGGAAGCGCCTCACAATTCTCTAAAAAAGAAGTCAAGAGCTACGACTATGACTATGCCCACTCCGACCAGATCGAATGGTACGGCAAGGCAAGCGCCGTGATAACGGCGGAACACGGCGAAAAGCCGCTCCCGTCGGTGGCGTTCCTGCATATTCCTTTCCCTGAATATTCCTACGCCTTCAGAGATGGTTTGGGATTCAAGTCCTACGGCACGCACCGGGAAGCCGTCTGCTGCCCGCACCTGAACTCCGGTCTTTTCTGCAAGATGCTTGAACGCGGGGATGTAATGGCCGTTTTCTGCGGCCACGACCACGACAACGACTGCTCCGTCGGCTACTACGGCATAATGCTGGCCTACGGGCGCTACAGCGGAGCCGCCACAGTCTATAACAACATCGGAATGAACGGCTCCCGTGTGATCACCCTTCACGAAGGCGAAAGAAAGTTAGACTCCCACATCCGCCTCCGCGACGGCTCCACAAAGGACCTGACACACTATCCAAACGACTACAAATAGGGAATATTCCCACGTTGTTGTCAATAGAAGCGACAAAGGCCGCGGTTCAGGAGAGATTCCCGCCGCGGCCTTTGTCTCATATTATGTGGTTAAGTTTACTTTCTCAGGGTTGGAAGCCAGGTCTGGATGTGCTTGCCTTTCCAGCAATCCACGGAGGAGTAGTCAACCATCTTGATCTCTCCCTCGGTGGTCGGGACAAGGAACTCCATCCTTGTGCCGGCGCGCTCCGGATCGATGACCTTTACCTTGACATCACCGTTGGCGTCGGCCACAATCTGAACCGGCTTGTTGTAGTCAGGATCGATGTTCTCGTCACGCGCGAGGACAAGCGGTCCCCACTGGACAGCCTGGAAGTACTTTCCTTCAGGATTGCGTCCGTTCTCGGCGGCCTTGATCAGCTTTGCGCGGAAGTCGAAGATGATGTGGATGCTGTCACCGGCCTTCCACTTGCGCTCAAGGTCAAGGTACGTTCCGGCCTTAACCTCACCGATATACTTTCCGTTCACCTCCACGTAGGTCTTCTCGCTCCACGAAGGGATGTGCAGCTTAACGGTGAATTTCTCCTTTGCGGCCGGATCGACAGAGATCCTCACCTCGTTCGTGCGAGGATATTCAGTGTCGATCGTCAGTTTGACGTCGCCGCCATTGGCGGTCTTGGCTGAGACGGTTCCGGCGTTGTAGAGGTTGATGACAGGGCCGTCCTTGGACTGCATAGCCGCGATGTAAGGGAGGTAGGACAGTCCGCAAGGGCCGCTGAGGTTGCAGCAGGTCACAGGCTGGCCGTCGATGTTGGTTCCCCAGCCGCTGTTGGTGACTTTCGCGCCGTTGAGAAGGTTGACGTAGCTGAAGCTCTTTCCGTCAGGCTTCATCGCTCCGAGAAGGCCGTTGTAGGCGTACTTGGAGATGTAATCGACAGCCGCAGGGTCACCGGTGAGGCGAAGGTACTGCGAGCAGTACTTCATCCAGGTCACGCCGACGCAGGTTTCCATCATCCTCTTGATGTCCGGGTTGGTCTGCTCGACAGCGGTGTTGCTCCATCCCTCGCCGTTGAGTCTCGGCCAGTAGATGTCCGATCCGGCGTTGCCGATGATTGTCACTTCATTGTCTTTCACATCGTTGAAGAAGTTGTCAAGACAGGTCTTCCATCTCGGGTCTCCGGTGGCGCGGTAGTACTCCGCCAGCCCCTCCCAGACAGAGGTCATCTCGTAGGCCTTAGGGTAAGGCTTGCCGACCTCATAGAGGTGGGTCCCCTCAAACACCTGCTGGAAGATGTTGCTGCCTTTCGAGGCTCCGGTTGTGACAATATACTCGGCGAAGTCCAGGTACTGCTTCTTGCCGGTGATGAAGTAAAGTTTCACCATCGGCTCAAGGATGGAGGAAGACTCGATGTTCGTCGAGCTCCAGCCGAGCTCGGTGATGCCCTTCTTAGGAGCCGGGCCGACCTGGTCGATCACGCTCTTCGCCTCTTTCTCAAGAGCGGAGAGGACTCTCGGATCCTGCTCGACATCAGTGTAGTACTGGAGAAGGCCGAGCATCACGTACTTTCTCTCCCAGATGTCTCCGTCCCTGTTGCCAGGCTGGTCATCGACAGCGGTGCAGCTGATGCTGCCGTTGCTCTTCTCCGTGGCCATAAGCTTATACACCAACTCCTTGGTCAGTTTCTTCAACTCCAGATTCTGGTTGTAGCGGTAAAGAAGTGAGTTCGTGCGGATGCACTTTCCCGGCATCTCGCCGAGGGCGAACTTCGGACGGCCTTTGATGAAGTAGTCAATGACCTTGTCGTAAGGCATCACCCCGTTGACCCAATGGTCAAGGGAATTCTGGATGTCATCGGCGAAATAGCCGTTGAACTTCACACTTCCTGCCGGGAGCGGCTCGATCACGTCGTTCACCTTCTTCAGGTTGTCCTGGGCGAAGGCACCGGTCGTGAGAAGCATCGCTGCGGCAGCGAAAACGATTGCATTTTTCATTATAATAACTAAAATTTATGTTCCCAAACGTACAAAGTTAACAATTTTTCATCAGCTTACAACGTCATCGTCCCTTTGCCGTGCGGTATTTTGTTCGTATCTTTGTCCAAACCACTTATAATTGGTCTAATGGTAAGAATATTCTGCAAGAACACCGGGACCTACAAGGAATTCCCCGAAGGGACTCCCCTGCTGGACATCGCTCCGCAGTTCGAGTTCGAGAAGCCTTACGACATTCTGGCGGCCAAAGTCAACAACGTGGCTGAAGGCCTGAGGTTCAGAGTGTTCCACAACAGGGACGTGGAGTTTTTGGACTACCGTACCTACATCGGGCGCAACTTCTACAGCCGCTCGTTGTGCTTTCTGATGTACAAAGCCACCAAGGATCTGTTCCCGCAGAGCAGGATGACGATCCGCCGCCCGATCTCGAAAGGGTACTTCTGCTCGGTCTTCAAGAATGACGGGACACCGCTGACCGACTCTGATGTGGAGGCCATCGGGCAGAGAATGAGGAAACTGGTCGATGAGAACATTCCATTCAAGCGCAAGGAACTCCAGACCGAGGAGGCCATCAAGATATTCAAAGAGTCCGGCGACCTCGACAAGGTCAAGCTGCTGGAGACGTGCGGCGAGGTCTATATCACCTGCTATTCCCTCGGCGATGTGACTGACTACTACTACGATGAGCTTGTCCCAAACACCGGCTACCTCAAGACATTCGGGGTCACCCCGAGCCACGGAGGAATATTGCTGCGCATCCCTGACCGCCACCACCCTGAGGATCTGGCCCCGTTGCGCGAGCAGCCGAAGACTTTCGAGGTGTTCGCGGAGACTCACAAATGGAACTGGATAATGGGGCTGGCGAACGTCGGGGATGTCAACGAGTCCATCCTCAAGGGAAACGCCTCAGACCTTATCCAGATCTCGGAGGCTCTCCAGGAGAAGAAGATCGTGCAGATAGCCGAGGAGATCGAGAGGAGGCACGCCGACCCTGAGAATCCGGTCAAGCTGGTTCTGATCACCGGTCCGAGCAGCAGCGGCAAAAGTACTGTCTGCAAGAGACTTAGCGTCCAGCTGAAAGCCTGCGGACTGCACCCGATCTCATTCTCAACCGACGACTACTTCGTCAACAGGATCGACACCCCGAAACTCCCCGACGGATCCTACGACTTCGACAACTTCGACACCGTGGATCACGAATATCTCCAGAAAGACCTTGTCAAACTGCTTGCGGGCGAGGAGGTCGAAGTTCCTGAATATAACTTCGTCACCGGCCGGAGGGAGTTCAACGGCAAGAACCTCAAGCTTGGGGAAAGGTCAGTCCTTCTGATCGAAGGACTGCACGCCCTGAACCCTCGGCTGACGGACAAGGTTCCGGAGAAGGAGAAATTCAGGATATTCATCAACACCATCACATCCATCTCGCTGGACTGCCACAACTGCATTCCGACAAGCGACAACCGCCTGCTCCGCAGAATCGTGAGGGACTTCCTCAAGGGAGCGTTCTCTGCCCGCGAGTCGATCGCCAACTGGCCGAACGTGCGCAGGGCCGAGGTCAAGTGGATCTACCCGTTCCAGAAGAAAGCAGATGTGATGTTCAACTCCGCCTACCTCGTGGAGTTCA
>CAYZKZ010000133.1:0-6842 GCA_964479325.1 uncultured Muribaculaceae bacterium
AGCCACGAATCCCTGAGGATCACCCTTACCTTTACCCATACGGGTGTCGAGAGGCTTCTTAGTGAAAGGCTTAACCGGGAAGATTCTGATCCAGATCTGTCCCTCACGATTCATACAACGTGAAATAGCCTGACGCGCGGACTCAATCTGCTGCGCTGTGATCCAGCAGTTCTCGAGGGTCTTGAGACCGAAGGAACCGAACGCGAGCTGGTTGCCCCTCTGGGCCATACCCTTCATCACGTTCTTTTGTTCCCTTCTGAACTTAGTTCTCTTTGGTTGTAACATTGCTGTAGTACTTTAATAATTTCCAAATTCTCCAAAATCTATTGAATACCAACGCGTTGCGCCACTACACCATAGAATTTGGGACTGCAAAGTTAGCAAAAATTCACGAATTTCAAACACAATTTGAAAAATTTCTCAACTTTTTCGACCACGATTCCAAACAAAGAATATAATCATTTTCAGAACTTTAGAGGCTTCCTCAAAAAAAATTCGCACTCAATTTCGACATCGCCGGAACGAGGCTACGGACGACAGCCGCAATGGCACACTTTTTTCAAAAAAATCCTTAACTTAGCAAACTTGGAAATGAAGGCAAGGCTAATCATATTCGCCGCCTGCGTCGTGGCAGGCTCACTGACGGTGACAAGACTCTCCGCCGGAGGTGTCGGCGATGTCCCGCCGCAGAGAGACGGAAAGTCAAGGGCGGGCTATCTCGGCTTCCGGGTCGAACACGGGGACACCGCCTACTACGACAGCATCGACCCGGCCTGGATCTTCCCCAAAGGCTACAGAGGCACGAAGAAAGATCTGAAAAAGTACTACAGACTCGTTTACAACTTCAACAAGGTCTATCCCTACGCCCTGCTGGCAAAGGATATGGAGGCGCAGGCCGACAGACACATCTCACAGAACAGCCTAAGGCGCAGGAAGAAGGAAAAATACGTGAACCGCCTCCAGAAAGAGCTGCTGGAAGCCTACGAGAAGCCACTCAGGAATATGACAATCTCGCAGGGCCGCCTGCTCATCAAATTAGTGGATAGGGAGATAGGCAAATCCTCCTACTCGATCATAAAGGACTACAAGAGCGGGGTCTCGGCCGGGTTCTGGCAAGGAATAGCCAAAATCTTCGGGCAGAACCTCAAATCGCACTACGACCCCAACGGGGAGGACAGGATGACCGAATATCTCGTGGAGAAGTGGCAGCGTGGCGAGTTCGACGCCCTTTATTATTCAATATTCTGGGAGATGCCCAAGCATCCTGACATCGTGTCGAAGGAGATAAAGTTCGACGACTGAGGCGCCATCCAGTCCTTCAGCACAAGAAGCCTCGCTCCGGTCGGAAGCCCAAGATCCACACTCGTGTGGAAATGGCCGAAAATGAAATAGTCAACCTTCCTCTTGGAGGAAAAATCCACAGCGAACTTGTACAGCGGCTCATCGGGGCCTCTGAAGACATATTCCTGACTCTTCGCGACGCGGCTCTTCTTTGACCACCCGTTGCCGATGCGGAAGGCGATGAAAGGATGGAGAAGACTGAATATGCTCTGGAAGAACCTGTTGCGGAAACCCCAGCGCATCAGCTTGTACCAATGGTGACCTGGGCCGAGTCCGTCACCGTGACCGAGACAGAAGACCTTTCCGCCGATCTCCGTGACGTAGGGCTGCTGAAGGATTCTTATGCCGAGTTCCTCGAAATAATGGAAGCACCAGATGTCGTGGTTACCCTGAAAGAAGAAGACCTCCACACCGGACTCGATCAGGTCGGTCAACGCGGCGAACACCTTGACGTACCCCTTGGGGACAACATCGCGGTACTCGTACCAGAAATCCCAGATGTCTCCGAGAAGGTACAGGGACTTGGTCCTGTCCTTGGGGATGGACTTCAGGAATTCCACAAAACGAGCCTCCCTCGCGGCGGGATCATTCACGTCAAGCCCGAGATGGACATCGGACACGAAGTACGAGAGTGTTCTGTCAGCCATTGAGGTTCAAGGTTATAACTGTCTAAAGGAATATGAGGATAAGCAGCGCTACCACAAGGCAGTAAAGCGCGAACCAGGTCAGCCTTGCCTTCTTCACGATGGCGATCATCACCTTGCAGGCGAAGAGTCCGGAGACAAAGGCGGACAGGAAACCGGCCACAAGGCAGACAGGGCTGAGACCTCCGCCAAAGACGGCCTCACCGCCAAGGCTTTTGAGAAGATCGAGAAACTGCTCGCCGATGATCGGGACGAGGACCATAAGGAACGAGAACTGGGCCATCACCTCGCGCTTCACTCCGCAGAGAAGTCCGGTGGCGATGGTGGTGCCTGAGCGGGAAAGCCCCGGAGCCACGGCCACGGCCTGGCCGAGACCGACGGCGAGAGCCTGCCAGTAGGAGATTCCATTGCGCGGCGAGGAGGCCGGCGAGTCAGCCTTGGCTCCGCGGGCCGGACGGGCGCAGACATCGGACAGGTAAAGAAGCACGGCCGTTATGATAAGGCACACGGCCACGGTGAAAAGGTTGTCCGTGAACAAAGCGTCGATCCTGTCCTTGAACAGAAGGCCGACCACCGCCACCGGAATCATAGAGACCACAATCTTGAACACGTAGTCGGTCTCGTCGTTGTAGCGGAACTTGAAAAGCCCGGCCAGCAGCCTGCACACCGGCTTCCAGAAGACGATGATCGTACTCAGGACCGTGGCCAGATGGACGGTCACCGTGAAATCGAGGAATCCGTCGCCGTCCACACCCAAAAGATCCCTCACGATCATAAGATGACCGCTGGAGCTGACAGGCAGGAACTCGGTCAGTCCCTGCACCAATCCTAAAAGGAGAGCCTGCAACCAATCCATCGGCTATTTGTTTTCGTCAGTGTTCTTCGGACGGCGGATGATGGCGACTATCTCGATGACAATTCCGCAGATGATCACAAGAGGCGCGGCCACAAGCCTTCGGAAATCGAACATAGCCCAGTTGAAATTGTCGGGATCAACGGTCCCTCCTCCCATCATCAGTATGAACCCGGCCACCATCACGAGCAGCCCCATAAGAAGGAGGCGCAGCCCTTTGCCGGTGATTGACATCTTGGTGTTATCTGGCATATTCATTAATTAAATAATTGTTAGCAATAAAGTTCGTCCTTGGAGAGCGAGACAAGGCGGCCGACCACCAGCGCCGTGCTTGCGGCGCAGATCAGGACTCCCGCGAGGATCACCACTCCGATCACCGCCAGCAGCAGGTCGAGCCTGAACACCTCGAAGAGGCCTGCGAACTCGCTTCTGACGAAGAACAGAATCCCGATGAGCATCAAAGTCGCTAAAAGGGCGGAGAACAGTCCCTGAAAGACAGCCTGCACCATAAACGGGGCGCGGATAAAGGACTTCGTGGCTCCGACAAGCTTCATCGTGTGGATGGTGAATCTCTTGGAGAAGACACTGAGCCTCACGGTGTTGTTGATCAGCACGAAGGAGATGAAAAGCAGCAGCAGGATGAATACACCGAGCACGGCCGAGATCTTTCTCAGATTCGTGTTCAGTTTTTCCACCAAAGACTGCTGATAGACCACCTCATCGACCAGCGGAGAGCCTAAAATCACCTTTTTGACAACCTCAAGGCTGTCGGAGGAAACGTAGTCCGCCCTCAGCGTCACATCAACGGAGACCGGAATCGGAGCCGTCTCGAAGACATTGAGGAAATCCTCGCCCAAAAGGGCCGACATCTCTTTCGTCCCCTGCTCACGGGAGACGAACGCGGTGCTTTTGATAAAAGGCATCCCGTCCAGTTCGGAGACATATTCCATAGCCTCGTCCTCGCCGATATCCTGCTTCATCAGCACCGACACCTGCATATTCTCCTTAAAATAGTCGGAGACGCTCTTGGCGTTAGCCGCTAAAAGTCCGGCCACTCCTACCAAAAGAAGAACCAGGCTGATGCTGATGACAGTGGAAAGCCACGCTCCGGCGAGCCTTCTTCGCATCAATTTGTTTTCACCTGCACCCATTTTCGCACAATACTCCAAATTGAAGCCAAAGATAGTGAAATATCGAAATATGAAAAAAAATTCTTACCTTTGTAAGAAGCTGTTTGAATATATTTATTCAAGAAAACAAGCGGCTTCTTAGACAAGATAAATTAAAATGGGAAAACCCGTAAACAGAGTTTTATTCGTCAATTCGGAGATTATGCCGTTTCTGCCGGAGACACCGATAGCAAAGATCGGTCGCCAGCTGCCGCAGGGCATCCAGGAACGCAAAAAGGAAATCAGGGCGTTTATGCCGCGCTACGGATGCATCAACGAGCGCAAGAATCAGCTTCACGAGGTGATCCGGCTCTCCGGAATGAACATCATCATCGGGGATGTTGACAGGCCGCTTGTGATCAAGGTCGCGTCGATCTCGTCAGCCAGGATTCAGGTCTATTTCATTGACAACGAGGACTATTTCCGCCGCAAGCAGATCGCCTGCGACACGGACGGCAAGTTCTTCGAGGACAACGGACAGAGAGCCATCTTCTTCGCCAGAGGCGTGCTCGAGACGGTCAAGAAGCTGAGATGGGCACCGGATGTGATCCACTGCCAGGGCTGGATCTCGCACCTTGTGCCGCTTTATCTCAAGAAGGCCTACAACGGAGACCCGATCTTCAGCGGGAGCAGAATCGTCACGTCACTCTACGGAGAGATCGCCGGCGAGACGTTCTCGCCTTCATTCAAGGACAACATTCTGTTCGGCGGGATAAGGCCAGAGGACATCCCGATGCCGGACTCCCCCACTGGCATAAATCTTGCTGAAATCGCCGCAATGTATTCAGACGGTGTCATTTTCGGTGACAATGAGGTCGCTCCGGAGTTGGTGAAGTTCTGCAACGACAAGAACATCCCGACTCTTCCTTTCAACGGGGAGTCGATGGCCAGCGGACGCTACATCGAGGAATACGACGGTTTTTATCAACAGTTGCAGTAAATGAGAAAACTTCCAGTTATCATTGCCCTGACGGTGGCGCTCGCGTCCTGTGTCGGGGTGGACAAGAATCTCGGCGGAGACTTCATTCCCACCGACCTGAAATATGACATCTACACGGCAGAGTTCGATCTCGACGAGATCTGGATGAAATCCATCGACAGCCTGACCGCATATTCATCAAGAAGAATCACCATCGGCTCCATAAGAGACGAGACTTTCGGACTTTTCAGCAGGGGAAGCGTCGTGACGCTCGTTCCTGTGCTTGACTCTGTGGATTTCGGAAAGAACCCTGAATTCATAAAGTTCAAGTTCAAGGCGGCTGTTGACTCGGTCTCCGTGGCCGACGAGAGCCAGATGAACATTCTCCAGAATGTCAATGTCTATGCGATGACGGAGCCTCTCGGCGAAAGGGACTATTTCTCCAGGGCAGAGGTCAAGCACGGAGACAAGAGAATCACCAAGGGTGTTCCGGTCGCCAACGGGACCGACTCGCTGACATTCGAGTTCACCGAAGAGTACGGAAAGCAGTACCTCAATATGACTCAGGCAGACCTGAAGGATCTGAAGACCTACTCGAAGAAATTCCCTGGAATCTACATCTGCACGGACGACCCTACAGGCAACGGAGGAAGGTTCGATATGTACGAGATGGACATTCTCAGAACCACAAGGACATCGAGCGGAACCTACATAGCGAGAACCGACAACTACGCCGTTCTGTACTACAACAGCGAGTTCGACGGGGAAAGGAAGGACACAAGCCTGATGTTCTATTTCAGTCCGATCGAGATGCAGGATCTCGACTCGTTGATCAACGTCAAATCCGTGCCTTCGCAGTACGTGTTCAATGTTGACAGGCACGAGTCCGACCACCTTGTCGGTAAAGCGGAGGACAAGATCTACATCGAGGGCGGCAGCGGCGTAAAGCCAGTCGTCCCTGCTTCGGAGATCCAGAAGCTTGTCACTGACGAGATTGTCAAAAAAGGCGGCAATCCGGCGACAGCGCTGATCTCAAAGGCCACGATCGAGATGCCGTTCGACTTCCCGGAGGACTACACGACGATGTTCCGCTACCCTAAGGTGTTGAGTCCAACCATCAAGATCAGCACCGACACCACCGTGACGTTCGCCGGACTCACGGACGCGAGCGCCTCGGACGAGAATCAGGGCGACATCAACAGATCCCTGTGCAACTACGCTCCGGACATCACGCATCACGTGCAGCAGATCATCAGAAAGACGGATGCGAGCACCTTGTCAAGCTATGACATCTGGTTCCTGATTATGTGGTACGAGAAGACGACCACCACGAACGCGGAGGCGGAGGAGACCGCGAACTACTACCAGCAGTTGGCCTACTACTCCTATATGAGCCAGATTTACGGCGGCGGTTACGGTGGCTACGGCTATGGGTACGGCGGCTATGGCTACGGTGGCTACGGCAGCTACTACAACAACTACTACAACTACTCCACCCTGGCGCAGTACGCCTACTCGTCAGCGACCACCACGACATCCGACACGGAGCTGGACAAGGACCGCTACTACAACGCGGTGCTTCTTGGACCTAAGGCCGAAGGCAAGAAGAAGCCGAAACTGAAAGTGACGTTCGCCATTCCTAAAGGCCCTAAAGAGTCGCCGGAGGAGTAATGGACATATTCAAGAATATACAATAAAAAAGCCTCGGACCGAAATCCGAGGCTTAATTGTTGCCTGTTGAAAATTAGTCTTCGTTCTTGTCGGCAAGTTTGGCTTTCACCTTGTCGATGGCGTCCTGAACGGTCGCGATGGTGCTTGTCTCCTCATCCGGGATCTTGATTCCGAACTCTCTCTCAAACTCCATAAAAAGTTCGACTGTGTCAATTGAATCAGCACCGAGATCATTAGTGAAGTTG
>CAYZKZ010000134.1:0-6684 GCA_964479325.1 uncultured Muribaculaceae bacterium
ATCCCGGCATCTATGGACATTGTCAAACTGATTGAGATTTTCGCTCTTGTGACGGGCGTTCCGTACATAGTTTTAGAGGTCCTGCAAAAGAACAGTATGTGGTACTTCGGAATAGCCACGGGGGTGGCGTGCGCATATTCATTCGCAGCCCAGCATCTTTGGGCGAATATGGCGCTCAACCTCTACTATGCCGTGATGTCGGTCTGGGGATTGTACCAGTGGCGGAAGGACAGCCGGGCGCTTGAGGTGTCAAACGATGACGGCGCGTCGGTCCATCTCGGAAGAATGAGCGTTCGAACGGCTTTGGGGAGCGCCGGTATATTCATTTGCGGTACGGCGTTGATTGTCTGGCTTTCCGGTGTGACGGGAGGGTCGAGTTCGCTGCTTGACGCGGTGTCGGCGATGATGTCCGTCGTGGCGACCTACTGGCTCGGAAAATCCATTCCGTACCACTGGCTCATCTGGATTGTCGCCGACATCATCCTTGTCGTGATGTGCTTTGCCGAAGGTCAGTACTGGCTCACGCTTCTCTATGCCGCCTACGTGGCATTCGCCGCCTACGGCCTGTTCCATTGGCTTAATAAAGGAAAATATGTGTGATTATGGTCAATTATAGAAAAATTATTTTGAGCGTTGTCTGCGCTCTTGTCACCGGTCTTGTCTCTTTCGCCCAGGATAAGGATGTGGTCTATCACGACGCGTCCGCGTTTCCGGTTTTCGGCAAGTGTGTCGAGGAGACCTCTGCCCGCTACCAGCGTCTCCCTGAGGAATTTAAAGGTGTTGTGAGAGACCCTGTCTGGAGTCTCGGCCGCAATTCGGCCGGGCTTTACATACGTTTCCGCTCCAACTCCACGAAAATCCGGGTCAGGTGGAAGTCGTTGGATCCGAAGCAATATATGCCGCATATGGCCGACGCGGGAGACAGCGGCCTCGACCTTTACATCCTGACGGATGGCGACGGATGGCGCTTCGCCGGAAGCGGCTTTGAATGGGGCGGGCGCGACAAGGAAGTAAAAACCAAGACAATGGTTGCGAATATGTCCCCTCAGATGAGGGAATATATGCTCTATCTGTCTCTGTACAACGGAGTTGACAAGATCGAGATCGGGATTGACGAGGGGGCTGTGATAGAGTCTCCGTCAGTGGACAGCCCGAGGTCTGACAGCCCTGTGGTGATGTACGGGACAAGCATCCTTCAGGGCGGCTGCGCGTCGCGCCCGGGAATGGCTTTCACCGCGATTCTTGGCCGCAGGCTCGACAGGGAGGTCATCAATCTCGGCTTCAGCGGGAACGCCAAGCTCGACTATGAGATCGCTGAATATATCACCCGCGTCAAGAATCCCGCTCTCATCGTTCTGGACTATGTGCCTAATTCCTCCGCCGACCTGATCCGCGAGAGGGGAGAGAAGTTCTTCAGGATCATCAGGGACGCTTTCCCGGATGTGCCTGTCATCTTTGTCGAGGATCCGACATTCCCTCACTCTCGTTTCGATCAGAAAATGAAGGAGGAGGTCACCTCCAAGAACGAGGCTCAGCTCGCTCTTTATAAGAAACTTAGGAAAGCTGGGGAGAGGAGGCTGTACTACGTCTCGACCGACGGTCTGATCGGAGACGACGGCGAGGCTACCGTCGATGGGGTTCATCTCACGGATCTCGGAATGATGAGGTATGTAGATAAGGTCCTGCCTGTGATGAGGAAGGCGATGAGGTAGAGGCGGGCTGCAAATTGCCGCCCTTGTGGGATATTTTTGAATAGAAAGAAGTATCTTTGTGAATCTTTGACCCTTGATTTATGATACTTATAGTTGAAAGCGGGGCTACCAAGACCGATTGGTGTTCCGTCGCTGTAGATAAGGAGCCGGTCAATGTCCGCACGGCGGGGATGAACCTCGCCACTATGGATCAGAATGTGATTGAGTCCATTGTCCGGGAGGCCGTGGAGGCCTTCAAGGCTGCGGGACTTGCCGGTGATGTGACCCAGGTGCATTTCTATGCCGCCGGTCTGATTGTGGCTGAAGGCGAGAAAGTCCCTCCGCAGGCCGAGGGACTGGACAAGGCTCTTCGGGTGTCTTTCCCGGATGCTGAGATCGAGTACGCCTCCGACCTGCTTGATGCGGCGAGGGCTGTCTGCGGACACAAGCCCGGAATCGCCGCCATAATGGGTACGGGTTCCAACAGTTGTCTGTTCGATGGCGAGAGAATCGTGAAGAATGTCCGCTCCGCCGGATTCATCCTCGGAGACGAGGGCGGCGGGGCAAGGCTCGGAAAGATGTTTATGTCGGATTTCCTCAAAGGGCTTGTCCCTGAGCCTGTCAGCGGCGAGTTCGCGAGGGACTTCCAGGTTGACTATATGACAGTCGTGCGGAATGTCTATCGCGGGGAAGCCCCTTCGAAGTACCTCGGATCGTTCGCTCCGTGGATTTTAGAGAGGTACGATTCTTCTGAATATGTCCGCGGCCTCGTGGACCAGAACTTCAAGGACTTCATCCAGAGAGCTTTGGCTCAGTATGACATCGACAAGTATCCTGTGGGTGTGGTAGGCGGTTTCGGCTATGCCAACCGCGAGATCCTGAAGAGGGTCGCCGAGCCTTTCGGGATCAGGTTCTCCACGTTCCTCGCCACTCCGATCGATGGCCTGGTGGAGTACCATCTTGGCAGAAAGTAATCGAATGTTTATGGAAGACTCAAGGACAACAGAGCAGTCCTCAAGGTACGATCACCTTGAGAGGATGTCAACGGTGGAGTTGCTGACGGCGATCAACACCGAGGACCGTACGGTTCCGGCCGCTGTGGCCGGGGCTATCCCGCAGATCACCAAGCTTGTGGATGGAATCGTGGAGAGAGTCCCGCGCGGCGGGCGTGTCTTCTACCTCGGAGCCGGGACAAGCGGCCGTCTGGGAATCGTTGACGCTTCGGAGATTCCTCCTACCTACGGTGTCCGCGATGTGTTCATCGGATTTATGGCCGGTGGCGACACCGCGATCAGGGACGCTGTGGAAGGCGCTGAGGATGATGTCGAGGGCGGCTGGAGGGATCTTCAGGCATTTACGC
Organism: uncultured Muribaculaceae bacterium; assembly: GCA_964479325.1. Taxonomy (GTDB): domain Bacteria; phylum Bacteroidota; class Bacteroidia; order Bacteroidales; family UBA932; genus Cryptobacteroides. Next base: position 3,052 of record CAYZKZ010000134.1, read on the forward strand.
CGACAGAGAATGATGTCGTGGTGGGCATAGCCGCATCCGGTTCGACTCCTTACGTTGTCGGAGCGTTGAGGGAGGCTCGCTCCCGCGGGTTGCTGACAGGATGCGTGACCTGCAACGAGAACTCGCCTGTGGCAGCTGCCGCGGAAGTGCCTATTGTGGTCGTCGTCGGGCCTGAGTTCGTGACCGGAAGCACCAGAATGAAGGCCGGAACGGCGCAGAAACTGGTTCTGAATATGATCTCGACGGTTTCGATGATCCGCCTCGGACACGTCAGGGGAAGCCGTATGGTTGATATGCAGCTGACCAACCACAAGCTCGTTGACCGCGGGACCAGGATGATTATGGGCGAGACCGGCATAGAGGACTATGATCTGGCCCGCAAGCTTCTGCTTGAGTACGGGACGGTACGGGCGGCGGTCAGCGCCTTTCAGGAGGGGAGTAAGTAGATGACTGCTCCTGAGACATTTCCATCCAAACTTCTTGAGGAGGCGGTTCAGTCCATCAGCTCTCTTCCCGGGGTGGGGAAGCGCAGCGCCCTGCGCCTTGCCCTTCATCTTCTGCGTCAGCCGTCGGAGAACGTGCGTCATTTCGCCGATTCCATCGTGAGGATGCGGGATGAGGCGAAGTACTGCCGGGAATGCTGGATGATCTCGGACAATGATGTCTGCCCGATCTGTCTTGACAAATCCCGTGACCACAGGACGATCTGTGTCGTGGAGAATGTCCGCGACGTGATGAGCATAGAGAACACGGGACAGTACCGCGGGGTCTATCACGTTTTGGGCGGGATCATCTCGCCGATCGCTGGTGTCGGGCCGTCCGATCTCACGGTCGCCCAGCTGGAGGAACGGATTCGGAATCTGGTAGGAGCGGGGAAACCGGTTTCGGCCGGCGCTTCGACAGGCTCAGCGTCCGCCCCGGTCACTGAGCCTGTCGAAGTGCCGGGGCCTGCCGAAGCGCCTCATCCAGTCACTGAGCCTGCCGAAGTGCCGGGGCCTGCCGAAGCGCCTCATCCGGTCACTGAGCTTGTCGAAGTGCCGGAGTCTGCTGAAGTGCCGGACTCGGTTCACCCTGAGGACATCGAGGTGATCCTCGCCCTGAGCGGGGACGTGGAGGGCGAGACGACTTCATTCTACATCTATCGCCGCATCTCGCCCTACGGGGTGAAGGTCTCCTCTCTCGCCAGGGGACTCGGCTTCGGGGACGACCTTGAGTACGCCGACGAGCTCACTCTCGGACGCTCGATAGTCAACCGTCAGATTTTCAAACCTTAGTGATCGCACTTGATTTAACGAACTTGACACACTATGCTTCTTTCAATTCTTGAATCGCTGCTTTTGGCGGCGTCGCTCTGCGCTGACTGCTTCGCGGTCTCTACCTGCTCAAGCGTGACCCTCAAGGGAATATCCTTGAGAAAAATCCTTCCGATAGCCCTTGCGTTCGGAGTCGTGCAGACGGTTCTGATGGCCTTGGGCTGGCTGTTCGGCGACATATTCGTCGGGCATATTCAGAAAGTGGCGGGTCTTGTGGGATTCCTGCTGCTGCTCTATGTCGGCGGGTCGATGATTTTGGAAGGTGTCAGGAACGAGGAGGAGGCCCGCGACTTGAACGGCCTTAAGAATGTCGTCATCGGAGCCGTGGCCACCAGCATCGACGCTTTCGCCGTCGGGGTCAGCCTTTCGATGGGGTTTGTGGCGACGGGCAAGATGATGATGAACCTCGCCTGTGTCTTTGTCGTTACGATGCTTTCCGTGATCGGAGGAATGTTCGGCGGGCAGAGGATCGGCCAGCGGTTCGGCCGTCCGGCGGAGATCGCCGGTGGCGCTGTGCTCGTCCTGATCGGCGTGAACATACTCCTTGGAATGTTTTAGAGGCTGTTTTGAATTTTTTTGCCGCGTTTTGCGAAAATATTCCTACTTTTGCGGACTGACTTTTCCGTAATGTCAGCATTGAAGTGGAACCCTTCCGACGAACGGGCCGGGAAAAAACAGGAAGAGTATGATCGCGATTTTCTACAGACTGAACGGCAAGCTGTTGGTTTCCCAGTCTGAAACGGAGCTTTCAAAGTTGAAAAGGGATGATGTCCTTTGGATTGACATCCTTTCTCCTTCCAGTGAAGAGAAGCACACGGTGGATGAGTTCCTCGGTGAGGAGATCCAGAGCCGCGCGCAGGCTGAGGAGATCGAGAGTTCATCCCGTTTCTCCGAGACTGAGAACGCCATATTCGCCAACACCAACTTCCTGATGCCGGGACCGGAGGACTATTCGATGGAGGCTGTCTCCTTCACTTTCGTCGGCAAATGTCTCACGACCCTGAGGGATGTTCCTCTCCGCAGTTTCACCGAGCTTCAGCGCAGGATCGTCGCTATGCCGCAGTCCTATCCGAACGGCTACACCGTCTTCGCAAGCATAATGGACCAGCGTGTCGATCTGGACGCGGATATGATCGAGCTGATGAGCAAGGAAATCTCCCAGTACAGCAAGCGAATCAACCAGCAGGAGGACATCAACGAGGATTTCCTCCTGGACATCAATCAGTTGCAGGAGAACACGATGCTCGTGAGAGAGAACATCGTCGATAAGCAGAGACTGATTTCTAATATGCTCCGCAGCAACAAGTACCCGAAGGAGCTCCAGAGGCGTTTCTCCGTCCTGCTCCAGGACATCACGTCGCTCATCAACCACACGAACTTCGGCTTCGAGAGGCTTGAGTACCTTCAGGACACCGTGGTCGGTCTTATCAATCTGGACCAGAACAAGATTATGAAGATCTTTACCCTTGTCTCCGTGCTTCTTATGCCTCCGACCCTTGTGGCGAGTTTCTACGGAATGAACGTGCCGATGCCGTTTATGGACAAGAGCTGGACCTGGGTGCTTCTGCTCGGCGTGATGCTGCTGACGGTCGGTCTGGTGCTGTTCCTGTTCAGGAGGAACAAACTGTTGTAAAATATTCACTTTTCTTCTTGTAAATCAGATATTTTTGCCTAATTTTGCGAGCCTTTTGACCGCCCGCTCGTGTGAGTCGTGTGCGGTAGGGCGCAAAAATATTGTTAAACAACTAGTTATCTTTAATTACCATTATGGCAGAAGAAACAAAGAATGTAGCTGTTGAGGCTCAGGCCGAGGCTCCTGTTCAGGAGGCTCCAAAGGCTGAGGCTCCGGCAAAGAAGACATCTCTCAACGCGTCGGTGGCTCCGGACAAGTTCGACTGGGACGCTTTTGAAGGCGGTGCTGAGATCTACGGCGACAAGGACAAGAAGTCCATCGAGGCCGCCTACGACCAGACTCTCTCCAAGATTGTCGAGAATGAGGTCGTTGAGGGCACTGTGACCGCCATCTCCAAGAGAGAGGTCATCGTCAACATAGGTTACAAGAGCGAGGGTGTCATCCAGGCTCCTGAGTTCCGTTACAATCCTGACCTTAAGGTCGGCGACAAGGTTGAGGTTTACGTTGAGTCCGCCGAGGACAAGAAGGGCCAGCTCATCCTCTCCCACAAGAAGGCCCGCGCCCTCAAGTCTTGGGACAGGGTCAACGAGGCATTCGCCAACGACGAGATTGTCAAGGGATTTGTCAAGACCCGCACGAAGGGCGGTATGATCGTGGATGTCTTCGGAATCGAGGCGTTCCTCCCAG
>CAYZKZ010000135.1:0-6520 GCA_964479325.1 uncultured Muribaculaceae bacterium
ATCGTCCGATTGGACAGATAAAATATTCACTAATTTAATTCAACCAACAGGTTAAAGTACTATTTCGATTCGTTTCCCGGACTCTACGATGATATCTATATGGATTTGACTTTTGTGGAGGTTTTTGAAAAAGAAGGTATAGACGCTCCGATAGAGTCTTTCGAAAAGGCTTTCTCCAGTGCTGGCTATATGCTTTGGCACGCCAATCAACAGTCTCGTTATAACATTCTAAACGGCATTTCATCTCCGGCTGCGGGCTATTGGGAGAATAATCCGCACGCGGATGACATAGATTTCCAAATCGAAGCTGATTATGCGGGAATAATGTCTCCAGGTATGGTCAATGCTGCGGCTCATTATTGCGACGGGATTGGGCATATGATGAATTACGGTGACGGCTGGTATGGTGGTGTGTATGTGGCTGCGATGTATGCTCTGGCTTTTGTCAGCGATGACATCAATTACATCGTGAATGAAGCTTTGAAAGTGATTCCTCAGCAGAGCAAATACTACCGTTGTATGTCTGATGTCATTAAGTGGCATAAGATGTATCCTGATAACTGGGAGCTGACCTGGGCCAGATGCCAGAAAGAATGGTCGTTTGATATCGGTTGTCCAGATGGCGTTTTCTCTGACTTTAACATAGATGCTACAATCAATAGTGCCTATATCCTCATAGGTCTATTGTATGGCCAAGGAGATTTCTATAAGACTATGGAGATTTCCACACGTTGCGGTCAGGATTCTGACTGTAATCCGGCATCGGCGGCGGGAATCCTTGGTACTATGCTTGGCTACAGCAACATACCGGAAAAATGGAAAAAGAATCTGTATGAGGTTGAATACATCGATTTTGCCTACACGGACATATCTTTGAACGATGTGTATCGGATGTCTTTCGACCAGGCCATTGAGGTAATCAAAAGAAACGGTGGCAGGATAGAAGACGATCAAGTCATTCTAAAGGTTCAGGCTCCGTCACCGGTTCGTTTGGAGCAGTCGTTTGAGGGACATTGGCCTGCTAAACGAATTAACAAAAATAAGGAAATCCGTGAACTTGGACCGATTGATTTCTATGGCAAGGGTATAGTGGTATGCTATTCTTTCACTAACGTGAGAGGTGGTGTCAACACTTTGGCGGAGGATTACATTGCAGAGGTTGAGGTTTCTCTCGATGGCGAGATCGTGGAGACCGTCAATCTGCCTGTTGCGGAGAATGCCCGTAAGCAGGAACTATTCTATAAGTATAAGCTTGAGGAGAAGGATCATCGGCTGTCATTCAAGTGGCTTAATGCGACGGAGGATGGAAGAATCTACGTGACATCGTATATCCCTTATGTGTCTGAACCATCGGCTAAGTAGCTTCCGGCTAATGTAAGCGGAGAGGAATACTCTCAAGTGTAAATTGAAGGACTCAGCTCACTAAATTGTTGAAGTGAGCCGGGTCCTTTAACTAATGACCTGCGTGTCGTCCGAACCGCACCCCCTTACAGAATCAGCAGGAGGGCGAAGACGTAGAGGAGGAAGCCTTGGAAGTGAAGCCGGTCTTTTGTGCTGGAGTGGAGCATTTCCTCGGTCGGATCGTCTTCGGACATATTCTTAAGGTCTTCGGCGGACGGGAGTTTTCCGGCGGCGAATTTACGGATGAGCTGACCGTCGCTGAACCAGGTCGCGCCGCCGTTCGAGCGGTTGAGGGTGATGAGTGTCTTGCGGTCGGCGATGTAGGCCGATGCGGTCAGCCTCGACCGGTCTTCATCGGCGATCTGCGGCAGTTTCTCAAGATCGGCCATTGTGGTGGCTGTCAGCAGCAGGGGAGTGAACCCGGCAGATCCGGCAGCCTCGACAGCGTCGGCGATCCTTGCCCAGACCTTGCTCCGCACCTTTTCGGGAGCATAGACAGAGACGGCAAGCACATTGCCCTCGACGGCCAACTCGTCCCGGTACTCCCCGTACTGGTCTGAGAATGAAAGGGACGGCTCGTTGTCCTCAATGTCTCCGTTGTTGATCCGGATGGTCTCGGTGCGGACATAGTTCCAGGTCGAGTCCGGAAGGTTGTCCAGATCGAAAGCCCCCTCCTGACCGTTCTTCTCGTAGATGATTGTGGCCTTGTAGTTGGCCGATTCCTCGTCGCCGTCACCCTTGACGGAAGCGAGCAGCTCGCAGCCCGGCGTGAACTCGGTGTAGTCAACCAGCGGAATCGAGGACAATGAATATACCGTGAAAGCGACGATCGAGGCTGACACTATGCCGAAAGAGACATATTTCCGCTTCCTGTTTTTGCCGAAATGTTTGTAGGGAAGGAATGCGGGCAATGCCAACGCTAACAGTACCAGGTTCTTCAGAAATGTCTGAAAATTAGTTAGATGAATAACCTCGCCGAAGCAGCCGCAGTCGGTGAGCGAGACCGGATTGAAGATGGCGAGAAGCAGGGTGAGGACGGTGAAGAACACTATCAGCGCCGAAGCCGCCAACGCCACTGGCTTCCTCCAGACACCGCTGATCATCGCTGCGCCGAGAAACGACTCCAAAAGAGCGAATGCCACAGCGGTGGCCTTGGCGGCGGGAAGCAGGAATCCAAGATGGAAAAATTTGAAATAACCTTCCATCACCAGACCAGCCCCGACTGGGTCGAGCAGTTTGAATATTCCGGCGGCCAAAAAGACCACACCTATGATGAAGGCACACAGCCTCCTCAGCCTGAAGTGGAAAACGTTGTTCATTCTGCTTTGTTATGTTCGTCAATAACTTCCTTCACTTTTTTGAATATCTCGTCGGGCGGCAGCATCTCTCCCCGCTCGTCCGAGCAATCGATCCTGATGAAATCGGGGTCGAGGGCGACCTGCCTGCGGTAGATGGCCTGAACCTGTTTCTGGAACTCGATGTCGGCCTCGTGGATGTCTTGAGAGCCGTGGAGATACTCCCTGTCGCTGCCGGTTCTGGCTGACTCAAGCCTGCTCTCGACAAATGTGATCGGCACGTCAAGGAATATGTTGAGGTCTGGTCTCGGCAGGCCGAAGGCGGTATATTCAGTGCTGATTATCCACTCGCGCAGCGCGTCTCTTTCCGCCGGGTCGCTTAGTTTGGCGCACTGGTAGGCGATGTTTGAATAGACGTACCTGTCAAGCAGCACCGAGCCTCCCTTGGCGAGTGTGGCCTTCATCTCCGGAGCGGCTCCGTGCCTGTCCTCGGCGAACAGAAGAGCGACCAACTGCGGGTGTACGGCCTCGTTCGAGCCGAAATCCCCGCGAAGAAAGCGGCTGATCAGCTCGCCATAGACCGGAGCGTCGTAGCGGGGAAAATGGATGTACTCCAACTCAGGGCATATCTTTTCGAGATACGCCTTTAATTTCTTGACCTGCGTGGACTTGCCGGCACCATCCAAACCTTCCAGAACGACGAGCATAGCGATTGATACTATTAAAACGCGAAGATATTTATTTTTTGTCTATTTTTGTCCAAAATTATTGCCATTATGGGAAGCAGAACAGACAGAAATATTCAACTGATGGGCATCGTCAACCTTACTGACGACTCTTTTTTCCCGGGAAGCCGCAACCTCAGGCCTGACGGATCCTTTGACGAGGAACTTTTCCGTCACAGGATTGTGAATATGCTCGGTTCGGGGGCGGACATCCTCGATCTCGGCGCTTGCTCGACGCGTCCCGGCTCGGACTCCATCTGCGAGGAGGAGGAATGGAGGAGGCTTGAGCCTGCCTTGAGGATTCTCGCCTCGGAACATCCCGGTGTCAGAATCTCCATCGACACTTTCCGTCCGTCGGTCGCAAGCCGGGCCTTTGACATCATCGGCCCGTTCATCGTCAACGATGTGAGCGGCGGATGCGAGGAGATGTGGTCGCTGCTCGGAAGGCTTCAGTTGCCCTACATCGCAATGCACACCAGAGGCACGCCAAAAAATATGCAGTCCCTCACCGACTATGACAATGTCACCGAGGCCGTCCGTGAGTTCTTCGTCGGAATAGCCGAGGCGGCCGACAGGCACGGGGTCAAGGATTGGATTCTCGACCCGGGCTTCGGCTTCGCCAAGACCGTGGAGCAGAACTGGCAGCTGCTCAGGGAGATGCCTGTCCTTCAGGAGTTCGGCAAGGAGATTCTCGTCGGACTTTCCCGCAAGAGTTTCCTGTTCAGGCCTCTCGGCATCTCACCTTCAGACGCTTTGTCCGCCACCCAGGTCGCTGACTTTGTCGCGCTCCAGAACGGCGCCGACATCCTCCGCGTCCACGATGTCGCCGAGGCCGCCCGCACCGTTAAACTCTACAGACTGTTGTATCAGAGTTAGTCGCATAGAGTCGGCACTTCGACAAGCTCAGTGACCGACTTCGACCGGTCGCTGAGCCTGTCGAACCACAGTGACTGACTTCGACTGGTCGCTGAGCCTGTCGAAGCGACAGATGCGTTCCTCATATTTTTAAACGTTTTTGCATAATCTCAAATAATTGATTATTATTGCAGAAAATGAATTACTTGATATGAATAATAAGTGTGCTGTTTTCCTCGTATTGCTTATCTCCTTGGTAGTCTTGTCTTTCGGCTGTGGGAAGTGGGATAAGTTTTATGAGGTGGAGGCTTCGGAGAGTCTGCTGACGTTTGATTCAGAGGCTTCGTCATCTGTGGTGACCATCAAAGATGTCCCATATAGTTTGTCATTGAAGAGAATCACGGAAGGCGAATCCATTGTCTCGGCTTTTGAGTATGAAAACGGCGGCTGGCGATTTGACAGTGAGAGTGGAACTTATAAGTATTACAGGCACGAGACTGTTAAATCAATGTATTCTGATTGGTGTACGGTGACTTTGGGAAAGCTGGACAAAGGAGTGCAGCCGGTTACGGTCTCGGTTTCTGATAATGATTCTGGCGAGACACGTAAGTGTACTGTTGTTGTGGGAGGAATTGATGTGTCTGAGTGTTCGATTGAGATAGTCCAAGAACCATAGTCCCACAACAATTATCATTTACATTTATGTAACTAAAGAGGGCTGGCCGCTTGCGGCCAGCCCTCTTCGCTTTGGTATATTCACAGACTATTTCAGCGTCTGCTTGATCTCGGTGATGACGAAGGCCTCGATGTTGTCGCCGACCTTCAGGTCGTTGAACTTGTCGATGCCGATACCGCACTCCATTCCGGCGGACACCTCTTTCACATCGTCCTTGCCCCTCTTGAGTGATGACAGCTCGCCGGTATAGACCACGATGCCGTCACGGATGAGCCTGCACTGGGAGGTCTTGGCGATCTTTCCGTCACGGACAAGACATCCGGCGATCGTGCCGACCTTGGAGATCTTGAAGGTCTGCTTGACCTCCGCCGTTCCGGTGATCTCCTCCTTCTTGATAGGCTCAAGCATACCCTCGATACCGTCCTTCACATCGTTGATGGCGTCGTAGATGACAGAGTAGAGACGAATCTCGATTCCCTGCTCGTCGGCCACCTTCCTGGCGTCTGTCGAAGGACGCACCTGGAAGCCGATGATGACGGCGTCCGAGGCCTCGGCGAGGATCACATCGGACTCGGAGATCGCTCCCACGGCCTTGTGGATCACATTGACGCGCACCTGCTCGGTCGAGAGCTTGATGAGAGAGTCGGAGAGAGCCTCCACAGAACCATCCACGTCACCCTTGACGATGACATTGAGTTCCTTGAAGTTGCCGATGGCGATCCTTCGTCCGATCTCCTCAAGGGTCATATGCTTCTGGGTCTTGATGCCCTGGATGCGCAGAAGCTGCTCGCGCTTGTTGGCGATGGCCTTGGCCTCCTTCTCGTCGCTCATCACGTTGAACTTGTCACCGGCGCTCGGCGCTCCGTTGAGTCCGAGGATGGAGACAGGGGTCGAAGGACCGGCCTCCTTCACTTTCTGGCCTCGTTCGTTGAACATTGCCTTCACACGTCCGAAGTAGCTGCCGCTCAGCACCATATCTCCTGTCTTGAGAGTCCCGTCCTGCACGAGGACAGTCGCAAGGTAACCGCGTCCCTTGTCCAAAGAGGACTCGATGACGGCTCCGACGGCGTTCTTGTTCGGATTGGCCTTGAGGTCGAGAAGGTCGGTCTCAAGGAGAACCTTCTCAAGAAGCTTATCGACTCCTATTCCTTTCTTCGCGGAGATCTCCTGGCTCTGGTACTTTCCGCCCCAGGCCTCCGTGAGGATATTCATTTGCGCCAGTTGCTGGTAGATTTTTTCCGGCATTGCGCCCGGCTTGTCTATCTTGTTGATGGCGAAGACCATCGGGACTCCGGCTGCCTGCGCGTGGTTGATGGCCTCGACTGTCTGAGGCATCACGGCGTCGTCGGCGGCGATGATGATGATCGCAAGGTCGGTAAGCTGGGCTCCTCTGGCTCGCATAGCCGTGAAGGCCTCGTGGCCCGGGGTGTCGAGGAAGGTGATTCTCCTGCCGTCAGGGAGCTTCACGTTGTACGCTCCGATGTGCTGGGTGATACCTCCCGCCTCTCCGGCGATGACGTTGGACTTACGAATATAGTCAAGCAACGATGTCTTACCGTGGTCAACGT
>CAYZKZ010000136.1:0-6431 GCA_964479325.1 uncultured Muribaculaceae bacterium
TCCCAAAGCCTCTCGCCGTTCCGGAACACGTTGTTGACGATGGCCCCCGGAATGCCCCTCTCCGAGTTGTATGAATATGCCCGCACGGTCCACCTCCCCTCGTCGAGTGTCCCGTGAAGCGCGGCCTCCAGCCTCGTGGAGTTGATGTCGCCGTTGTGTCTTGTCGCCGTTGTGTCATAGACGATCTCCCCGAGGGTGTTGCGCCTGCGGTAGCGGAACTTGTACTTGCCCGTGGCGTTGATCCATTCGCCGCTGAACGAGGCGCTTACAGCGTCAGAGATCTTGTACTCGCTGCGGATGGACGGATTGATAAGTCCGAACGATCCGGTCTTCATCGTCGCCTTGAAGTTGGCGTTCCGCCCGTTCTCGAACCGAGGCCTCCTCGTGGTGATGTAGATTGTGCCTGACGCTCCGAAGTCCTTGGCTGACTGGAAGATGTCGCTTTTCTGACCGTTGTACAGAGAGATTTCCTCCACGTCGTCGAGCGAGAACCTCCCTAAATCCACCTGCCCGTTCTGGGCGTTCCCTAACTGGATGCCGTCGTAGAAGACCGCTGAATGGTTCGTTCCCATTGAGCGGATGTTCACGGTCTTAAGGCCGCCGACTCCGCCGTAGTCCTTCAGCTGTATTCCTGAGAAATAGCGGATCGCGTCGGCCACCGAGAGGCTGTTCAGCCTTTGGAGATCCTCTTCCTTAAGGGTCTGCGCCGGGATCACTTCCCGGTACTTGTATTCGGCCGGACTTCCGATGATGATCGATTCCTTGATCACCTGCGTACTGTCCAAAGGAATGTCTTTCCGGTGTCTTGCCGTTGAGTCGGCGACACCGGAGGTCTGTGCGAAAGCCGAGAGTCCGCATCCGATGACGCAGACCAAGGCGATGAGACGGTATGATCGTTTCATAAATATTCTGTCCGGCCTTTCGTCCGTAATCCCGCAGGCGAGGCCGTTAAGTTGTTCTCAGGCAGGTCTTCTGACTCGTTCCGGAGGCGGCGCCTTCCCGGCGACGGGGACTGTCTCCCCGGCCAGTGGCGTAAGAATGCCGCATCCTTTCAAGGAACATACAGCAGCGGGTACTGTTCCGGATTCGCACCGGATTCCCTTTTGATTCTCGGTGAAAAATGTCACGGAGAAACCTGAGACCTGACAAAGATACGGCATTTTTTCGTAATTTTGGACTATGAAAAAGTATGTTCTCTCAGCAGCGCTTGCGCTGCTTTGCGCCGTGACGCTTCCGGCGCAGACTAAGATTATGTCCCACAGGGGCTTCTATGCCCATCCTGGTTCGTTTGAAAACACATTGACCAGTCTCGCAGGAGCCCAGAGGCTCGGGGTCGAGAGCGTGGAACTGGACGTGCATCTCACGACGGACGACTCGCTCGTGATTATGCACGGTCCGATGATCCCTGGAACAAAGTACAAGGACATCCAGAAACTGGACTACGCCACTGCCAAGAGCTGTGTGCTTCCCAACGGCGATCATATTCCTTCATTGAGGGAGTATTTCGAGCAGGCCAAGAAGACTCCGGCCTTGAAGTTGTTCCTGGAGTTGAAGTCGCATCCGACTCCGGCGAGGGAGACCCAGCTGGCCGAGAAAGTCATCGCCCTCTGCGACGAGATGAACATCTATGACCAGATGTGCTTCATCTCGTTCAGCGAGCATCTTTGTGACGAGGTCGTGCGTCTCCATCCGGGCGCCGAAGTGATTCCGATCTCATCAAGAAAGACCTATTCCGTCAAGGAGTTGAAGGACAGGGGCTATGCCGGCGTCTCCTACAATTTCAACGTGGTTCTGAACGCAGCCCACTATCTTGACGATGTCAATGCCGCCGGTCTCCAGACCGTCCTCTGGCCTGTCAACAGCTACGACCTGGCCGATTTCGCTATGCGCCACGGGGTCACTTATGTCTCCACCGACCAGCCGCAGGGGATGAAACGTCTGATGGACTCGATCCGCGAGTTGAAGTGGAAACAGGAGAAGAAACTGATCTGCTTTGACCTGGACGGGACGCTTACCCAGCACAAGACCCAGCTCACCGCCGCCAACAGGGCCGTCTTGGACACTCTTGCCAAGCGCTACGAGATTGTGATGGCCGGAGCCGGCAACTGCGAGAGGATCTACAAGCAGATGGGCGAGTACCCTATCACGATCATCGGCAACTATGGAATGATGGAGAGCCGCGTCATCGACGGCAAGTTCCAGATCGTCAGGGAGGACAAGCTTCCGGCCGACAAGAAGTTCTTCGAGAAGAACTGCAACTATCTCCGCAAGAAGTACGGCTACACTGATTTCAAGGGTGAGTCCCTTGAGTACCACGAGTCCGGAATGGTGACATTCGGCCTGCTCGGCACGAAGGCAGACAAGGCTGACAAGCTTGCTTTCGATCCTGACAAGATCCGCAGGCGCACTATGTTCCCGGAAATGCAGGAGATCTTCAAGGACTACTCAGTCTTCATCGGTGGCACGACCTCGTTCGACATCACTCCGAAGCAGTACAACAAGCTGGACGCGATCCTGCGCTATGCGGCCGAGCACGGCTACACCTTCGACCAGATCCTCTTCGTGGGCGATGACTTCGCCGACGGCGGCAACGACAGCCAGATCCGTCTCGGTGGAATGGACTACATCAGGATCGACGACTACACCCGCCTTCCGGAGAAACTGGAGTTCCTGTTTTAGGAACATTCAGGGATAAGTTCGCTGAGCCTGTCGAAGCGCCGCCGCTGCACTCGTGGCTTGACGTTCCGTCCCATAAACCGATAAAGTCAAAAAAAAACATTGAGTTTAGGAATTGATTTCATAACTTGCGCCGTCAAAATAAGGAATATGATACTCGAAGCTCACACATATCGACAGCAGCAGTTCCAGCAGGGATCTCAGAGCCAGTGCGGTTCTGATTGCTTTCGTGTGTGCCGGACTTCCAGCCTGACGGCATAGTTAATAGAAAAGCATTCTTATTATGATTTAAATAGAAAAGGCTGGTCCTCTATGGGGATCAGCCTTCTTCTCTTTATGATCAGGCGCGCAAGGTTAGGATTTTAAATATATAGTTTAAGGAAATACACACCTTTAACAAATAGACAAATTATGAGTATTGACAGATTTGATCTGGTGAAGGAATCCTTCGAAAAGAAGGCTGTTCCGGCTGAGCGCCCTGAGGGCAAGACCTCCGACTACTACGGAGAACTGGTCTTTGACCGCCCGAAGATGCACAAGTACTTGGACGCAAAGACTTTGAACGCACTGCTTGACTGCATCGACAACGGAAAGTCACTGGACAGGGAGACCGCCGACGGAGTGGCCAAAGGAATGAAGGAGTGGGCTATGGAGCATCATGTGACCCACGTGACCCACTGGTTCCAGCCATTGACGGAGGGGACCGCTGAGAAGCACGACTCCCTGATCGACTATGACGGCAAGGGCGGAGTCATCGAGACTTTCGACGGCAAGTCCCTCGCGCAGCAGGAGCCTGACGCCTCGTCTTTCCCTAACGGAGGAATCCGCGCCACTTTCGAGGCCAGAGGCTACACAGCCTGGGATCCGACCTCGCCTGTGTTCATCATGGACGACACCCTCTGCATCCCGACAGTGTTCATCGCCTACACCGGTGAGGCCCTGGACTACAAGACCCCTCTGAAGAAGGCTCTCAAGGCCGTTTCGGACGCCGCTGTTCCGATCTGCCGCCTTTTCGACAAATCTGTCACGAAGGTATATTCATACCTTGGATGGGAGCAGGAATATTTCCTTGTCGACGAGTCCCTCTATGCCGCCAGGCCTGACCTGATGATCACCGGCCGCACCCTGATGGGACACAGTTCATCAAAGAACCAGCAGCTGGACGACCACTATTTCGGCGCCATCCCTACCAGGGTCGCCGAGTTCATGCGCGACCTTGAGATCGCCGGACACCGTCTTGGGATTCCGCTCAAGACAAGACATAACGAGGTGGCTCCTAACCAGTTCGAGCTGGCTCCTATCTTCGGTGAGACCAACCTTGCAAACGACCAGAACCAGATTGTCATGAATCTCATGAACAAGATCGCCCGCAAGCATGGGTTCGTCGTCCTTCTCCATGAGAAGCCTTTCGACGGGGTCAACGGATCGGGAAAGCATAACAACTGGTCCCTTGGCACAGACACCGGCACGATGCTTCTGGCTCCTGGCAAGGACGCCAAGGGCAACCTGCAGTTCGTCACCTTCTTCGTTAACGTTCTGGCCGCCGTGCAGAAGCACAACGCATTGCTGAAGGCCTCCATCGCCACCGCCACCAACGCCCATCGTCTCGGCGCCAACGAGGCACCGCCGGCAATCGTCTCCGCGTTCCTTGGCAAGACGATGACCGATGTGCTTCACAAACTGCTTGAGGTTCCGTCCGACACTCCGATCGAGATCGCCGGAAAGAAAGGCAAGAGCGTCGGCCTTGTTGAGATCCCTGAGATCTTCGTGGACAACACCGACCGCAACAGGACCTCTCCGTTCGCGTTCACCGGAAACCGTTTCGAGTTCCGCGCCGTCGGCTCTCTGGCCAACTGCGCGGGTGCGATGACCACTCTGAACGCCGCTGTGGCCGAGCAGCTTATCTCGTTCAAGAAGGCTCTTGATGTTGAGCTCGCTAAGGGCAAGGAGGTCAAGGTGGCCATTATGGACACCCTCAAGCCTATCATCGCCTCAGTCATCAATGTTGTCTGCTTCGACGGCAACGGCTACACGGACGAGTGGAAGGCCGAGGCCAAGAGGCGCGGTCTTGATGTCGAGACCAGCGTCCCTGAGATGATCAAGGTCTTCACGGCTCCGGATTCAGTGAATATGTTCAAGGAGACGGGGGTATATTCAGAGAAGGAGCTTCAGGCGCGTAATGAGGTCAAGTGGGAGACCTACAGCAAGATGATCCAGATCGAGTCGCGCGTGATGGCGAGGATGGCGATCAACCACATCATCCCTGCCGCTCTTGAATATAAGTCCAAGCTGCTGAAGGAGGTCTCTTTGAGTAAGGATGTCTTTGGCGGCACCGACGAGTGCAAGGAGGAGATCTACCTCATCAAGAGCATCTCCAAATATGTTGACCAGATCCGCGAGAGGGCGACCGCTATGGTCGAGGCGCGCAAGAAGGCGAATGTCCTTGATGATGAATATGCCAAGGCTGTCGCCTACCACGAGATCGCCGAGAGCTTCTCCGCCCTCCGTCGTCCGATCGACAAACTTGAGGAGATCGTTGACAACCGCACCTGGCCTCTCCCTAAGTACCGCGAGCTGCTGTTCATCAGCTAAGAAGCTGTTTAAAATTTCTTTAAAAACTCCTTTGAGGTTTAAATTCGTCATTTTCTTCCGGCTTTCTCGTCAGATAGCACCGCTATCTTCCTTGAAAATCCGTTGAAACTGCCTGAATTTATTCCCTCAAAGTTTCTGATAAATAAATTTAAACAGCTTCTAATACGGCGGCATCAATGGATCAATAAACTATTGATGTAATTCAATACAACATCTAAGTCCTTTGATTGGACAGCCAAACCCCTCCGGTGATTTTTTGGTAACGTGCAAAAAACGCCGGAGGGGTTTGGCTGTCTTGGTGGAATTCCGTTCGGATTATCGGCGAGATGTATGCCTTGGGCTGCGGTTCGATGCTTCGACAAGCTCAGCAACCGCAGGCTCAGCAACCGTGGCTCGATGGGTTCACCTGCTGTAGTTCGGCAGGCTCACCAACCGTGGTGTCTTTCCCGCCCCGAAGTCCCGCACAAGCGTAACCACCACGGATCCCACTCCGAACCCATAGCTGGGCGAAGCCCGTCCAACCTGAGGTCGCTGAGCCAGTCGAAGCGCCGAAGCGCCGGAGTCACACTCACAAACAAAAGTAACCACCCGTGGCAGGTAAGTTATTGAATGTAAGTGTGATGATGCGTTCTACTCCCTCCTGTGACGGGCGGTAGTATGTCCCATTATATTGTTGATCGTCAGCACTTTAGCTGCCACGGCGGCTGTGACGATTTAAATTGTTCACCTAAATAGAGGTGTTCTTGTGTCAAACAGTAATTTGTCCACATACCAAAAGAAAATATTTTTCTGTTTTTTATGATCGGTATATGTTTCTTTTCGTTATTTACGTTTTTATCGCATATTATTGCAGCCTAAACTTATAATGTGATTTTGCTATGTTTACAGAAAAACAAAACCGGGAGCGAATCGCTCCGTTCGTGGATTTGCGGAGCGACGCCGGCTTCAAGGCCGTGCTGGCCGACAGCGACAACAAGGACATCCTTATCGGGGTGCTGAATCTGATTCTTCCTCCTGAGGCGAGGGTTGAGGACATCGTTAAATATTCCGACAGGGAGCAGCGTCGGGATGTCATCTATGGGAAAAAGACTGTGCTGGATCTGGTGTGTGTCGATAAGTCCGGGAGGACGTTCATCGTGGAGATGCAGGCCTCGCCGGAGGAC
>CAYZKZ010000137.1:0-6363 GCA_964479325.1 uncultured Muribaculaceae bacterium
CATCCCGCCGCTGCTCACGGTCGGAATATTCCACGATGTCCTCAACCCTCGCCTCCGGAGGGAGAATCAGATTCAGCACCCCGATAAGGATGTCCTTGTTGTTTCTGTCGGCCAGCACGGCCTTGAAGCCGGCGTCGCTCCGAAGATCCACGAACGGAGCAAGTTTTTCACAATTTTTAATCATAGTCCAATTTCTTTAAAAAACAGGACTACAATAATATGCACAAAAAACGTAAATAACGAAAAGAAACATATACGGATCATAAGAAACAGAAAAATATTTTCTTATGATAGGTGGACAAATGTTTCTCAGCGGCCGGCAGGGTGCTTGAAGCATCCCTTGACGGGCTTGCGGGACATTAGATGTACCAGATGAACCGCTTGCTTCGTGGATGTCATTATGACTATTATAATGACTATTATACACTGAATAGTCTTGCAACCTCTTTTCTTATTGTCGATTTGACATCTCCCCAATCCACAGGGACGATCATATCTGGCATTGGGTCACTCTCGGCGTCTTCGAAGTATGAAAGACTTTTTATGGCTGTGAACAATTGAGCGTCACGATATTTCTTGCGGTAAAGCTCTATAAGTTCCTCCAATGGGTGTTGCTTTAGCAAGAAATAATAATCAATGAAGTCTTTTTTTGTACCTCTGTTGGTGATTGCGGATAACTTCATTGCGGCAATGTCCTTTACGTCGGCGAGAGCAACGCCTTCTGCCCGCACCGGACTGTCTATCCAATCATAAGGATAAGAGACAATGTCAACCTTAATACCATTGACAACAAGAAACCGCATCATTCTGGATGATGAGACAGGTGTCACGGTTGAAAACTCGGATAATATTGCGGTAAGCTCTTCCAGGGATGTCTCAAATTTGCCAAAAAAATCTAAATCAATGGATTTTCTATGACCTAATTGCAATGCTAATGCCGTCCCACCTACAAGTCTTGTATCCTTGAATTCATCCAGAGCCTGGATTTCTTTCAAAAGTGTCAAGGTGTCTGGACTGATGGTTTCGAGGTGAAGCATCTGAATGTTTTCTTTGGCGTGGACGAAATGCAGGAGATAAATGACAATGCCTTGGGATCTAAAGTCCGGAGATTTTGGGCCACTTTTACAATTCTCTCAAGCCCATATCTTGACACAAGTTGACGCCAGTCATCCATTTGGCCAAATTCCAAAACACGTTTGATGACGTATGACTCGTTGGTGTCAAGGTCTATAGAGTCTTTGCGAACATCCCAAAACAGATATTCGGAAAACAGATGTGTTATGTCATCCTTGTTTTTCATTGAGAGCAAATATAATAATTTGTCAATGCAAAAGAAAATATTCCGGATTTTTCGATGAAATGGTACTCCCCGCTCACTGTCGCGACGGTAAGTGGGGAGTACCAATTTGGATAATTGTTATGTTTCTCAGCGGCCTGCAGGGTGCTTGAAGCATCCCTTGACAGGCTTGCGGGACATCACGAAATGGAGTTTCGCACCGTCCTTGATGTCCTGGTAGCGGACGACAGGGGAGGTGAGGCGTTTGCCGTTGAGGTAGGCGGCCTTGATGTAGGTGGCCTCCTTGCTCCAGCCCTCGGTCGTCATCTCCAACGTGCCGCCGTCCGAAAGCTGAACCTTCAGGCCAGGGACACACGGTGAGCCGATGTAATATTCATCAGATCCGGGGCAGAACGGGTAGAACCCGATGCAGTTGAAGATGTACCAGGCGGACATCTGGCCGCAGTCGTCGTTGCCGCTGAGAGAACCCGGCTCGTTGCCGTAGAAGTTGTCGGCCACGTAGCGCACCCATTTCTGGCATTTCCACGGCTGGCCGAACCAGTCGTACAGGTAGGTGACGTGGTGGCAAGGCTCGTTGCCGTGCCAGTAGCCCCCGATGCGCCCCCAGATGTCGTGCGCTCCAGGAATATCCTCGGGCAGCTCAATGGTGAACAGGCTGTCCAAGCGTGCCAGGAGCAGATCCCGTCCTGCTCTCTCGACATAACCTCCGAAATCGTGAGGCACGGTCCAGGTGTATTGCATCGTGAACCCTTCGGTGATGTCGCCCCATCCGTGGACGGAGTTCGGACCCTGGTAGGCGATCGGAGCGAACGGGTCGCGCCAGTTCCCGGCGGAGTCCTTTCCGCGCATATACCCGGTCTTCGGGTCGATCAGATTCCTGTAGTTCATCGAGCGGTTCAGGAAGAACTCGTAGTCCTCCTCGTGGCCGAGAAACTTGGCCGCCTGGGCTATGCACCAATCGTCGTAGGCATATTCAAGAGTCTTTGAGACAGACTCTTTCTCCTTGTCGAAAGGAACGTAGCCGAGGGTGGTATATTCAGGAATGCAGTCGTAGTGAGGGTTGGTGGCGGTGGTTTTCATTGCCTGGAAGGCGCGCTCGTAGTCGAAGCCCTTCACGCCCTTGAGCATCATATCCGCCAGCACCGAGCAGGCGTGGTAGCCGATCATACACCAGGTCTCGCCGCCGTAGAACGACCAGATCGGGAGCATCTTCTCCGCGCTTTTGTCGAAGTGGGCGAGCATCGAGTTGGCGATGTCGGCCTGAAGCGGCTTGTTGACCAGGTTCAGAAGCGGGTGGAAAGCTCGGTAAGTGTCCCAAAGTGAGAATGTTGTGACATTGGTGAAGCCATCGGCCTTCCCGACCGTCCCGTCGTGTTCCCTGAACCGTCCGTCTGCGTCCTCGAAGAGGAACGGATGCAGGGCTGTGCGATAGACGCTCGTGTAGAAAGTCTCCCTCAGAACCTTGTCGTCGGAGTCGAGGTTGTACTTTCCAAGCTCCTTCTCCCAAAGATCCTCGGCGTCCGCCCTGACGGCGGCGAAATCCTTGCCGTCCAGCTCGTTAAGGTTGTTCAATGCACCGTCGGTGCCAATGGCGGACACGGCGACTTCAATGAATATGCTCTCGTCGCCTCCGGTCTTGAACCTTGCGACAGCCTTCAGTTTCTGTCCCCACGCCTCAAGCGAGCTGCGGAAGCGTTTGGTGTTGTAGATCACCGGCTTGCCGTCCTGGAATATGTTGAATTCCTCGATCGGCCTTGAGAATCTGGCGGCGAAATAGACGTAGCGTCCCGGATTCCATCCGTTCACGACCTTGCTTCCGATGATTGTCCGGTCGTCCAGCAGCCGGACGGTTGACCAGAGGCAGTCCCATTTGAGGGTGTGGTCGAGGTCGATCATCACGAACGAACTGTCCGACCGCGGGAATGTGAACTTGAATATTCCGCTTCTCTGGGCGGCCGTCATCTCGGCCTTGACCCCGTAGTCCTTGAGGACAACTCCATAGTAGCCCGGCTTGCCCCACTCCTCATTGTGGTCGAACCTTGATGGCTCCATCCTGCTTCCGGTTCCCGGCAGGAAAAGGAAATCGCCCATATCCGGGATTCCCGTTCCGCTGAGATGCGTGAGGCTGAACCCCTGGATGAACGGTTTGGAGTACTTGTACCCCGCCGCGCAGTCATAGTCCTTGTCATCGCAGTCAGGGCTGATCTGAATGCCCCCGAACGGCACCTGCGGCCCCGGATAAACATTCCCGAACCCGTCCGTCCCCACGAACACATTCACGTCGTCGATTAGCCTCGTCCCGGTCTTGTTTGCTTCGGTTGAGGCTTTCTGTCGGTCACTTGTACTCTGTTGACTCGGCTGATCCGGTTGGTGAGCTTGTCGAACCACGTCAACCGCTCGAAGCGACCCGCTGCCCATCGCCAGCCCCGCCGCGCCGAACAGCGCCGCCGCTGCAAAAATTACTTTCTGAATATTCATAACAATTCTTTATCTCTTCTTAGGAGTGAGGGAGTACGGCTTGTCCTCGGGCTTCTGGCCGCGGGACTTGTTCGGCTTGGAGGCCATCACGTACTCGATCGTGCCGCCCTGGAGGAGGTCGTTGTGGGTGATGTAGAGGTGCTTGTACTCGACACCGTCGCGGAGAACCTTCTTGACGTAGCGGTTGGTGTCGCTCACGCCGGAGGCCTTCACCTCAAGGGTCTTGCCGTTCGGCAGGGCGATCCTCGCGTACGGAAGGTACGGAGCGCCGAACACGTACTGGTCGCTTCCAGGGCAGACAGGGTAGAACCCAAGCACGCCGAAAATGTACCAGGCGGACATCTGGCCGCAGTCGTCGTTGCCGCCAAGGCCGTGGATGTCAGCGCAGTACATCCTGTTGTTGATCTCCCTCATCCAGTACTGAGTCTTCCACGGCTGGCTTGTCCAGGCATAGAGGTAAGGAATATGATGGCTCGGCTCGTTGCCGTGCACATAGCCACCGATCAGGCAGTCCTTCGTGATGTCCTCGTTGGTCGCGTAGGCATATTCAGGAAGGTCGTGGTAGAACAGCTCATCCAAAGCGGTGACGAACTTCTTCTCGCCGCCCATCAGATCCATCACACCGAACACATCCTGCGGCGCGTGGAATGAGAAGTTCAGCGAGTTGCCCTCGATGAATCCCTCTCCCATCGTCTGCATAATGTCGAAATCCTTCTTGAAAGTGCCGTCTGAATATTTCGGACGCGCGAAGCCAAGCTCCGTGTCAAACACATTCCTATAATATTGCGCGCGCGGGAGATATTCTTCCGCCACCTTCTCATTCCCGGCGAGACGGGCGGTGTTCCAGATGGTCCAGTCGTCGTAGGAATATTCCAACGTGTTGCTGGCTGCGGTGGAGATCTTGTCGTAAGGCACGTAGCCCAATTTCATATATTCACCAAGCCCGGCGTACCATTCAGCCTTCGAGGTCGTTACCATCGCCTCAAGCGCCCTGTCCTTGTCGATGTCCAGACCCTTGGCGATTGCGTCGGCCAGCACCGGAACGGCGTGGTAGCCGCTCATACACCAGTTCTCGTTGGCGCAGTGGCTCCAGACAGGGAGGAACTTCAGCACGTTCTGGTCGTAGTGGGCGAGCATAGATTCCACCATATCCCGGTCACGGTCCGGCTTGAACAGCGCTAAGAACGGATGCTCCGCGCGGTAGGTGTCCCACAGGGAGAAGACCGTGTAGTTCGTGAACCCGTCCGCCTGGTGGATCTCGTGGTCGAGGCCTCTGTACTTCCCGTCCACGTCCATATAGACCGATGGGTTGATCATCGTGTGGTAGAGCGATGTGTAGAACATCCTCTTCTCGTCCTCCGTCCCCTTCACGTCAATCTGGGACAGCTCCTTCTCCCAGGCCGCGGAAGCCTCGGCGACGATCGTGTCGAAAGACTTCCCGGAAGCCTCGGCCGCGAGGTTCTTCAGCGCACCCTCCGCCCCTGTCGCGGACAGCGCCACCTTAACGGTCAACTCCGGATTCCTATCTGTGTCGAACTTGAACCACGCCACCAGCTTGCGTCCGGCCATCGCCGGGAAGTTGTGGTACTGGTCGAACTTGCTCCAGCCACCCTTGTACGGGATCTTCGCGCGGTCCGCGTAGCCATATTCAATGACAGGCTGCGAGAAGGAGATGGCGAAGTAGGTGTAGTTGGTGCGCGCCCAGCCGTTGGTGATGCGGTAGCCGGTCAGCAGAGTGTCGTTCTGCACCTGCACCTCCGCCCAGAGGGTCTTGCCGTCGTAGTTGTAGATTCCGTGGATGAGATCCAAGATCACCTGCCCGTCAGCGCCTTGAGGGAATGAATATTCGTGGACTCCGACTCTGGTGGTGGCGGTCAGGCGGGCCTTCACCCCGTAGTCGTCGAGCTTGACCTCGTAGTAGCCGGCCGAGGCTTTCTCCGTGTCGTGTGAGAAACGGCTGCGGTAGCCGCTGTCAGGGTTGTCGGCGGTTCCCGGGTTCAGTTTGAGCGCCCCTGTGGTCGGCATCAGCAGGATGTCTCCGAGGTCGGAGTGTCCCGTGCCGCTGAAGTGGGTGTGGCTGAATCCGACGATTGTCGGGTCGGAGTAACGGTAGCCGGCGCAATATTCATAGACGCGCGGCTGGTATTTCCCATCCACGTTGTGAGGGATCGTGTCCGTGTCAGGACTGAGCTGGACTCCGCCGAACGGCACGCACGCTCCCGGAAAGGTGTGTCCCATCCCGTCGGTGCCGATGAACGGATCGACATAACTTGCCTTTGATGCAGGCTGCTGCGCGGCTGCCCCGGCGCAGAGAAGCAGGAATAGACCTGCGCTGAACAGATTGATTTTCATAGTCCAAATATACGCAGATTCTATTGTTTTTTGTGAAATAGTTTTTAATTTTGTCGTTCGTACCATTATAAGTGGATTGGCGCATTGTTGCTAAATCGATTTTGCAAGGTGCGTAGGTTTTAAACAGGATTAGTTGGTAATGAGGAATAACACTTTAAATTAAACTACAAATTCAGTATTTATACTCGTTGGTTGAATTAAAAAACTAAATATTTATAAATGAAAAAGTTGCACAT
>CAYZKZ010000138.1:0-6284 GCA_964479325.1 uncultured Muribaculaceae bacterium
CAATGTCGGAGCCGTGCTTCTTGGCCCTACCGATGAGGTCAAGGAGGGAATGACCGTGCGCCGTACCGGACGTATCGCCTCCATAAAGGTCGGCGAGAAGATGCTCGGAAGGGTTGTCGATCCGCTTGGCGTTCCGCTTGACGGACTCGGAAAGATCGAAGGCGACCTGACAGAGATGCCGCTTGAGCGCAAGGCTCCGGGTGTCATCTACCGCCAGCCTGTGACCGAGCCTCTCCAGACAGGCCTGAAGGCTATTGACGCGATGATCCCTATCGGTCGAGGTCAGCGAGAACTCATCATCGGTGACCGTCAGACCGGCAAGACAGCCATCGCGATCGACACGATCATCAACCAGCGCTCCAACTACGAGTCCGGAAAGCCTGTCTATTGCATCTATGTGGCCATAGGCCAGAAAGGCTCCACGGTCGCCAACATCGTTGAGACGCTCCGTGCCAAGGGGGCGATGGACTACACCGTCGTCATCGCGGCCACCGCCGCCGACCCTGCCGCCCTGCAATATTTCGCACCTTTCGCGGGAGCCGCTGTCGGTGAATATTTCCGTGACACCGGCCGTTCCGCCCTTGTTGTCTATGACGACCTTTCCAAACAGGCCGTCGCCTACCGTGAGGTTTCCCTGATCCTGCGCCGTCCTTCCGGTCGTGAGGCCTATCCTGGAGATGTGTTCTACCTCCACTCAAGGCTTCTTGAGAGGGCTGCCAAGATCATCGACCAGCAGGAGGTCGCCGAGCGGATGAACGATCTGCCTGACTCACTGAAGGGCAAGGTCAAGGCCGGAGGTTCGCTTACGGCCCTTCCTATCATCGAGACCCAGGCCGGTGACGTGTCCGCCTACATCCCGACGAACGTTATCTCGATCACCGACGGCCAGATCTACCTGGAGTCAGGTCTGTTCAATCAGGGGCAGCGTCCGGCCATCAATGTCGGCATCTCCGTGTCCCGTGTCGGCGGAGCCGCCCAGGTCAAGTCAATGAAGAAGGTCGCCGGAACTCTGAAGATCGACCAGGCTCAGTTCAACGAGTTGGAGTCTTTCTCGAAGTTCTCCTCGGATATGGACAAGGTGACCGCTATGGCTCTGGACAAGGGTCGCAAGAACAACAGGCTGTTGATCCAGCGGCAGTACTCACCGATGCCTGTGGGGGAGCAGGTCGCCATTCTCTACTGCGGCACGCACGCCTTGATGAGCGACATCTCCATCGACCAGGTGTCTGAGTTCCAGTCCGAGTTCCTGACCCGGATGAGAGCCGCGCATCAGGATGATGTCCTGACTCCGCTGGCGAATGGAAAGATCGACGAGACAATCAGCGGAATCATTGAGAGCGAGGCTGCCGCTGTCGTGAAATCAATTCTGGCGCGGAAAGCCGATTAATGATGTTTGACAGACGTTAAGGTCTTGATATTCATTGGGTTGAATTGAATTATAATAGTCGTTAGGTCAGGGCATAATATTCATAGTTCAGATGGCTTCTCTAAAGGAAATAAAGGATAGGATCGCTTCGGTCAGCGGTACTTTAAAGATCACTTCGGCGATGAAGATGGTCTCTTCCGCCAAACTGCACAAGGCGCAGCAGGCGATAGGGAATATGCTTCCGTACGAGAAGTGTCTGCACGGTATGCTGATCGACCTGATGGAGGTGTCCCCTGAGGGGGCATATTCATTGATGGAGGAACGTCCGGCGCGCAAGGTGGCGGTGGTCGCCTTCGCTTCCAATTCGTCGCTTTGCGGAGCGTTCAACGCCAACGTGATCCGGGAGGCGACGGCGGTTGTTGATGAATATCGCTCCGCAGGTCTCCGTGACTCCGACATCGTCGTCTATTCCGTCGGCCGCAAGATGGCTGAGGCGATGCGTAAACTGGGTTTCCAGAGTCCGGCTGATTTCAGCAAACTGTCCGATTCTCCGTCCTACGAGGCGGCCTCGGCCTTGGCTCAGGAACTTCTGGACGGATTTGTCTCCGGCCGCTTCGACAAGATTGAACTCGTCTATAATCACTACAAATCCACGTCCTCGCAGCCGACTATGCGCCTGACCTATCTTCCTTTGTCCTTGGCTGACGCTACGGCCGATCTTCAGGCCGGGAAGGTCACCGCGTCTTCCGCTGCTGAGGATGCTTCTGGAGCGTCCGGCGTTTCGGTGGATGGAAATAAGGTTGCAGGTTCGTCAAGTGCGGCTTCCGCTGTCACGGATTTGATCATAGAGCCTTCCCCGGAGGATCTGATCCAGACCCTTCTTCCGAAGGTTGTGCGTCTGCGGATCTTCACAACCCTTCTGGACAGCTCCGCAGCCGAGCACGCCGCCCGCACCGTCGCGATGCAGCTTGCCACCGACAACGGCAACGACCTCCTTCAGGAACTCACCCTTGAGTACAACAAAGGCCGCCAGCAGAAGATCACCTCTGAGATCCTCGATCTCGTTGGCGGCTCGTTGCAGTAGCGTTGGCTTGGCGGTAATAATAAAACCGAAGCGAGGTTCGCACCTGGCTTCGGCTCATCTTATTCAATACTTATGAAATAACTATTGAGTCAGTTTTTGGTTTATGAGTAAAAATATTTATGTCGTTAGGGGATAATGCCATTTCCGTGCCAAACTCGTAAACTTGCGTAATTATATTCTTTTGCCCCGTTTTTTTGTCCTGTGGCCGCTTCTTTGTCTGGCCTGAATTTTCAGGGATTGCGTTTTTTTTGCTATTTTTACGGAACAATTTGGCTTACAAACACTATGCTCCGAAAAATTAGGATCACATTGGCGGCTGTCTGCTTTGTGGCGGTCACGCTGCTGTTTCTGGACTTTACCGGAACACTGCATCTATGGTTTGGCTGGCTGGCCAAGATTCAGTTCCTGCCGGCCGTTCTTGCGCTTAATTTCGTTGTCATCGCCGTTCTTTTGGTGCTGACCCTGCTGTTCGGCAGGATCTACTGCTCGGTGATCTGTCCTTTGGGCGTGTTCCAGGACTGCGTGTCGAACATCAGTTCGCGGAGGAAAGGCAAGAAAGCGAGGTTTGCATATTCAAAGGAAATCAAATGGCTTCGCTATGGGGTGTTGGTGCTGTTCGTCGTGGCTTTGGTCGCCGGGCTTAACGCTCTGGTGGCGCTTTTGGCCCCTTACAGCGCCTACGGCAGGATGGTTCAGAACCTGCTCGCTCCGGTTTGGCAGTGGGGCAACAATCTGCTTGCCTGGGTGGCCGAGAGGCGGAACAGCTATGCTTTTGTGACTAAGGAGGTTTGGCTGAAGAGTCTGCCGACGCTGATTGTGGCGGCGGTGACTTTCGTCGTTGTGGTCGTTTTGGCCTGGAGGAACGGCAGAACCTATTGCAACACAATCTGCCCGGTCGGCACAACCTTGAGCTTCTTCTCGCGTTTCGCGATGTTCCGTCCTGTGATCGACAGTTCCAAGTGCAAGAAATGCCGTGCCTGTGAGCGAAAGTGCAAGTCTTCGTGCATTGATGTGGCAAACCAGCGGATTGACTACAGCCGCTGCGTGGATTGCTTTGACTGCATTGATTCTTGCCGCCTTGGTGCGTTGAGGTACAGGTTCGCCTGGGGAAGTCGGGCTGGTTCCGCGTCCCCGGCCGCTGAGCCGGTGGTTCGACAGGCTCACCAACCGTCGGCAGCGTCTGTGGTTCGACAAAGCTCACCAACCGTCGAAGCGCCAGGCAGTGACATTGAAGCCCAATCTATCACCAAATCTCAATCGACGCTTGCTGAGCGCTCAGACACGATGGTCGCTGAGCCTGTGGTTCGACAGAGCTCACCAACCGTCGAAGCGCCCAGCAGAAGGGCTTTCATCGTCGGCGGAGCGGCCGTCATCGGCGGATCTCTGCTCTCTCAGTTCCCTTTGAGCGCCGAGGAGGAGATCAAGGACAAGAAACGTGACGGCGGATTCGCCGAGATTGTCCCGAAGAAGGCCCCGTCAAGGAAGACTCCTGTAACCCCGTTCGGCTCGGAGAGTGTCGAGAAGTTCTACAAGCACTGCACCGGGTGCCAGCTTTGCGTGACGGTCTGCCCGAACAATGTCCTGAGACCATCATCAAGGCTTGAACACTTGATGCAGCCTGAGATGTCCTTTGAGAAGGGCTACTGCCGTCCGGAGTGCGTGAAATGCTCCGAGGTCTGCCCTGCGGGAGCGATTCTGAAGATCACCCCTGAGGAGAAGACTTCCTGGAAGGTCGGCACAGCCGGAGTTGACTATGACCTCTGCGTGGTGAACCGTGACGGTGTGAGTTGCGGCAACTGCGCCAGACATTGCCCTGTCGGGGCGATCAGTATGGTCAGGAAGAATCCGGATGACGAGAAGAGCCTCAGAATCCCTTCTGTCAACGAGGAGAGGTGCATCGGCTGCGGAGCGTGTGAGAATCTCTGCCCTTCCCGCCCGATCAGCGCCATCACGGTCAATGGCTGTCAGGTCCATCATAATGTTTAACCGGTCGCTTTAGGCTGACGCTCTGCCGAAGACGGGCGGATCCCCTCACGGCGGGCGCGACAAAGATTTTATGAATATGAAAGAGAACATCAATAGAAGAGAATTTCTCAAACGGGCCGGTGCCGGAACCGCCGCCGCGGGCGCTGTGGCTCTCGCCGCGGCTTGCGCCCCTAAGAAAACCGCCGAGACGCTCCTTGACGGTGATTCAGGAGAGGACGTACTGGAGAACGGAAAGATGGAGATGCGTGAGAATCCGGGCAACGGCGACAAGGTCTCGCTGCTTGGCTACGGGTGTATGCGATTCACGATGAGGAAAGACGGGAACGGAAAGGATGTGGTGGATCAGGACAATGCCAACAGACTGATTGACTATGCCTTGGCTCACGGCGTGAACTACTACGACACCTCTCCGGTCTATCTTCAGGGACTTTCCGAGGAGGCTGTCGGCAACGCCCTTTGTCGGCATCCGAGAAATTCGTACTATGTGGCCACCAAGCTGTCCAATTTCAGTGACTACTCCAAGGCCGCGTCTTTGAAACTGTACAATGATTCGTTCGAGTACCTTCGGACGGACTACATCGACTATTATCTTCTTCACGCCCTCGGCCGCGGAGGTCTGGAACTGTTTGACGAGAGGTTCGTTAACAACGGGATGATGGATCTGCTTCAGGCCGACAGGGAGAAGGGCAGGATCCGTCAGCTCGGGCTTTCGTTCCACGGCAACCAGCAGCAGTTTGACGAGCTTCTCGCCCTGCACGACAAGTACCACTGGGATTTCATCCAGATCCAGATGAACTATTTCGACTGGAAGCACGCCGACGGGCAGCGCAACGTGAATGCGGAGTACCTCTACGACGAACTGGACAAAAGGAATATTCCGATTGTCGTGATGGAGCCTCTTCAGGGAGGGCGTCTCGCCAATCCTGCCGAGAGTGTTGTAGGCAGGTTGAAGGAGCGTGATCCGAAAGCGTCGCTGGCCTCCTGGGCGTTCCGCTTCGTGGGCTCCTATCCGAGAATCCTCACGATTCTCAGCGGAATGGTCTATCAGGAGCATCTGGAGGACAATCTGCGCACCTTCAAGGATTTCAAGTACTTGACTGACGAGGAGAAGGAGTTCCTCGGCACGGAGATCGCCGGTATTATGGCCAGTTTCCCGACCGTCAACTGCAATGACTGCAAGTATTGTATGCCTTGCCCTTACGGCGTGGATATTCCTGGGATATTCAAGCACTACAACACTTGTGTGAATGAGGGTATGGTGGCGCAGAACTCCGAGCAGGAGAACTATCGCAAGCTTCGCCGCGCCTACCTTGTGAGCTACGACAGGGCTATTCCTTCGGTCCGTCAGGCCAGCCATTGCATCGGTTGCAAACAGTGCTTGGAGCATTGCCCTCAAAGCATTTCCATCCCTCGTGAGCTTCGCCGCATAGAGGCCTACGTAGAGAAACTCAAACGGGGTACGCTGTAGAGGGTGCTTGACACTTCGTTCGGTGGTTGGTTCGACAGGCTCACCAACCACCGGGCCGAAGTGTAGATGCGCTTCGCACCAAATTAGACGAAAAAAATCGGTGCGGACGCTGAATATTCAAATGATTTGATTATCTTTGCAATCCTTTCACAGTTAAAGGTCATTGGAGAGATGCTCGAGTGGCTGAAGAGGCACGCCTGGAAAGCGTGTGGCCTCCCAAAGGGGCTCGCGAGTTCGAATCTCGCTCTCTCCGCATAAGTTAGAGGATGGAATTTTTCCATCCTCTTTTTTTGTCTTGCGCGCCCAGTTTCGGCTTCTCAGTCGAGGATGATGAGGGCGAGCGACTTGTGGGAGAAGGTGAGCCGGATGGAATCTGCGGA
>CAYZKZ010000139.1:0-6215 GCA_964479325.1 uncultured Muribaculaceae bacterium
TCTGTTCAAGTGCAACCTCCGGGCCATCATAGGGCAGATGTACGACAACTTCGAGGCCGAGGCCGCCAAGCAGGGGCCTGAGGCTTTGAAGGAGGCGCAGGGAAAGCGCGACTCCGGTTTCCAGATCTTCTACGTGTTCATCAACATCGGAGGCCTCGTCGCCCCGTTCGTCGCCCCGCTTCTTAGAAGCTGGTGGCTCAAGGCCAACGGATTCATCTACAACTCACAGCTTCCAAGACTCTGCCACGAGTTCATCAACAACGGCACTACTTCCCAGAACTTCGTCGATGAGGCCGTGAAGGCAGGAGCCGACCCGGCTCTTCTCGCACAGGGCGGAGAGGCCATCGGCAACTTCTGCCAGAACTACTTAGGTGTGTTCAACGCCGGCATCCACTACTCTTTCATCGCGTCTGTGGTCGCTATGATGATCTCTTTGGTGATCTTCATCGCCAACAAGAAGAAGTTCCCTACTCCTGCCAAGAAAGCCGCTTCCGCCTCGACAGGCTACACCGCCGAGGAGAAAGCTTCGATGGCAAAGGAGATCAAGCAGAGGATGTACGCCCTTTTCGCCGTTCTCGGCGTGGTGATCTTCTTCTGGCTCGCGTTCCACCAGAACGGACAGTCGCTGTCGCTCTTCGCCCGTGACTTCGTCAACACAGACAAGATCGCCCCTGAGATCTGGCAGGCCGTGAACCCGTTCTTCGTGATCGTGCTGACCCCTGTCATTATGTGGATCTTCGGTGCTCTCGGCAAGAGAGGCAAGCAGATCTCGACACCTCGCAAGATCGCCTACGGAATGGGCATCGCCGCCGCGGCCTACCTGTTCCTCGCCATCTTCTCTGGCGCTATGGGCTATCCTTCAGCGACCGACTTCAGAGGTATGGACGTTGCCCAGCAGGCCACGATGAAAGCCGGTCCTTGGGTACTGATCGCCACCTACTTCTTCCTCACGGTGGCCGAGCTGTTCATCTCCCCTCTCGGACTCTCGTTCGTGTCAAAGGTCGCTCCAAAGCATCTGCTCGGTCTCTGCCAGGGACTCTGGCTCGGTGCGACAGCCGTCGGAAACCTCTTCTTGTGGATCGGACCTCTGATGTACAACAAGATGCCTCTGTGGGCTTGCTGGAGTGTGTTCCTCTGTATGTGCCTCGTGGCTATGGGCGTAATGCTCGGAATGGTCAAGTGGCTTGAGAAGGTAACAAAATAAATGACAGAAGAGACAAGACAAACTCTCATCCTTTGGGCTGAGACCTACAACGACCCTCAGTACTTCAAGGAAGACCCGATAGCTTTCCCGACCTTGTTCGCACAGCGTTTCAAGGCCGGGAAACGCTCATTGGCGGATGTGGAGACAGCGGCCGTGTTTGCGGCTCACTTCGCCTGGGGCAGAAGGACGATGATCACAAGGGACTGCGGCAGACTGTTCGACGAGATGGACTGGAAGCCCTACGACTATGTGATGCGGGGCGGGTGGCGGAGCGACGACACCAGCATCCACCGGACCGTGAAATGGAGCGAGGTGGCGGGAATATGCTCGCGTCTGCGGGAGTATTACGAGGCCCACACATCTCTCGCGACACTGGACCAGAGCGGATTCAGAACCGAGATCTACGGGCAGAAGGCAGACCCCAAGGCACCGAACAAAAAGATAAATATGCTGCGGCGCTGGATGGTCAGGGACGACGGAAAGGTGGATTTAGGAATATGGAAGGGCACCGATCCGGCTGACCTTCTCATCCCTCTCGACGTGCACGTCTATGACGTGGCGGCCGCCCTGGGGCTGACATCAAGGAAGCAAAAGGACATCGCCACGGTCAAGGAAATCACCGACGCGTTCGCTGACATATTCCCGGGCGATCCGTGCAAGGGAGACTTCTCCCTCTTCGGCTACGGGGTGACGCATCCCAAGTCAGGTAAAACAAAATGACCGGGACAAACGTATAACTTATAATGCCAAGACTCTTCATAATCGCAGGCTGCAACGGCTCCGGGAAAACCACGGCCTCCTACGCCCTGCTGCCCGGAATGCTGGAATGCAGCGAGTTCGTGAACTCCGACGAGTTCGCGAAAAGCCTCGCGCCCTTCAATCCGGAAAGCGCCTACGTGGCGGCGAGCCGCTATATGCTGATGAAGATGAGATACCTTCTTAAAAGGAAGGCGGATTTCTGCATAGAGACCACGCTCGCGACACGATTCCTGCTGAAAGTGATCAAGGAGGCGAGAGAGTCAGGCTACTATGTGACAATCCTTTACTTCTGGCTGAACTCACCCGATCTCGCCGTCGCGAGGGTGGCCGCGCGGGTCGCCGCGGGAGGACACAACATCAAGGAAGAGACAATCCGCAGACGCTACAATGTCGGGCTTCACTACCTTTTCCGCGACTTTATGCCGATCTGCGACAAGTGGATGCTCCTGGACAATTCCAACGTGCCTTTCACAATCGTGGCCGAGGCCTCGGAAGACGGAAAGATAATCCGCGACCCGGAGAAATTCAGCAGGATCCAGGCGATCAACGCCGACTATGAGAAACAGCTGGAGGAGGAAAAAAAGAAACAAAAGAATGTACAAGGATAAAAATTTCTATCTCAATCTGTTCCAAGTCAGCGAGACCCAGCTGGAGAGGCTGGCCGCGGACGGGCTGAAGGGAGGTGGAAGCTACTGTGACCTTTTCTTCAAGAACACTTCGTACAACGACCTGCTGCTGAGGGACGGGATAGTCTCCTCCGGAGGATTCCACATTGACTTCGGAGTCGGTGTAAGGGTTCTGAAGGGAGAGAAGACCGGCTACGCCTACTCCGAAAGCACGGATTCACGCTCGATGGCGGAGGCGGCTCTCGCTGCGTCAAAGATCGCCGACGGTTCCTCTGCCGGAGCAGCGGTGGCTGCCTGCAAGGTCTGTCAAGGGCCGAAAGACCGCTACTCCTACATCAGGGACTGGAGGGAATGCGCCCCTTCGGACCTCGTCCCGTGGATGAAAAGGCTTGAGGAAAAGATTTCCGGCAGGGACCGGAGGGCGGTGAAGATCATCGTCTCCTTCTCCGGGCAGGTCAGCGACATCCTGATGTTCAACTCACTTGGAGAACTGACCTTCGAGACAAGGCCGATGGGAGTCCTGTCCGCCTCCGTAGTGTTCAGCCAGAACGGAAAGATGGAGAACAAGAACGTCTCAAGGGCCTACAGGGTCGGAACGGAGATGCTGACGGAGGCTCTTCTGGACGAGATGGCAGAGAGTGTCACCGCCGGCATTGACGACAGGTTCGCGGCTAAACGTCCCAAAGGCGGGCAGATGCCTGTCGTGATGGGGGCCGGAGCGTCAGGCATCCTGCTCCACGAGGCTATGGGACACGCCTTCGAGGCGGATTTCAACAGAAAGGGACAGTCCGTGTTCTCGGAAAGGATGGGAACGAGAATCTGCGACGAGAGCATCTCGATAGTGGATGACGGAACGATTCCCGGCAACAGGGGCTCGATCAATTTCGATGACGAGGGCGTTCCCGGACAGAAGACCTATATGGTCAGAAACGGAGTGCTGACCTCCTACCTGCACGACAGGATCAGCGCCGGGTTCTACGGGGTCTCCCCCACCGGCAACGGAAGGCGGGAATCATTCCGCTACGCCCCGATCCCAAGAATGAGGGCGACCTATATGGAAAGCGGCGGCGCGGGAAAGGACGACATCATCGCCTCCGTGAAGAAAGGAATCTACGTGGATCAGTTCAGCAACGGTGAGGTGCAGATCGGCGAAGGCGATTTCACATTCTTTGTCAAGAGCGGATTCCTCATCGAGAACGGACGGCTCACACAGCCGGTCAAGGACATCAACATCATCGGAAACGGGCCGCAGGCTTTGGCCGACATAGTGGCCGTGGGCGATGACCTCAGCATAGACAACGGAGCCTGGACGTGCGGAAAGGGGCAGAGCTGCCCGGTGTCGTGCGGAATCCCCACTGTGCTGATCAACAAACTGACGGTCGGAGGAGAATAAGGATGGAAGAAATAAACGGAATGCTTACGGCGGGCGAGATAGAGATCGCCGGACTGTGCCTCAGGAAGGCCTTGGAGTTGGGAGCCGACAAGGCGAGGGTGACTCTGAACAAAAGCCTTATGGAATTGTTCGGCACACTTAACGGCGAACTCGACAAAGTCTCGCACTGCCTCGACAGATCAATCAGCGTCTGCCTTTTCGTGGAAGGCAAGTTCGGAAGCTTCTCCACAAACAGACTTGCCACCGACGAGCTGGACAGTTTTCTGGGAAGGGCGATCTCGACAGTCAGGATGCTGGCGGACGACCCTTGCAGGGACCTTCCTGCCCCGGAAAGGACCGCCTGGAACGCGGCTGGCGGCAAGGAACTCGACCTGTACGACGAGGCGTACCCCGAAATGACGGCAGACCAAAGAGTGAGGATGGCGATGGACGCGGCCATATTCAAAAGACACAGCGGCGACGGACTCATCTCGGAGGAGGGGGAATATTCAGACTCTATTTTCGACTCTTTGGTGCTGGACTCCAACGGGTTGCGATGCCGCCACACCGAGACTTCCTTTGAATATGGAGTCGAGGTGACAGTGCAGGATCCGGAGGGCAACCGTTTCAGCAGTTACTGGTGGGACGCCGCTCCGAAACTCAAGGATCTCAGGATAGACGGTTGCGGAGAGGTGGCCTTCAGGCGGGCGATGGCGCAGATCGGCCCTGTCAAGGTCGAGAGCGGGAAATATTCGATGGTCATCGACAGCGAGGTGGCCTCAAGACTCATCACTCCTGTGCTGAACGCCTTAGGAGGATATTCATTGCAGCAGAAGAATTCGTTTATGCTGGATTCGTTGGGGAAGAAGGTGTTCCCGGAGTGGCTGAACATCTGGGATCGCCCGGCGAGTGTCGGCGAGACTGGTTCGAGGCTGTTTGATTCGGAGGGAGTGGCGACACGGGAGACTCCGATCGTCGAGAAAGGGGTTGTCAAGGAATATTTCGTCAACACCTATATGTCGATGAAGATGGGCGTCGCTCCGACGGTCGAGGACGCGACAAGACCGGTGGTTCTTCCGTGCGTCGCTCCGTCGCTGATGTCGGTCGCCGAGCCTGTCACCAAGTCGGTCGCCGAGCCTGCCACCAAGTCGGTCGCTGAGCTTGCCACTAAGTCGGTCGCTGAGCTTGTCACCAAGTCGGTCGCTGAGCTTGCCACCAAGTCGGTCGCTGAGCTTGCCACCAAGTCGGTCGCTGAGCTTGCCACCAAGTCGGTCGCTGAGCTTGTCGAAGCGAACGGAGAAAGGAGGAGAATATCCGAAACTCTCAAGACGGTGGTTCGACAGGCTCACCAACCGGTCGCTGAGCCTGCCACCAAGTCGGTCGCTGAGCCTGCCACTAAGTCGGTCGCTGAGCCTGTCGAAGCGCCTGCCAAAGCGCCGGAAACCTTCGGAAAGGAGGAGATGATGCGACTTCTCGGCGAGGGAATCCTCGTCACAGGCTTCAACGGAGGCAACAGCAACTCCGCCACAGGCGACTTCTCGTTCGGAGTGGAAGGCGTCCTTTTCAAGGACGGGAAGATCGTCCATCCGGTCGGCGAGATGCGGATCACCGGCAATCTTCTCGCGCTTTGGAACAGTCTTCTCGCCGCCGGGAACGACGCGAGGTTCTGTAAATCAAAACTTATTCCTACCTTAGCGTTCGGAAATGTCGATTTCAGCGCCTGACAATCGTCATTGACAAAAGAAAAACAGATAAACAAACAATAGAAAACATTATGAAAGTACAGAAAAACAATGTGGTCGAGCTGACCTACGAACTGATTGTCGATGGAAAACTCGCCGACAAGGCCACCGAGGAAAGGCCGCTTGGCTACATTCACGGAACAAATATGCTCCTCCCTAAGTTCGAGAGCGAGGTTGAGGGCAAGGAGCCGGGCGACGAGTTCGCCTTCACCCTCACACCGGAGGAAGGCTACGGCACGTTCGACGAGACGCGCCTGTTCGAGCTTCCAAAGTCCGCCTTCGAGATCGACGGCAAGGTCAGGGAGGATCTCCTCGTCGTAGGCCAGATCATCCCTATGCTCAGCAACACCGGCCAGGTCGTGCAGGGAACAGTTCACGAGGTGAAGCCTGAGACCGTCGTGATGGATTTCAACCACCCGATGGCAGGAAAGACCCTGAACTTCACCGGAAAGGTAGTGAGCGTCAGGGAGGCGACCGAGAAGGAGCTCAAGGAAGGCCTTCACGGAGAGTAC
>CAYZKZ010000140.1:0-5938 GCA_964479325.1 uncultured Muribaculaceae bacterium
TAACCGTCCATCTCGATCTTGGTCTGGTCCTGTTTCAAGGTCTCGTTGTTCTCGACCGCCATTTCGCGGCACTGTTCCAGCGTCAGCGTCTGCTGGGCGTTCATCGCCGCCGGCACAAGAGCCAGAGCGAGGAGCGTTGAGATTTTGACAATGTGCTTGTTCATATTCATAAATTCTTGTTTTCGTTGTTTTCAAGCCGAACGCATCACTACAAATTAATTGCCAAATTTCGCCATTATGTAGAACGTTCGGAGACTTTAGTTATCAAAAAGTCGAATATTGCGAAATTTTGCAAAGCCGCAAATATTTTATAATTTTGTCGGCTGACATCAAAACATTTTAAGAATATGCCGGATTCACTACTAAACATAGGACTCAGACAAATCCGCAAACTTGTTCCCGTTCAGAATGAGATTCAGCTTGGGGATGACTTTTTCATTATGGACGTGAAGTACAGCGACAACCTTCAGTTCCTGAAATATCCTTGCCGCAGCGACGCCTACATCGCTATTTTCTGCAAGTCGGGCAGTCTGGACGTGGAGATCAACCTGCGTTCCTACTCGATCCGCAAGGGAACTTTGTTCGTCGGAACGCCCGGAAACATCATCAAGATAAACAAAACTGAACTGGAGGAGAAGAAAGACCTTGAGTTCATCGTCGTGGCGAGTTCAAAGGAGTATCTTTCCAGCATAAGTTTCGACTTTAAGAAAATTTTTGACGACCGGCTGAAACTTCTGACAGAGCCTTGCGTGGAACTGGACGACACCAACATCTCTTTCTGTTCCAAGTACCTGGATCTGATCGGCGAGATTCTGTCGGCTGATGTTCCGAACAAGAAAGACGCGGTTGGTTCATTGATAGCCTCATTGTTCTACCTGCTGGGCGGGATTATGGAAAAAGGCGCTGTCAAGACTCCGGAACTGCCGGGAGCGGCCGTGAACACAAGGGTGAAACTGATCTTCGAACACTTTATGTCCCTTGTCACGGAACACCACACTTCGGAAAGGAATATGGCGTTCTACGCAAGCCACCTTGGGCTGACTCCGAAATACCTGTCCAAACTCATAAAGCAGGTCAGCGGCCGGTCCGCTCCGGACTGGATCGACTCGTTCGTCATCTTAGAGGCAAAGAATATGCTCAAGTACACTGACGACAGCATCAAGGAGATCGTCTTCAAACTGCATTTCCCGAATCCTTCCGTGTTCTACAAATTCTTCAAGGCGCACACAGGAATGACCCCCAGCGAGTACAGAAACGGATAATTCGCATAAATCTGTAAGCAAACAAAGGGGCTTCCGTGAAGGTTTGATGCAAAAATCGTTTTAAAAAATTAAGAAAAAGTTTTGGATATTCAATAAATAGTCATACCTTTGCCTGTGGACAGACAAAAGTTCTTTTTGTTGTCTATTTGTTAAGTTCGTTTTATATACAACAGGCCGTCGCTTTGGGGAAAGCGGCGGCCTTTCCGGTTTGCCAAAGGCAAACCGGAAAGGTCAGGAGGCACGGGCGGGCTTGACTACCTTATTCGGGATAGAGAAGGTACGGGGAACGGCGGGACCTGAAGGCACCAACATCTGGAGACCAACGGGCGGAGATCAGGGCGGCATCAGAACCGGACTTGATCATCGGGCGCACCCAATCGACACCGGCGAGCAGCTCGAAGAAATTGTTTTTGCCAAAGAACCCTTCGGGAGCGTTCAAACCACGGTAGGCATCGATGACATATTCAAGATTGATCCTCTCACTCCAGATTTCAGTGAGCGGTTTTCGCCGGAGATCCACGCCGAAGCATTCCACATCCTTGAACGGCGGATTCTTTGCCCCGGACACGGCGCGAGGAGTGAAGGAGAACGGACGCCCGGTCATCAACGGATGTCCGTAAACCTCGAACGGAAACGACGTGCCCCGGCCGAGACTCACCACAGTTCCTTCGAAATAGCAGGTTGATGAATATAAATACACAGCCCTCATATCCTTGATGTTGGGCGACGGCGGCAGGATGAGGCCGTAGCGGGTGCGATGCGTGTAGTTAAGGCAAGGGATCACAGTCACATCACATTGTCCGTTCTCCAGCCAGCCCTCTCCGACAATCATCATAGCAAGCTCACCGAGTGTCATTCCGTGGACAGTCGTGATCGGAAGCCAGCCCACACCGGACTTGAACCTCGGATCAAGCACGGGTCCGTCAACGTAGAATCCGTTTGGATTCGGCCGGTCAAGAATGATGACACTCTTTCCGTCACGCGCGCAGGCTTCCATAAGATGATGCATCGTGACATAGTAGGTGTAGTACCTAAGGCCGACATCCTGAATGTCAACGACAAGCACATCGAATTTGTCAGTCTTTCCCTTGTCCGGAATCCGTGATCCGCCCCCGTAAAGCGAGAGGATCTCGACACCCGTCTTACTGTCGATTCCTCCCTCCACACGCTCCCCGGCATCGGCCTCGCCCCGGAATCCGTGTTCGGGTGAGAAGATGGCCGTGACCTGCACTCCCCTCTCGATCAAGGCATCGACGATGTGCTGACCGTACTCAATGCGCCCGTCAGGAACGGAAGGCTCAAGAAAAGGAATAAGGGAAATCTCATCGAAGAGAGAGCCCAGATCCTCCGTGGCGGAATATTCACCAGAATATTCACAGTCCGCGGCATCCGGGAAGCAGCCGCCAAACTCAGAAAGCGCATCCACCAACTTTGAACCGCTGACCTTGTCGCCGACGATTCCGGTGCGGTTGCTGAACACCGCCACCCTCTTTCCATTCAGCAGAGGAAGGAACTCCTCAAAACGCTCATCGCCCAAAACCACTCTGTCTGAATATGTCCGAGCATTGGAGACGCTCGCCGCCAGCAGAGATAAAAGGATGAGGATGAAATGCTTGAACCTAATACTCATTTCGATTGGTCATTTTCTGCCGCAAGATACAAAAACCTGACAATCATCACAAGAGTCAGCGGCCTGGCCAATCGACGGGAAGGGCATAAAACAATCAAGGCCGACGGAAAATCGTCAGCCTTGAGTTGCGGAGAGAACGAGATTCGAACTCGTGATACGGTTACCCGTATGCAGGTTTAGCAAACCTGTGGATTCAGCCACTCTCCCACCTCTCCGGATGTTCTGGCCGAATGGTTGTCAAACCTTTCGTCGCTATTTTGGACTACAAAGATACAAATTTTTCTTGTTTTACAAGAATCTTGTGAAAAATCTCAACAAAATCGACAGAAACACGACGTGGAGAGATTTCAGACACCGCTCCTACGCATTCTGGATTTTCAGGGTCAGATCAATGAAATCCTCAACGCTCAGGCGCTCAGGCCTCAAATCAAACACACTGTCAGTCAGGCTGTTCTGCGGGATCAACGGTTTAAGGGAGTTGCGCAGGGTCTTGCGGCGC
This sequence comes from uncultured Muribaculaceae bacterium, assembly GCA_964479325.1. Taxonomy (GTDB): domain Bacteria; phylum Bacteroidota; class Bacteroidia; order Bacteroidales; family UBA932; genus Cryptobacteroides. Next base: position 3,392 of record CAYZKZ010000140.1, read on the forward strand.
TGACCGAAGGCTGTCTTGACAACCGTGCGGAAAAGTTTCTCGTCGCAGCCAAGGGACTCACGAGAATTTCTCGTGAGACGGATCACGGCCGACTGTACCTTCGGCGGTGGGTTGAACGCACCTGAACCGACTGTGAAAAGATACTCGATGTCATACCAAGCCTGAAGAAAGACCGAGAGAATGCCGTAGGTCTTCGTTCCCGGCTTCTCGGCGATGCGCTCCGCCACCTCCTTCTGGATCATACAGACCACCTCGGGGATGCGGTCGCGATGCTCTAAGATTTTAAAGAATATCTGAGAGGAGATGTTGTAGGGAAAATTACCTATGACGGAATATTCTCCTTCGAAGATTCCGTCAAGATCCATCTTGAGGAAGTCGCCCTCGATCAGGTTATCCCCCAATCCCGGATAATGCTTCCTTAGATAGACAACGGACTCGTCGTCTATCTCGATGACTTTCAAAGACATCCCGGGGCGAGGCAACAGGTACTGGGTCAGAACTCCCATTCCCGGGCCGACTTCCAGCGCCTTGTCTCCTGTGAGAGCGCCCACTATGTTCTTCGCTATGCTCTGGTCTGTAAGGAAATGCTGACCAAGCGCTTTTTTAGCTCGTACTTCCATAGCGGCAAAGATACGGAATATTCATCACATAACGAGACCTTATCGTCAAAGTACGACAAAGGGAAAGAGCGTCGGCCCTTCCCCTTTGCACAAAACTCTCCGGATTACCGGGATTTCTTCTCTCTTGACTTGAAGCCGGACTTCTTTCTGCGTCCTTTGCCCTTGGAGGACTTCTGGCGCGGCTGGTCGTCAGGCTTGGCGACAGCGGCGTAGAAAGGCTTTTTCTTGCCGCCTTCCCCGTTGTCGGCCGGATTGCCTTCGGCAGGAGCGTCGGTGCGGGCGTCAACGAGTTCATAGTCAAGAAGACGCTGCTCAAGATTGGCGGCCTTGACACGGATCTTCACAGGATCGCCGAGACGGAAGATCTTGCCGGTGCGGCGGCCGCGGATGAGGTAGTTCTGCTCGTCGAACTCGAAGAAGTCGGTCTTGACGTCGCGCAAGGCGACCATTCCCTCGATCATCGTCGGCTTGATCTCCACGTACATTCCCCACTCGGTCAGACCGGAGATGTTGCCTTCATATTCATTGCCGATCTTGTCCTGCATAAACTCGATGAGCTTGTACTTGATGCTGTCTCGCTCGGCGTTGGAAGCGATCTGCTCGCGCTCGGAGGCGTGCTGGCACTGGGCTTCGTAATATTCCTTGTTCTGGCTTTCGGCGTTGTCAAGGTAGAGGGCAAGGAGTCTGTGCACCATCGTGTCAGGGTAGCGCCTGATCGGGGAGGTGAAGTGCGTGTAGAACTTGAACGCCAGTCCGTAGTGGCCGATGTTGTCGGTCGTGTAGATGGCCTTCGCCATCGAGCGCAGGGCTATCATCTGGAAGGCGTCGCACTCCGGTGTGCCTTTGGCCTCGGCGAGCAGGGTGTTAAGGGATTTCGCTATCTCCCGGCCGTTGCCGCTCGGGCCGAACTTGAATCCGAAGTTGCCGACGAACTGTCCGAGGCTCGCTATCTTGTCCGTGTTCGGCTCTCCGTGAACACGATAGACAAATGTCTTGGCCTTCTTGTCAGCCTTGCCGTCCATCTTGCCTGAGGTGGCGATGAACTCGGCCACGGATCTGTTGGCCAGAAGCATAAACTCCTCGATCAGCCAGTTGGCCTCCTTGGAGATCTTCTCATAGACTCTGATCGGCTTGCCTGTGGCATCGACCTCGACCTTCATCTCTGGACGCTCGAAGCTGATGGCTCCGGCGGCGAAACGGCGCTTGCGCAGGATAGAGGCCAGTTTGTTGAGGGTCACGATGGCCTCTCTGATGTCCTGGCCTATCGCCGGATCATCCGGCTCCTTACCGCCGCTTTCAATGATCCGCTGGGCACCGTCGTAGTCGAAACGGTAGGCTGAGCAGATCACGGTACGGCCGAACCAACGGCTTTCTATCTTGCCCCTCGGAGTGATCTCGACCACCACAGAGAAGGTCAGTTTCTCCTCGTGCGGGCGGAGCGAGCAGAGTTTGTTGCAAAGCTTCTCCGGAAGCATCGGGACGGTCCTGTCAACCAGATAGACAGAGGTTCCTCGCTCCTGCGCCTCCTTATCGACAACCGTACCCGGAAGCACGTAGTGGGACACGTCGGCGATGTGGATTCCGACCTCGTAGTTGCCGTTGTCCAACTTCTTGAACGACAATGCGTCATCGAAGTCCTTGGCATCGGCAGGGTCTATCGTGAATGTCAATGTACTCCTGAAATCGCGGCGCTCCTTGATGTCCTGCTCCGTGATCTTGTCGGAGATCTCGTCGGCGGCGTTCTCCACCTCAGGCTCAAACCTGTAAGGAAGGGCATATTCAGCAAGGATGGCGTGCATCTCCGTGTCATTCTCGCCAGGAGTGCCAAGCACATCCACGATGTGGCCTTTCGGGGTCGGCTCGCCCTTGTCCCAGCCGTCGATCACAGCCGCCACCTTCATTCCTCTCTTCGCCCCTTCCGGCAAAG
>CAYZKZ010000141.1:0-5838 GCA_964479325.1 uncultured Muribaculaceae bacterium
AGTCGGCGTAGCGGTCCTCCTTGCGGAAGTGGGCGAGGGCATATTCACGACAAGGGGTTTTGTAGCGGCTTTTGCCTTCATCCTCGATTCGTGTGATCGCCTGCCGCAACGCGCTGATGTCGCCTTGTGGGACAACAGCGCCTGTCGCAGGAGTGATTGACTCGACGCTTCCGCCGGTGTTGTAGGTCACAACAGGCGTCCCGCAGGAGATTGATTCCAGATTGACGGTAGGGTAGTTGTCCTGCAATGTCGGGTTCACAAACACTTCCGCCGCCGAGTAAAGCTCCGCCAACTGCCTGACATTCTCGGTTCTTGCGATAGGAATGATCCCTTGCGGCAGCGCCCCCGCCTGCTCAGGCTTCACCCCCACCATCACGATCACCTCGTCGTCCCTCAGCGTCTTCGACAGAGCGATGAAATCATCCCATCCCTTCTCACGACACCAGATGCTGGCCAGCCCAAGAATAATCCGCCGTCCGCCGATGCCATATCTCTCCCTGACGGCGGCGTCAGAATCCGAGGGACTGAATATGTTTGTGTCTATTCCGTTGTGTATCACCCTGAAGCGGTAGTCCTTGAGGAAAGACTCGCTCATCTCGCCGCGCATCCACTCCGAGACAGGCACGATTGTCAGCAGGTCTTTCGGCATCGAGCAGAAGGCTCTGCGCTTGTCACTGTAATTGCGGGCTGACCGGTCAAAGAGCAGGCTTGACGGGAACTGGTGTTTCTGGGGACAATGGTGGCAGCCGGTCTTCCAGCGGTCGCAGCCAGCGGCTGTGTAGTAATAGCAATGCCCCGTATATAGCCAGCAGTCGTGAACAGTCCAGACCACAGGCTTCCCGGCCTTGCTAAGGTAGTCGAACAGAATCTGATAGTTCAGGAAATAGCCGTGGATGTTGTGGATGTGGATGATGTCCGGATCAATCTCCTGAATTCTCTTGACAAACTCTCTTGTCGCTTCGCCAGACGCCAGTCCGTGTCTGTCGAACAACCGTGTCTCAAGTCCGTGCATAGCCACGCTGAATCGATTGCCCACCGGTACAGTTTGAGAAGTGCTTTCCCGCAGTCCGTCCCGTCCTTTGCTATACGCCACATAACTCTCCCACCCGGCCTCCATAGCCAGATCCCCGATTTCCTGCATAATCCTCCCCGTCGAGGTGTTCATCCTCAGCACCGGGTTTATCTGCAATAATTTAGGCACTGATTCTAAAGTTATATTCTTATTGTTGCTTCGGGAGCAAGGCGAAAGTGAGTCTTACTTCTGAATTCTTGAAGCAATTCTCTGCAAGAGTTCTGAAATCTCGGATGATGACAATTTGCCGCATACGCTGTTCTGTTGGCAAACTTATGAAAATCGTGGTTTAGATTGAAGACAGCTATGGTTTTCATTAATTGCGAGATCGCATCTGCCAACCATCCTGCTGTCCTTACATCTTTAAGCTCGACAAAACAGATACTTCTGTCGCTGTCGTACAATATCATCCCATCGCAGGATGATTCTATCTCTCCATTATCCCGGTAGTACACTATGTTTTTATCAACTGGCACAAATTGGAATCCGATTCCATTGTCGTTTTTGACAGTTGCGATTAATTTATCGGGGCAGGCTCTGTTTGAGGTTGAATATGCTGGTTTCTCGCCATCTGGATCACATAGCCAACACTCTTTTTCGAATCTCTTGGGTTCAAGCCTATACTTCGAGGCGAGAAAATCTACACTACTCATAACTCCTCCACATCCAAAAGTTCATTGAACAACACATTGCATTCACCAAGCAGATTGTTGAGATAGTTGTCATCCGAAGGCATCCCGTCATAAGTTGGCAATGACGTAATATCCCCTTGCTCGTTAATTTGATAGACGGACACGTCCTCTCCTCGAGTCTGTGCTTTTTCGGGAACTATTGTGCCTAACTTCTCCTTTTGTTGCTTCGTGCTGATCTCTCTTGCTATGCTCCCAGCCTTGATGGCTAATGCCAAATAATTAAGGATAAATGGACTATGTGTCGTGATCATCAGTTCGTTATTCCCTGAAGATGTGTAGGAAAGCAACGAATTAAGGATAGCCCGTTGTGAAGTCGGAAATAAATTTTCTTCTGGCTCCTCTACAATACTCAGAAGGTATTTGTTAGATGTGTCAGCCGTTTGTTCCAAAAGAAGGCGGCGCACTTCCGAATCCAAGGAGTCATCCTTTAGAATCTCAGAGATTCTTTTCTGAATCACTTCTTTTTCCTTTAGGCTTCTGTCACTTTGCGGCAATTGGATTGTTTTTGTCACTGTCTTGTACAGATAGTCTAAGACCACATACATTGGCGTTAGAGACTGCAATCCACTTGAGGCTTCGTTGAGTTTGACGTTGTAGCCTGCCGATTGAATGTACGAACGTTTATTCAGACTGTCGTAATGGAATTTAGCCTGACTAATCGGAAGTTCAAGGTCTGATTTAAGATTCCTGCAAGCTGAGGTATATACCTCAAGCATCGAGGCCAATGATTGAGGCAGCCTTTTGATGTTCTCAGCATCCTCGACGACGCTCAACAGATTTCTTTCCGCAGGAATGTAGGTGATTTGTGGACGCTCGTATGATTTTGCGGCACAGGTTTTTACGCTCAATCTTTTGTTCTCGTAGATTAATTCAAAGGCTTGTCCGACATAATGCAGGTAGGTGTCATCCTTAAAATACCCTTGAATGCTTTGATGCGTACAGAATATATTGATGAAACGATTGTATTTAGTCAGGTATGTTGTTGAGAAATCGCCTCTGGCAAGGGCTTTTTCCAACCAGGAGAATGTAGCGAACAATTTAGCCACACAACTCTTTCCAACAGCTTGTGGACCGCAAAGAACAGTTATCTTGTTGATTGGCAAGTAACCGTCATTTTCTGCATATCCGTTACCTATTGGCCCGAAATGACATATTTTTAGTCTTTTACTCGACATATTAAGCCTTTATCTATTTAAACGAAAATAAAAGTAAGAATAAAAATCTTCTATAGCAAATTTTCATTCAACCGCTTCAAACAGCCTTATCCAGCTGTCCATAACCTTCTCTTCGGAATATTTATCCCTGATTTTGATCGCCTCCGCTCCCATTCTTTGGCGAAGAGCCTCGTCACGCATCAACTTTTTCATCGCATCGGCGAGGGCGGGAACGTCGCCTTCCGGCACAAGAAAGCCATTACGGCCATCTTCGATGATGTCCTTGGGACCGCACTTGCAGTTGAACGCTATTGCAGGAACGCCACATAGCATTGCCTCAACCAGAACCATTCCAAAGCCCTCATAATGAGAGGTCATAACAATGATTGAACTTTTCGAATACTCATCATTGATACTATTAGTTGGTTTATTAATCTTTGCGCTGTCTAAAAGTCCTTTACGAATGATCATCCCTTCCAGCATTTCCTTCCATTCCCCTTGACCGAATATGTCAAGTCGCCAATCTGAATATTCTGAATCCTTCTTGACGATACTCCAAGCCTCGATCAGCCTGTCAAATCCTTTCTGGTAGTCGAGCCTTCCGACAGCGATGACCCGATGAGCCGAGCAGTCTGACCGCCGTGCCTCCGATGTGATCGCCGCATTTGGAATCACGCTGATGTTAGGCAAGTCACCCCAGTACCCTTTATCCTCTTCCGTCAGCACGACAAACCTGTCGAACCTCCGAACTATTCTCTGATCCTGCCTTGTTCGCAATCTGTCTGCCAGCCCCAAGAATCCGCTCCTGCCGTACTGAAGCCTGAAAAATTTGTTGAAATGCAGCTCCAGCACTTTCTTGCTGCCGTCTTTTATCGCCGGGATGAACGATGACTCGGAAGGGTAGAGCGAATCCACGATGTCCGGCCGCTCCTTAAGCAGCAGTTCCGTGAGTGCCTTACGATGCTTCCTCCTGCGCCTCAAGTATCCCAATGTCTTGAGAACCGGATTCTTCCCGTTGTCATCCGTGTAGTTGATCCCCAGGTCGATTATCCTGACCCCCTCAGGAAACGGATAGAACGTAGGCTTCCCGTGCTGATCTGTCGTCACCACAGTCACATCCCATCCCATCCTCTCCCGAAGGTGCCGCACCTTGTTCAGCAGCACCCTCTCCATCCCCCCCGGATTGTACAGGGAACACATACAATAAAGGATTTTCATATAAGTGAGCGATATTCTTTATAAGCCCAAAAATAATATGGGTTTGTTACACACATTTTTGCGAACCAGAACCAATTTCTGAGTGTTTTTCTCATCCAAGGTTTGTTTTTCCCTATAAAATGTATGATATATACACACTTATTTTTATCTCTCTTTATGTTATATCCCAATTTATTAACATAATATGAAAGGTAATCCGCAAAGATGTTATACCCTTCATCCAAATGTAATGATGTCATATATGGCCATTCTGGTAAGTATTTATGAAGGACGTCCTGATCTCCAACTGATAGCCATTTGCTTTTATATTCTTCTATGACTGAAGGAACAAGGTTTAGCAATTCATCTTTTACAGTCTTGTCTGGGACAATAACCATAAGTCCTGAATTTAAGTCTCTCCAGTTTTCGTGTCCAGGAAAGGATTTCCCGGCACATACTGCACTGAAAGCAGGACGATCAAATAAAGAGTCAATATTTTCTACTACAAGCATATCGGAATCCAGATATACAATCTTCTCATATTGAGTTAGTCCCCAAATTTGTAGTTTGTCAAAGGTGTAATTCCAATGAGAGAATTCTTGATTATCCCCATTTGCTTCTGTATTCAATGTGGGAGAGTTTAGCCTTACTACAGAGATCTTGTCTTTTGTAAGTCTATATTCAGATTCTTTGCTAACATTCATAGAAAGAAGACAACATAATGGATACTTTGAGCCTACTGCTTTTAATGATCGGTTTAAAACGACTACGCCGTCAAGGTACTGGTCGTTAGATAGAACTGTAACAAACGTTTTCATATTAGAATTTCCCCAATAAAAATGAAAAGTACTTTTTTATAATTACAGACGGAATTATAAGTGAAATAATTACTATAAAGCAACACGCAATAGTACCTAGATAACTCTCATAAGAAACTCCGATTTTAGAGCATAACAACTCAACAGTGCTGATTGCTTTCGACTGAAATGCATAAAAAATCAATGTGCTGGATCCTGTGAAAGAAAGTAATCGAAGAGGAATAGTATTATTTAATGATGAATCGAGAATCATTGCAAGAAAAATTATTGTGATTAAGCCTGATAATGCGCTAAACATAAATAGAGGCAATGAGCCGTAGTTCAAAAGATGAACATCTATAGGATAATTTTTCTTAAAAGTAATGAGAACTGTATATACAACACTACTTATTATAAATAACATCCATAATTTGCAGGAGGAGTAGGATTTAATCTCATTTTCTTTTCTGGCCATATTCCCTAACCATAAAAATACAATTAGCAAGCAAGCATTTTCAATATGCCACGGGATGCGTAACTGAGAATAGGTCACACTTAAATAGCCAAAGAATGCTAAAACTAAACAAATGGCAAATTGTTCAAAGTTAGAACGTCCAATCTTTATTACTATATAGTAGATTAACTCCATAGTAAAAAGACAGGCTACAAACCATAGGTCGTCCCATTTGCCGGGAATTTGTAAAATGATACCAATTATTCGATCATAGATATCTATTTCTTTGAACAGGCAAGATATGGATAAATTAATGATGCCGAATATGATGACAGGCAAAGCTAATACCTTGACTTTGTTAAAGAAGAAATCTCTAAAATCCTGTCTTGGATTAAACGTAAAGCCAGAAGCGAAAAAAAAACCGACTAACTCAAAGGGGTAAGTAATTTGTCCATAGATCTCAGGCCCATTT
>CAYZKZ010000142.1:0-5592 GCA_964479325.1 uncultured Muribaculaceae bacterium
GAGGATGTGACCACGTCCGTGCTGAGGCTGTAGTAAGATTCAGTGGGCACCGTCAGCCTGTCCTTCCATAGTCCGAAGTCCAGACCCACCTTGGCGTCTCTGGTTTTCTCCCATCCGAGGTCAGGGTTTGGCGCGGAAGGGATCGTGCCGAGGTTGAAGGTCTCGTCGCCGAAGTAGCGGTACTGCTGCTGGAGGTACTGCATCACCAGAAGGTGGGAGGTGCTGGTGTTCACGTCGCCCGTGAATCCGTAGGCGGCTCTGAGAGTGGCGTGGGAGACAGCGGGCAGTGAGTTTTTCATCCATTTTTCCTCGCCGAGATGCCAGGCCGCTCCGGCGCTCCAGGTCGGGTTGAACTGCTTGTTGCTTCCGAAATTCGAGCTTCCGTCCGTGCGGAAAGAGGCGTTCAGGACGATTGTGTTTCCGAGGTAGTAGTCCGCCGAGGCGTAGAATGAGGCGTAGCGGGTCTTGCTGAAGTACTCTCCGTTCAGTTTCTCGACCTCGCGGACCCACTCGTCCTCTGGGCCGCTGATTTCCGGCAGGGAAGTGGTGCCGGTCTTGGGGTCGTAGTTGTAGCGCTTGGTGAAGATTGTGTTGGCGTCGGAGCCTCTGAGTTCCGCTCCGGCCAGCACATTGACGGTGTGGGTCTCGCCGAATGTCTTGTTGAATGCGAAGTGGCCGCGGGCGACATAGCTGTTGCGGTTGGTGCGGTTCTGCGAGATGCTGCCGTAGAGGTTTGTCTGCGAGCGGTCGTCGCTGCCGAGCCTGTCGCGGAAGGCGGTGTATGTGAGTTTATCGACCACCTTGTCGGTGGAGTTGTTGGCGAATGAATATGACGCGAGCCCGACGAAATGCAGCGGCTCGGCGATCTTCAGGTCGATCTGCGTCCTGAACGTCCCGTTGGTGTTCTTGGTGGAACTGTAGTTGCTGTCCAGCTCGCGGAGGATGCTGAATCCGTTCTTAGGCATCACCTGCTCGACTCCGCGGCCGTTGTAGTAGCCGAGGGTGAACCAGGTGTTGTCGGCGGCGTAGGAGCCGTCATCGTTGTACGCTTTCTCGTACGGATTGGAGAAGTAGGCGTAGTAGAACGGATCAACGCTTGAGTACGGCATCTTGGATTCCTGTCTGGCGGCCTCCAGCCCGATGTCAATCCTGACGCGTTCAACAGGCTTGAGGGTCATCTTGGAGTTGACGTTGTACCTTCTGTAGTTGTTGTGGATCAGCATTCCGTCCTCGTTGTTGACTCCGAGGGCGACGTAGTAGGTGTTTTTCTCCGAGCCGCCGCTGAGCGAGAGGTGGTGTCCCTGGGAGAAGGCGTTCCTGAAAAGGAGGTTGTACCAGTTGGTGTCGTTGTTCCGGAGCGAGGCGATGTACTCGTTCTGGGCGTCGGTGTCGCCCTTGTACTTCGCGAAGTCCCCCAGACCGGACCTTATCTGGCCGACGATGCCGACAACCGGGAAGACGATGGTGTTGTCCGTCAGCGATTCCTTGTACTTGGCCGCCGAGAACTCGTCCCACAGCTCGTCCTCCCAGGCGAGTTTCTCCGCCGAGTTCATCAGGTTCAGGGTTCTCTGCGGCTTGATCGAAAGGGTGAATGTGTTGTTGTAGTTGACCCTCATCTTTCCGGCCTCACCCTTCTTCGTGGTCACGACGATGACTCCGTTGGCGGCCCTGGAACCGTAGATGGCCGCCGCCGCCGCGTCCTTCAGGATGGTGATGCTCTCGATGTCATTAGGGTTGATGTTGCCCACGCCGTTCACGAATATGTCGTCGAACCCTCCGGTGGCGAGCTGCTCGGAGCTGAGGCTAGGGGAGTCGCTCTGCATCGGCACTCCGTCCACGACCCAGAGAGGCTGGCTTGTGCCTGAAAGATTGTTCGCTCCTCTGATGCGGATTCTGGACTGTGTTCCCGGTTGTCCTGAGGTGGCTGAGACGGCGACTCCGGCTACCTCTCCCTGCATCAGTGCGTCAACCGAGGAGGCAGCCTTCGCCTCGAATTTGTCGGAGCCGATGACCGCCACTGATCCGGTGATCCTTTTGACCGTCGTCTGGGCGTAGCCCGTGACCACGATCTGGTCCAGCTGGGTGCTTTCCCATTCCATCACAACGGTGACATTCTCTGTCTTTCCCGGAACGATCTTGTAGATAACATCCTTCATCCCGACAGAGGAGAAAAGAACGGTCTCGGTCCCGGCCGGGAGGCTGAACCTGAACCTTCCGTCCAGGTCAGTCGTCGTTCCTGACGACCTCTTCTGCATCGACACGACACCCGCCCCGATCACCGGGGATCCATCCGTGTCCGTCACCTTTCCCGAGAGCGTCACCCCCTGGGCGGAGGCGGCGATCTGCACCATAATGAGTATGACCGCACAGGTCAGACGCTCTTTCTTTAACTTACTGAATATAACTGATATCCAATTCATAATCTCTACATTTATGTTTCTGGCGGCTTCTCTTAGAAGCTGTTTTGAAATATATTCACTCTCGTTCTTTATGAGCCTTTTCGGCCAATCTCTTCCGCTTCATCATCGATTACATAGCAACTTCCGCTCCTTCTTCAGCAATTGAAATTGCAGTCGCAAGCGCAACAGCCGAAAACACAAATGTACAAATTGTAACTGGATTATTGTCGTATAAATCCGTTAAAATTGTGTGTCAGGTCATTTCTGATGTTTGAATTGAAAGATGCTCTTACTTCTGTTCTTTAGTAATCTTCAAATAATAACTTGCCACACTAATGAATATCTTTTTGTGCCATCTTCATTTTCTCATCAGTCGTGTACGTCCAGTACGTTCCTTCTTCCCAAAGACATCTATCCTCGAAAATACCGCCAAGCCTTTACCAACTTATTTTTAAACGCTTACTTAATTGTGTTATATTTTGAGTTAAAATACGTTTTATCTGTCAAAGCGAGTGGCATTTTGAGATAAAGTGTTACCTTTGTAATGTCTAACCCATACCGAATCCCTGAGATGGGCAAAGGGTGGGCAGACTTATACATATAAGGCGTAACTGTACGCTTTTGTTTTGACGATTCGTGAACTTCGCAAACTCATATATGTCAGTCAAGAACAAAGCAACGGGAACGCTTCATGGGATGTATGGTATACAGCCCTCATTGGCTTCGGACGGGTCTGCCGTGTATTGTCAAAATGGGTGAATAATATACTTGCATCATACGTGGGGCTTTCGGCGTTGCTCGTTTCGACTGACAGGGCAATGCGAAGGCCTACGAATCGTGGAACGAGTGACAGACTGGCTCCACGTTTCTTATTTGTGTATATGAATATATGAAGAGTTAATATGGTTATGGAGCCTGCCATAAAATACAAGTATGATATGGATAAAGGGCTATTAACCAAAATTCAATCTGTAGTTGTTTCTTTTGATCGAAAAGAATTCACCTCGCATGACTTTATCAAGAAATTTCTTGAAAGGTACGAGGACGATTATCGTGATATTTTTGCTGCGAAGACTTTACAGGCAACACATGCGCAACTCGCCAGATTACTTAGTGAGAACGCAAAAATATTAGGCATCACAAAAAAAGAAAGAACAGAAAGTGAAAATTTCCACGGAAAGAAGTCAATTGTACAAAAATGGAAATTTCTGGTTGTGTGTCTTGTCTGTTCTACTTGGATGTCTATGAACGCATCTGCCCAAACCTTTTCTCCCGTTCAAAATCCAGAAAGTAACAATCAGACCATGTGCCAAATGCTCAGCGCTATAAGGGACAAAGACTATTCGCCTCAAAATCTTATGGTCAAGGGAAATATCAGTGTCGTTGACACATTGAAGGCACAGGAATTGTGTAAAAACATCCTGAATCGAAACGATGATAAATTGTTTCGATTGACTATCTTGCTATCTTCAAAAGATAAAATAATAAAGGATGAAGCTGATTTGTTTTTGATGAATGAAGCATTTGTTTGGGTAAAAAACTTTCGTCCGGATTTGTTGAAGAAAGGTAAAATCAACATCAACAGTATGAGTCTCGGCGGGATTCTAATAGAAGGTCTAAAGGGAGGTCTAGTTCAAACAAAAGATATCACTTCCAAAATTGAGGAGAGCATACAGAATGGAAAGATGACAGGCCATACTAAGGAGATTTTGAGGGCATATCAAGAATATCTGACATACAAATTTTCAAGCGACAAATGGGAAGAGATTGTCACCCCTCTTCCAATGAAAACAATTGACATAAATGTCTTTAATCCATATTACCGAGGATTCAACTTCTATGACAGCGATCTTCTTGACTTGGTGGAAACTGAGCAGCAACGGACTTGGAACTTCCTTTATTCCTCAGATTATGAAAAGAAAGAAGACTCTTATCCACAAGAGTTGAAATATTTATCGTTCGATGGTTATCCTCAATATAAGGTGACATACGATGAGGATACTTATGCGCATGAAGTCCGCCCAAAGTTTGTTTACGACGCAAATGGGAATCTCGTCTATGTGGCATCTTTGACAAGAAAATATGATAACTCACCTTTTCGGGAAGTGGAAAGGCTGGTGTATTTACGCGATTATCAGAACAATAAATACGGAATCAAATCGCAGAGCGAAAAAACACAAAACTACCTACGGCTTTATCTGTGTCGCGGCAACGGATTTGAGCGAACCCAAGGAGAAGCGGTCGCAAGCGCCTTTGTTGCTGCATTGGCCTCTGACTTGCGATACACGGGTAATGCTGGAGAAAGAATTGCTGATGAAACTTTGACGAGTGCTGGTGTCTATATCGATTCTGATGGCAAGAACTATATCTCACAGCTTGAAAAAGATCATAGTTCTGAATTTGGAAGCGTCTATATGATAGAAAGAGTGTCTAATATGAGCTTCAGAATAGTATATCTTGACACTAAATTGCGCCCTTCTCATTGCGCTATAATTACTTATAAAACAGGAGACAAACCATTTACGCAAGAGCTCTCTGGATGTCTCGTGTCGATGCCGGACAATCTACCACCAATAATAAAGTGTTCAGGTGCAGTTTACAAAAATGTGAAGAAGATAGGACAGCCTTAATTTTCCGAGATGTCTGACAAAAAACAATCTACCTGATAGAATTTTTGGGGGTTAAGGAATACGCTGCTTTGATTCCTCTATGGGTTGATACAATTATAAAAGCACAGCCACCGATTTTAGTTACGCCTTCTGGAATCTTAACACTCGTCATAAGGTTTAATTTCTTTAATACCTTCAGGAAGGACAGATGCTTTGCCGCCGAAATCATCTGAGTTGTTCAATTTCTGTACTGTTTTGCCTCGGAAGGTTGAATCTCATATAGAAGTGTCTCTATGCCTATTATGTTGTTCTACCAAAACAGAAAGGATTCCACGGCATCCCTCACTTAAGGGCAGTGGCCGTCATCTGCGCCATAATGCATAAAACTGCGCAGACCACGACGGTTTTGACGATTGCGTGCATCTTTCTGAATGTGAGTGGCAACCAGTTCATAAATCTACGTTTGCGTTTACCAAAAACTTCTTGGGTTTCCCGTCGCCTTCATCTCTGCTGCGGCGTACCCTTAATACACAAACCTTAGATTTGCAGAGTGGTTCTCTGGACCCAAGATTTGACTGACAAAA
>CAYZKZ010000143.1:0-5471 GCA_964479325.1 uncultured Muribaculaceae bacterium
CGCAACTTTTTCATTTATAAATATTTAGTTTTTTAATTCAACCAACGAGTATTATTAAATATATTCATACTTGTTTCGCTTGCTGTTTTATCAGCTTGCGAAGTGGAGGACAAGCAGGATGAGAAAGATGCCACAACGCTCTACGCCGACATCGAGCGGGAAGGTGTGACAAAGACCTATCTCTCCGGGCCGGATTCCGGATTCTATGGCACGCTTTGGTCAAAAGGGGACGAGATCGGAGTGTATTCCGGAAGTTCGACACCCGACCCGTTCAAACTGACCAACGGGGCTGACAGCAAATCCGGAAAGTTTACCGGAAGCACGCGGACCGGAGACAAAACGGCAGTCTATCCTTTCTCAATCTGCGGGAAACTCAACGGATCAGCCGTTTCCGTCACACTTCCTGAAAAGCAGACCTACCGATCCGGGAATATATCCTCCGGGGCGTACCCGATGGTGGCGACAGGGGACGGCTCCAACCTTCGGTTCAAGAACCTATGCTCCGTGCTGAAAATCTCGGTCACAGGCAACGTGACCATCAACTCAATAGCCTTTTCGGCGAATGACGAGAGCGTGAAGTCATCCGGGGAAGCCACAATCACGGTTGATGCCGAAGAGCCAAAGCTGGAGATGTCGGCCAAGGCTAACGGCAGCGTGGAGTTGACCTGCCCGGCAGTCACTCTTTCCGACAATCCGACTGACTTCTACATTGTAGTTCCAAGCCAGAAATATTCCGGTGGTTTCTCGCTCACGATAGACACCGACAAAGGCAAGATGCTCAGGGCCACCGAGAGCGACATCACCCTCAAGCGCTCCGAACTGTACAGGATAAACCTCTCGTGCAGGAACGAGAAGGCTGACAAGAATGTGACTTTCGAGGACAACCGTTTCAAAGCCTATATTCTGGCGACTTACGACAAGAACAATGACGGGGAGATCAGCTACGAGGAGGCGGAAGAGATCAGAAGGATTGTTGTCTGCACCGACACGATCGCATCACTTGCAGGCATAGAGTGTATGCCTAATCTGGAGTATCTGAGTTGCAACGGCACCCGAGACAACGGGAACGACGGTTTCATAGTGAATGGCAGGCTTGAAAAGCTTGACGTGACCAAAAACACGAGGCTGACCTGCCTGAATTGCAGCAACAACAAACTTACATCGTTGGATGTAACCAATAACCCGGATCTTGACATCCTTGGCGCTTACTCGAACAACCTGAAGTCAATCGACCTGAGTAATAACACAAAGCTTAGATACTTGACGCTGGATTACAACCAGTTCACCTCTTTGGACATCAGACACATCCCTTCCCTTCAATACATCAGTTGCCGACACAACCAGATCTCCTTACTGAATCTCGGCGTAAATGACAAACTTCAAACGCTGAATTGTGGCTACAATAACATTCAAGCACTTGATCTAAAAAACTGTCAATCGTTAGAGGATCTTTCCTGCTACGAAAACAAGATAGAATCGATTGATCTCAGTCACAACACAAAACTGTCTTTCCTGAACTTCGGGAGGAACAGCATCCGATCGGTTGATCTGAAGGGGCTGACCGAACTGACATACTTGAATTGTGCCTCGAACCCGATATCCTCCCTGAATCTTAGGCATTGCGCGAAGCTGACAGACATCTACGCCTACATAACAGACATAAAGGCGCTCGACATTTCCTCTATAGCCAGTCTTAAGTACCTGAACTGTAGCGGCTCGCCATTGAAATACCTCTATGTGCGTGAAGGACAGCAAACCGGAATAGAAACCTTGTATATTCCTTCAGACACCAAAATCATTGTCGGCTCTCTGCCGGACGAGGACGAGGTGTTCTCTGTCTCGCCGGAATCTTTTGACCTCAATGGTGACGAGCAGGAAATCTCGCTGAAGGTGTCGGCAAGTATGGACTACACCATAACATCCATTCCGGAATGGATCAGCAAGAAATCCGAGAGCAACGGTTCTTTCGTCTTCACGGTGGCCGCCAACATCTCGTCTTCTCCGAGGACAGGCGAGATCGCATTTGTGAACAAAAACAACTACACCATTGGTGTTGAGGTCAAGCAAGGCATCCAGTCAGCCTACACTTCATCTGACTACAGTCTTGACGGAGAGGTCACCTTGCTCCGCAAGGCGACTGTGGGTAAAGGCATTGACATTGTGTTTGTGGGAGAGGCTTTCGCCGACCGTAACCAGGAACTGTTCGACCGCTACGCCGAACTCGGAGACGAGGCTTTTTTCACCGAAGAGCCGTTCAAGAGCACAAAGGACAGATTCAATGTTTACAAAATCAACTCCGTCTCGAAAAACGGAATAATCTGTCAGGAAGGAGGAGACACTAAATTCTCCGCCAAATTCGGCGACGGAACTCACATCGAAGGCGATGACAGCGCTGTTTTTGATTTTGTCCGCGAAACCCTGCCGTCGGCTGATCTGACTAAGACAATAATCATTGTCATTGTCAATAAGGCCAAATACGCCGGAACCTGCTGGATATACAGCGACAATAAGGCTATCTGTTACGTTCCGTTAGGCCTGGACGAAACAGATTTCGCCCGGACACTCAGGCACGAGGGATGCGGCCACGGATTCGGCAAATTGGCGGATGAATATTACTACGGCAGCACTGCCATCCCGCAAAATGCCATCAACGGTGTAAGACAGTGGCAAAATTTGGCTTACGGCTTCTATGAGAACGTGGATTTCACATCCGATCCGGAGGAAATCAGATGGTCTGAATTTATCTTCGACGAGCGATACTCAGGCAAGGTCGGGGTGTTTGAAGGAGGCTACACTTACGCCAAGGGTGCGTACAGACCAACCGAGTACAGCATTATGCGCTACAACACCGGCGGATTCAACGCTCCGTCCAGAGAGGCCATCTACAAGAAGATAATGAAGTTCTCCGAAGGCGACAGCTGGACCTACGACCGCCAGGAGTTCGTGGAGTTTGACGCACCGGCAAGAAAAGCCGAGGCCGCCACACGCGTCTCCGCACAAAAAGCGGAGAGGAACAAAGCCGACTTTGTCCCTCTCGCACCTCCGGTGATGATTTGGGTCGGCGAATGACGCCAGACGCTACAAGCCGACCCTGATCTTCAATGAATATACTCCCGCTCCAAGAGCCTTAGGCTTGCCGTTGGAGGCAGTGACTGTGGCCACGGTACCTTCCGGGACCTCGATAGTAAGGGAAGCCACCCTTGCCTTGACTGACTTGCGGCTCAAAGAGACACGGATCATACCGTAACGGGTCTCAAGGGAAGCCGACGCTGTCTGAAGCGAACCCATCCGCGGCTTGACATCGAAGGTCCTGAAGGCCGGGGATGTCGGCTCTATCCCACAGAGTTTCTGGCTGAGGATTGTCAGCGGGCCGCCGCTCCAGGCGTGGTTGATCGTTCCGCCGCCGAAACCTTCACTGCCGATTCCCCAACCTTCAAAGAGGGTCGTGTAGTCGTAGGCGAGCATCTTTGCGTAACGGGACTTCATCCTTTCAATGGCAAAGTCAGAGTGTCCCATCCGGAAGAGAGCCTCAAGGACGTATTTCTCCATATACGGGCTGGCGTGGTACTCTTTCTTAAATGTCTCGAACAGAGCTGGGTACTTATCCTCTGACGCAAGGCCGGAGACAACGGCCATAGCCTGCGCTCGGTCGTCAGTCTTTTTCTTGTAGTTCGGATCACGGTAAGCGGAGCCTGTCCAGTAGGCGGAGTCGAAGTTGTCCGCAATCCTTTTCATCATAGCGTCAGCCTGCTCCACGTCAGCCTGAATGCCAAGCATCCGGGCGAAATCCTTCTCAGCCTTGAGGGCGAGATAGTACCAGCAGTTTGTGAGAACCTCGGTGTCGATATCATCGCCCCAGTCGCCCCAGTTCCAGTCCCCGGGACGGACATTCAGAAGACCGTTCTCCTTGAATGTCCAGAGACCGTCGCCGTGAAGATAGCGATGGACTCTCGGATAGACCTGGGCGACAAAACTGCTGTCGCCGCTGAACCAGTACTGCGTGTGGAAACCGTACCAGCCGACAGAGGCAAGCATCTGAAGAGGAAGCTCGCTCACGCGGTTTCCGGCCGGGACCGGTGAATAGATTGCCCCGTCCCTCGCCTGCCAGTTCATCAGCTCAAGGATTCCTTTCCGGGCCAGCGACTGGCTGGACGGAGAGAGGGCGTAGAAAGCCTCGCCGAGTTCGTTGACGGCGTCTCCCCACCACTGGGCGCGTTCACGGTCAGGGCAATCCATATAGGTGTCGCGCATCGTGATGTAAAGCGTTCTTGCAGAGCGTTTCCAAAGTTCGTTAAGAAACTGGTCCTCGCACTCGAACGAGCCGGAGAACTCTGTGTCGTAGCCGGTCTCGCGGTACTTCAGATCGAGGACCTTGACTCCTGAAGGCACGATGTACCAGACCTCGTGGCCGTTCATCCAGCCGAGACTTTCATATTCCTGAACACCGTCCCGGGCGATGTACTCGGCGCGCACGTTATTGGCGCTTCCGCCCTGGTAGTTGTCTGTCATCATCCCGACCATCTCGCCGCCCTTCGCCTCGACCTTCAGGTACGGAGTGATCTGGGCGTTGTAAGGCAGCCTGCAAAAGACGGTGTCGCCGGATTGACGGACGGAGACATATTCCTTCAGCCCATAGTCCTTCCACATCGGAATCGGGCGCTCCACCATCTCACCCATCGCAGGCCAGGCTATCTCATCCACATTCGCCGCCCCGTGCATTCTGCGGCGGACATTGAACTCCGGCATATTCCAGCCCTGCAACTCCTTGCGCGCGTCGAAGCGGATGTTGCTCTCCGGCAGGCGGTAGTTCGGGTAAGGAGCGTCGGTGTCGCTGTAGGCCGGATTAGGGACGCAGAGCCAGGACTTGTCGGAAAGGATCTCCAGTTCAGGAGAGACAGCCTCGAAGATCAAGGCCGCCTGACCGCTGTTGTTGTGGCTGAATCCCTG
The DNA here is from genome assembly GCA_964479325.1 of uncultured Muribaculaceae bacterium. Taxonomy (GTDB): domain Bacteria; phylum Bacteroidota; class Bacteroidia; order Bacteroidales; family UBA932; genus Cryptobacteroides. The sequence goes on from CAYZKZ010000143.1 coordinate 4,948, forward strand.
CTTTCCGAAATGCCAAAGCAGGATGGCGATCGTGTTGTTTCCCTCCTTAAGGTACGGGGCAATGTCAACCTTGTCGTAGTAAGTGCCCTTCGGGGAAGGTCCGCGTTTGAGTCCTCCCTCAAAGACCGCAAGCTCGCCGTTGATCCACATCCAGTACTTCGTGTCAGCGCCGATTTTGGCGATGAGCCTCTCCGGGCGTTTCGTGACATTGACTTCCTTACGGTAGGAGATCCAAGTGTTCGCGGTGCCCTGCACCCAGGAATTGGTGATCCAGTGAGCTTTCCAGTCGGAACGGGACTCGGCTCCGTCGATGGATGCCGCAGCCAAGGTCAGAGCCACCGCAATGGCGGTTTTTCTGATGAAAGATGAAAAATGCGTCGTCATAAGCAATCATTGTGAATATACCTCCGGCGCGCCGCCCGGATGTGTACTATGGAGTCCGGGACACGGCTCGACGCGGTCATACCATTACAAACCTTAGATTTGCAGAGTGGTTCTCTGGACCCAAGATTTGACTGACAAAA
>CAYZKZ010000144.1:0-5309 GCA_964479325.1 uncultured Muribaculaceae bacterium
ATCCACATCTAAGTTACGAAATATTCAACACTTTAACAATTAATTTGTTAGATGTTTCCCAATATTTCACGATAGTCCCTAATAGAGTCAATGCATCTGCTTCTGCATAGCCACTCCTTGAAATCAAGATATGATGATTTCATTTTATGGGCCAAGTCAAATCCGTTGCCGATGATATAAGCAATTTATTCATAGTTCAGCCAGCAATTGTGCGATTCGTGCTTTTATGTTGGCATATGTAGAAGTAAGTTTTGCTTTTGCTTCATTGGTCAATCTAGATGTGTGGCACAGAGCATCGCGTATTGGTTTATATTCTTTTGCGTCCCGTGTAAAAGATCTAGAACGATTCTTGTCATCTTTGGTGGTAGCAAGTCCTGCTAGATTATCCATTTCACAATAAAATAAATCGTCGTTACTTGTTCGTACCTCAAAGAAAATATTAGCGTCCTCTTTGGCCTCCCGATGACTCTTTCTCCAGCCCTCTATCTGTTTAAGAAGATTATCAGGCAAAGCAATGTTCTTTTCTTTTACATATTTTCTTAACAGATTTTCAGATATGAAACATTCGGTATACGAAGATACGTTAAATTGTGCATCCTCATTCAAGTCGTTAATCCATTGTCCAATTTTTGTCTTTGTTTCGGGTTTCTCTTCTGGCGAAATATATTCACGCGCAACCTCGTTTACAAGTTCTCTGGATTTGCGCTCTTTCTTTGTCATCCTATTGTTGTCTGGGTCGCCATCTTGTTTAAGTTCTATTCTCCAATGATCCCAGTCTTCAATAACCGTTTTCATCAAAGTCTCGAGTTCTTTCAGAAGAGCAATAAATTTCGGATCGTCCGATATTACACCCTCCCTACTACTTGTGAATCTGTCTACATCGTCATCCAATTCATTATAATGGATTTGACCATACAGATAGTTTTCAACGATTCTAGTAGAAGGTATATGACGAAGAATATCCTTTTCTCGCAACCTACCATTAACATATAAATCAACAGTCGTTTTCTCCTCTGTTCCACGAATTTTTAGCTTTGACGGTTTTTCAACAGAGGCAAGAAATCCTTTAACACCAGACAAGTCTGATGTCAAAAACCTATTTTTCCTTAAAGTCGGGTTGCCGGATAATAGTTCCGTCACATATGGATCGTGCAAGCTATTTATGTTCCATAGAAACTGTGTTGAATCCACTAAAGGCTTTAATTCCTTAATAGTTATCGGTGTATCATTCAAATAAATTGTAAACTTCGGATCAATAAGTGAAAATCTGAAGTACAATGCTATTAGCTCCCTGATGTACTCTACTCGATTCTTAATACCATCTGTAAGACCATCAAAAATGATTGCCGTGCCATGTTCTAATTTTGCATTATATTTGTCGCATGCTAATTTATCTGGTTTTCCCAATGTGTAATCATTTGTTGATACATCATCTCTAATTGCGTCATCCAAGCCAGCATTATCAATAACACCTCCAATAAGTGAGCCTTGATTCACCCGAGAAAGCACAGTAATTCTCTTGGCACAAGAAAGCAATGCGAGTTTTCCTATACCCTTGCGGCCAATAAAAGGACGCGAACGTTGAGACTGAACAGCACCACCTTTACGTTTGGAATAGCCTATTTTTAAAAATTTATTTTGAAAGTCGTCATCAGACACACCCACGCCATCATCATAAATTTCAATCGAGTTAGATTCTCTGTCAATGGAGATAAACACATTCTCCGCATCGGCATCCCAGGAATTGGAAATGGCTTCTCCCAAAACAGTCATGATGCTTCTGTAAAGATTTCGCCCTAGATGATTGAGAATGCTCAAAGAGATGTTGAATGTAAAATCTGCCATAGCGTGTTACAAATTATTAATGTGGTTTAAAATGCTCTCTGCAATAACCTCTCCAAGACGAGGCGGTACAGCATTGCCAATATACCTTGCTGCCGTAGTGATTGAGACATGTTCCTCGTCGCAGAAAAATCTATAGTCTACAGGAAATGTCTGAAATAATGCAGCTTCCCGAGGCGTAATCGCTCTGTTTTGCTCCGGATGCCCGAAACGGCCGTTCCCATATCCGGTACACTCAGTTGTCATTGTCGGCGCAGGTTTTTCCCATACCATTCTGCCATATACGCTGCCGTAGCTTCTGCCATTATCCTTTTTATGGCAGGCAAGTACAAGATCTTCCGGCCAGTCTCTCCATCCTCCTCCATATGGCGTTGCTTTCATCCTGAGCATGTTCAATGGAGAAAGAGCGGCAGCACGATGAAGAGGATCTGTCAGACATCTTTCTCCGGCTTTTAAAGGCGGTAGTCCCCGAATCATATCTCCTACAGTCAAATAGTTTTCCTCCGTATTGGTTCTTGGCATCAAACTGATTTTGCCGAATTTCGATGCTAAAAGCACTAGCCTTTTTCTGGTTTGAGGAATACCATAGTCTGGGCAGAAAACCTGATTTATTGACACACTATATCCTTGAGCCTCCAATGTGTTGATGAAGTCTGGAAGAACAGGTTTAAGCTTAAAATTCATTATCTGCAGGACGTTTTCCATGGTTATTATATCCGGATGGACATCCTTAACTAACCTCCCAAACTCATATAGCAAGTCATATTTATTGGGGTCTTTCTCTTTTTTACTATGAGAATAAGAAGAAAACGGTTGACATGGAGCACATCCGGCAAGAACCTTAATGGCTTCCTTGGAATACCAGGACGTAATTTCGTCTCCCGTGACCGTTCTCATGTCTTTATGCACAAAATGCGCTGCGTTATTATGCTCATATGCATATTGACATGTTCCGTCAAGGTCATATCCGGCAAGCACCTTGAATCCTTTAGATTTAAGTCCATAACTTAACCCACCTATTCCGCAGAACAAGTCAACTACCTCTATGTTTCTATTCTTTCGTGGCTTAGCCATAGTATCACTTTTTTATTCAACTATCCGTGGATAGCACACATTACTCTGCGGAGCGTAAACCATCCATTCACTATACAAAGGTAAAAATATTCTTTTTAAGTTTATTCTGATAGACAAATTAGCAGAGCAATATCGTGTTACAATTTCTTCTCCTTACCGTGTGCGATATTCTCGAGCTGTCCCGCATAGCACCAGCAGTGGAAAATCCTGTCTGCCGTGCGTGGATTGGCACCTATGTCTTGAGCTATGGCTGTATAGGAAGCTCTGTCGAATTCTTTCGGGAGCGTTTCGAGAAAACGGCGGTGCTGCAAGGTCTGCCGTGGAGTTGCGTTGGGCTTTTCAGCCTCCGCTTTAGGGAGCATACGGAATATATGTGGTTATGTTGAAGGATTGCGATGCCATCGTCATAGCGCTTTCGTAATCTATATCGCGGCAGGTGAGATTGTCTTCTTCCATTATGCGCAGGGCAGAGTCGTGGCACTTAAGTCGCGCAGAATGAATGCCTTAAGCCTTGTCCTGGTGTCGGATTTCAGACCAGGATGAGTCGTTTTCAACTGATAATCAGCGTGTTGTCTGCCACGACAACAAATCTGCACGGTGTGTCCTTCCCGGTGCTGTTGCGTCAGCGAAAAGCCTGACTTACGCCTTGCGGGCGGAGGGGCAGTGGCTGTACTGGGAGAAGACGATTCCTAAGACGGCTACGGCCACGCCGAACCATTGGAAGAGGGAAAGATGCTCACGGCCGATCACTTCGGCCACCAAGGCGGTGGCAACACACATCATAGCGAGGAAAACACTGGATTTTCCAACGCCGAGTTTCTTGATCGCCATTGCCCAAAGGGAGAATGCGAGACTCGAACAGAGGACCGCGAGGCAGAGGATCGGCTCTATGACCTCCCAGGAGACGAGTCTGGAATCAAAGTTCTCGATACCCTTTGTGAGGAAGAAAGGCAGGAAATAAACGGAACCGATCAGGAACTGGTACATCACGATCACCTGCGGCTTGTAGCCGTCGGCGAGGAGTTTCGTCAGCGAGGCGTGTCCTACTTCCGAGAACACGGCGACCATCAGAAGGATCACACCTAACAGGAAATTCTGAGGAGTCCCCTCCTCTCCGCCCTGCGAGAGAAGCACCAGACAGATGCCGCCGAGGGTGACAGCTATTCCAAAAACATTCAGAACCGAGATTTTCTCCTTGAAGAACAGCGCTCCGGCTCCGACCGAGAAAATCGGAACGGAGGCGATGATCATAGCGCTGATGGTCGGTGAGCCGGTCTCCTTGATGCCGTACGTCTCACAAAGGAAATAGACCAGCGGCTCGAACAAGGCGAGGAAAGCGAATTTCAGCAAATCCTTGCGGGCGATAAGACGGAACCGCTTGGTGACAATGTTGAAGAAAAGGAGTATGAGGCCTGCAATGAATATCCTGATAGGGACAAAGTAGAAGATCGGAACTTCCAGAGCGATAAGCTTATCGCTCCAGATGTAGGACATTCCCCAAAACAGGATAGCCAGCACGGACAGCAGATATACCACCGCCTTATTGTCACATATACTTTTAGCAGAACCCATACTGAAATCTAATTACCTTTCAAAAGCCTCCGCAGCCGTCGGCTCGAAACGTCTCCGAACAGGAAAAACATTTCAAGAAAAAGCCTAAACTGCTTCTACTTTCACAAAGATAATCAAATTTTTCTTACAAAAAGAAATAATATTCAAATATTCATTAACACTTCGACAGGCGGAGGGAGATTCGCTTGCGGTCAAGATCGACATCCAGCACGCTAACGGTCACGGCCTGGTGAAGTTTCAGTTTCTTGCCGCGCATCTGGGAGATGTGGATAAGGCCGTTCTCGTGGATTCCGATGTCAACAAAAGCGCCGAAGGCCGTCACATTGGTGACAATGCCCGGAAGTTCCATTCCGGGTTTAAGATCGTCTATCTCGTGGACATCGTCGGCGAAACTGAACTCCTTGGCGCTCTGGCGAGGGTCGCGTCCTGGTTTCGCAAGTTCCTTCAGGATGTCATTTATGGTCGGGAGGCCAAACTCGCCCTCGACGTAACGGGACGGGGCGATCCTGCCGATCAGCTCGGCGTTCCCGACAAGTTCCTTGGAAGTCACACCTAAGTCAGATGCCATCCTGTCAACAATGTGATAGCATTCCGGATGCACCGCGGAGTTGTCCAGAGGATTCTCGGCGTTCTGGATGCGAAGGAATCCGGCGCATTGCTCGAAGGCCTTCGGACCGAGTTTCGGAACCTTCTTGAGCTGTGAGCGGGACGTGAATCCTCCCACTGACGAACGGTAGGCCACAATGTTGGACGCGAGAGCCGGGCCGATCCCGGAGACATAGCTAAGCAGATAGGGACTGGCGGTGTTCAGGTTGACACCA
>CAYZKZ010000145.1:0-5297 GCA_964479325.1 uncultured Muribaculaceae bacterium
CTTGGCGACCAGGGACATATTCCCTGAATATTTCTCCACGGCGGCGCGGATGGCCTTCTCCTCCACCTCCTCCAGTGTCTCGACGGACCGCGCCTTCTCCTCCTCGACGGTCTCTGACGGCAGCTGGAGTTCCCTTTCCGTCAGCAAGTCGCTGTCGGCGAGAATCACCGCCTTCTCGATGCAGTTCTGAAGCTCACGAATATTCCCGCTCCAGTGGCATCCCTTCAGCGCCTCCTCGGCTTCCGGAGCTATTCCGGTGACATTGCGGCGGTACTTCTCGTCAAATCTCTTTATGAATATCCCGGCGAGCGGAATGATGTCCTCCGGACGTTCCCTCAGCGCAGGCAGATGGATGCTCATCGTGTTGATCCTGTAGAATAGATCCTCCCTGAACGAGCCCTCCTGCACTTTCCTGCGCAGGTCCATATTCGTGGCGCAGACAAGGCGGATGTCAACATCCCGGGGCTTGGTGTCGCCGACTCTGGTTATGGTCCTGTTCTGGAGAACCCTCAGGAGCTTCGCCTGAAGGTGCAGCGGAATGTTTCCTATCTCGTCGAGAAAAAGGGTCCCGCCCTCGGCAAGCTCAATCTTTCCGGCCTTGTCGGCGTAGGCGTCGGTGAAGGCTCCCTTGACGTGTCCGAAAAGCTCGCTCTCGAACAATGTCTCCGGGATCGCTCCGGCATCCACGCTCACCATAGGCCCGTCCTTTCGCTCGGAATGATTGTGTATCTCTCTGGCCAACAAGTCTTTTCCAGTTCCGTTCTCGCCTGTGATCAGGACCGTGGCGTCGGTCGGTCCGATTTTCTCGATTGTCTTCTTGATCTCTTCCATAGCCGCTGACCCGCCCCAGTACATCCCGGTCGGTCCGGCGGTATATTCATTGGCCTTCCGGATGTCCTTCCGGTTCTCGGCGACGGCTCTTTCGAGGGTTGAGAGCAGCTTCTCGTTCTCCCACGGTTTGACGATGAAGTCGAAAGCCCCTCTTTTCATCCCTTCCACGGCCAGCGCGATGTCGGCGTAGGCGGTGAACAGGATCACCTTCTGGTTCGGGTTGTTGGCCCGCAGCTCGCTGAGCCAGAAGAGGCCTTCGTTGCCGGTGTTGATGTCCGTGTTGAAATTCATATCCAGCAGGATGGCGTCCGGCTGGAACTGGTTCACGACGCTGATAAGCTGGGTTGGTGACGGCAGGATCTCGACCGCCTCGAAGCGCATCGGCAGCAGGATCTTAAGCGCGGAGCGGATTCCCGCGTTGTCATCCACGACGAGTATTTTTCCGACTTTCTTCATTACGTTCCGGGTTTTGGTTCCGCTGGTTCAGGACTATTCCTGTGATGATTCCGTGACGGAGACGTTGCTGACTCCGACTGCTTTCAGCGCCGCCACGATGCCCTCGGCCTGAGACTTGTCGTCAAAAGGTCCGGTCGTGAACACGACCGCTCCTGCCTCCACGCTCTTTATCAGATCCTTGTCTGAATGCTGGCGCAGGACGGCTATCGCTTCCTCCGGCAGGGACTGTCCGTCTTCCGGGTAGATTCTTATCATTGTCAGGGATCTGGTCTTTCCCTCCATCTCCCTTGCCTTTGAGACTCCGATGACCTGACCGTTGTTGAAAGCGTCGATCTGAGCGTCACGGAATCCTCTGTTCTTCACCTTGTTGAGGTTTGAGAGAGCGTCCTTGTAGGTTCTGAACAGTCCGACAGAATAGGCCCGCTTGCCGGAATTGGTGATCCTTTCGAACACCGGACTCAGGCCGTTGAGGTCGCGGACGGAAGCCTTCCTTGACAGGGTGAATATCCTGATCTGATACACCAGTCCGTCCGGCAGGGTGTTGCTTTCGGCGAACCTGCCTTCCGGGAGTATCATAAATGAATAGTCGAACGAAGGTTTCGGCCTGCTGATGTCCAGGCGCAGCTCAGGCCCGTAGCTGTTTTTCGTGAAAGTGTAGCCGGATGACGCCCCGACGATCTCCTTGTCCGCCCTTGCCTGCAATCTGCGTGTGTCGATCACTATTCCATTGGCCAGGAAATCCATCTCTATGTCCTGAAGTTCCTTCACCGCCGCGTTCAGCGCATTGTTCAGGGTCGGCAGCATCGTCTCCTTGTCCGTGATCTCGGCTGTGAGCCTTGCCTTTTCCTCATTGGAGGCCGAGGCGAGTCCTGACCGCATCTTGTCCAGATTCTTGCCGAACCTCGCCACGGAATCCCGGAGGGCCCTTACCTCGCGCATCTTGTCCATATACCGCTTTGTACCCTCGTCCTGCTGGTCCGCCGCGTCGTCGCCGACATTTCCGATTCCGCTCAGTCCGCCTGACGGGTTGAGGGCCGCCAATGCCCTCAGCTCGGCCACATCGCTGACAGCCTTGCGTACGGGAGTGCTGTCATATTCAAGTACATAGATTGTGACGCTGTCTTTGCCGCACTCCCTGTTGGAGGCGAAGATGGAGTATTTCCCGTCCTCGGTGTTGATGAAAAGGAAGTCGTCGTAGGGCGATGAGTAGGGGAATCCCATATTCACCGGCATATCCCAGTCTTTGGTCTCGTCGTTCCAGTTCGAGACGTAGAGGTCGTAGCCTCCCATTCCGTAGAGTCCTTTGGACGCGAAGTAGAGCGAGCGTCCGTCTGGCGAGAGCATCGGGTAGATCTCGTCCGAGGAACTGGTCAGCTGCTCGTTGATGAGGGCCGGAGCCGACCACAGCGAGTCTCTGAGATGCGTGCCGTAGATGTTGCGTATGCCTTCCTCGTCCTTGGCCGAGTAGTAGATGTCCTTCGTTCCCTCGGGAGCATAGACCGCCTGTGAGAACCGGTCTCCTCCGAGCGAGTCCAGCTGGTTGGGCGTCCTTCTCCAGCCGAGGTCCTTCAGCGGGTAGAAAAGCAGGAAGTCTTTCATCGGGAAGGTCTGTCTGGCCACCACGTTAGGCTGGCTGCAGAACCCTGTCATATTCAGTCCGTTCCGGGACATCAGCAACTGCTCCTGCGCTTTGGCGGAGGCTGTCGAGTCCAGGGCGGCCACGGCTTCCTCGCCGTACTTGACCGCGTCGGCGAAGTTGTAGGCCAGCCTGCAAGAGTCAGCCTTGATCAAAAGTTTAGTCGGCGAAACCTGGGCGGCTGTCTCCGCAAACGGAGCGGAAATCGCTGTCAGAAGGAATATGCCGATGAATATTCTGTTTCTCATTTCGAAAAATCTCGGTGATTGCATCTGCAAAAATAAGAAATACTTGGCAGATAATTTCTTTCTAAGAAAAAAATGCTAAATTTGTACCCCTATTTTTATGCGAAAAAATTAAAACAATAAAATAAGGTACAATTATGCAAAGTAAAGGTTGGATAAGGCTTGTCGCCATTCTGCTTGCGATCGCTTCCATTTGGCAGCTTTCCTTCACGGCGGTGACATCCATCCAGGAAAAGAAAGCGGAGAAATTCGCTGAAAAGGCTGCCGAGGCGGCCCGTAATTCAGCGGCTTTCGCCCAGATTCCTGAAAATGACCAGGCTTACTATCTGGACTCGATCAGGAAGGAACAGAACAAGGTATTCATCGATTCCATCTCTTCCAAGAAGGTTTTCCTTTGGAACACCTACAAGGAGTGCAAGGCCAAGGAGATCAATTTGGGTCTTGACCTTAAGGGAGGTATGAACGTTATGCTGCAGGTGCAGCTTGAGGATCTTGTGAAGGCCATCTCCGGCAACAACACCAATCCGGAGTTCCAGAAGGCACTCGCCCTCGCCAAGGAGCGCAGCGTGAATTCAAGGGAGGACTACATCACCCTTTTCGCCGACGCTTGGAAAGAGGTCGCCAACGGCCAGACCCTCGCCCAGATCTTCGGTACCTACGAGATGAAGGACAGGATCACCCCGACATCCTCCGACGCCGATGTCATCAGCGTCATCCGTGATGAGGCCGAGAGCGCCGTGGCCAACTCTTTCAATGTCTTGAGAAGCCGTATCGACCGTTTCGGTGTCACCCAGCCTTCCATCCAGAAGCTTGGCAACAGCGGACGTATCCTTGTCGAGCTTCCTGGCGTGAAGGAGCCTGAGCGTGTGAGGAAACTCCTCCAGGGAACCGCTTCCCTCGAGTTCTGGGAGACCTACACGAACCAGGAGATCTCCGGCTATCTCGCCGAGGCCGACGCCAAGCTTGCGGAGATTCTTTCCGACGAGACCGCCGACTCTTCCGCTGTAGCCGCCGCTGACGTGGCCGTCACCGAGCCTCTGAACGACACCGACTCTTCTTCCATCCTCAATTCCGAGATCGCGAAGAGCCAGGACAACACGGCTGAGTTCGACGCCTACAAGAAGGCTCATCCTCTCTTCGCCGTCCTCTCTCCTTCAGGATCCAACAACGCCTGCATCGGCTACGCCGCCGCTATCGACACGGCCAAGGTCAACAGGTATCTTTCTATGCCTCAGATCGCCGAGATCTTCCCGGCCGAGTTCACTCCGATGTGGACCGTCAAGCCGTCCGAGTATATTCCTGGTGACAACACCTTCGAGCTTGTCGCCATCAAATCCACCTCAAGGGACGGCAAGGCCAAGCTTGACGGCGGTGTGATCACCGACGCCCGCGTCGTGTATGACCACGGCTCTAACGGTGAGCCTTCAGTCTCTATGAGTATGAACGCCGAGGGAGCCAATGTCTGGGCCCGTATGACCAGCGACAACGTCGGCAAGCAGATCGCCATCGTCCTTGACGATATGGTATATTCCTACCCTAACGTTCAGGGAGCCATCACCGGAGGAAGCTCCTCCATCACCGGACACTTCACTCCTGACGAGGCGACCGACCTTGTGAACGTCCTCAAGTCAGGTAAGCTTCCTGCGCCTGCCACCATCATCCAGGAGCAGGTTGTAGGTCCTTCCCTTGGAGCCAAGTCCATCAACGCAGGTATGATTTCGTTCATCATCGCGTTCCTGCTGGTTCTTGTCTATATGATCTTCTTCTATCAGGGCGCCGGTGTGGCCGCTGACATCGCCCTCCTCTGCAACGTGCTTCTCCTCTTCGGAGTCCTCGTTTCATTCGGAGCCGTCCTGACTCTTCCTGGTATCGCGGGTCTCGTCCTGACAATGGGTATGGCAGTTGACGCCAACGTGATCATCTACGAGCGTATCAAGGAGGAACTCGCCGCGGGCAAGGGTCTGAGCAAGGCTGTCGCCGACGGTTACAAGAACGCCTACTCCGCCATCATCGACGGTCAGGTGACCACCCTCCTTACCGGTATCGTCCTCTTCGTCTTCGGTTCCGGTCCTGTACAGGGCTTCGCCACAACGTTGATCATCGGTATCATCACCTCTGTCTTGACATCT
>CAYZKZ010000146.1:0-4986 GCA_964479325.1 uncultured Muribaculaceae bacterium
AAAGGCCGCTACTACATCAAGGGAAGACTCGGGAATATGATCGTGGGACCTTCCGGCGAGAACATCTATCCGGAGGAGATCGAGGAGGTCATCAACACAATCGACGGAGTGAACGAGTCGCTTGTGGTCGAAAGGAACGGCAAGCTCGTGGCGTTGGTCAAATTCAATGACAATGTCCTTGACTGGAACCAGGAGCGGGAGGACAAGTTCTTCGAAAACCTCCAGTCAATGAAGCAGTCTGTCCTTGAATATGTCAACAAGCACGTCAGCAAGCAGTCCAAGATCGGGGAGGTCGAGGCGATGAAGGAAGACTTCGAGAAGACCGCCACCCACAAGATCCGCCGCTTCAAGTACAAGGACGAAGCCAGGAAGCCCGCCGACAACGAGTCCGAAAAGTCCTCCGACGACAAGAAAGACTGATCTTTTGCGGCAGATATTCCGTAATCAATTAATATAGAAATCCGAACGCCCAAAGGGGAATCTTTTTCCCGTCAGCGACCTCTATATTATCCACGGCAAGGACGGCATTGTCAATGTCTGCCTTACTGATTTGTGACCAGTCCTTTCCTTGCCCTCCAACCTCAATGACCGTTTTCCCGTCTATTCTGAAATCTCCAGTCTTGATGCCTCCGTATTCCACCTTGTGTCCGGCGGAACTCAACTGACTACAGAAAAAAGTCTCCCGAACGGTTCCTTTTTCAGGATCGGAATCAGAAAATGTATATAGTAGGTTTGTATTATCCATCAACAACTTATCCGGTTTTTGCAAATCGGATATCTTATCAAGTTCTGTATAAAGACAACGAACAAGATTGGCCTCATCCAGATACTTCAAGTACTTCAGCAGCGTCACCCTGTCGATGGAAACACTTTTAGAAAGCTTGGAAATGTCCACAAGATAAGGTAGAGAGGAAGAAATGACTTGCAGCATCGCCTTGATTTTTCTGGCATTACCTATGGCCACGCCACGGTTCAGTGTCAATTCGCTGTCAATAATATAATTGACCACATTTTCCACAAGTCTCTTATAGGTTCTCTTTCTCTCGAAGGAAAACGGATAGTATCCATTGGTAAGGTAATCCGGGAAATATTCCAGAGGATGGCACACATTCCTCAAGGCAAGACACAAATCATTTGGATCAGCAAGCAAATGTCCGAGCGACACAGGCTCTATCTCCTGTCCTGTTCGAAACCAAATATATTCTCTGAAAGAAAGCCCCGGCATATCATAAACGTCAGCGCGCCTGGAAAGGTCACTCTGGCCGTCGTTTATCTGAATAAGTGATGACCCGCTGATAACAACCCGAAGCCCTTTGTACAAATCGTATATCTCCTTGATTTCCCGGCTCCACCCAGAATATTTGTGAATCTCATCAATAAACAAATGTCGTCCACCGATCTTAACAAACGCAGAGGCAGTGTCCACAAGCGTATGATTCGTGAAATAAGCGGTGTCCGCCGAACAATAAAGAGAATGCCGATCAGCAACGCCATAATTTTTAAGAATATACTGCTGCATCAGCGTGGATTTTCCCACACCCTTAGGCCCTCTTAGTATCACAAGGCGAGAATCCCAATCAATGTCATCCATCATCCGCCTCGTAAAAGAAGACGGAACGTCTGTCAGGTATTCAATATGTCGCTCAAACAACGTGTCCATAATGCAGGTATTACACCGCAAAGATAATCCTGTTTAGCCAGATAAACAAATTTTAAATAAAATTGTTTATCGTGATAAACACATAATGACCAAAAGTGCATCTACACTGCAAGCAGGTGCTCGGAAGGCGATGGTGTGCTTGCCAAATTTAAATCAGTCTATCACCACGGCGGTTCCAGAGGCGGTGGTCATCAGCATTCCGTTGTCGGCTCCGAGGGCTTCATAATCAATGTCAATGCCTACCACGGCATTGGCGCCAAGGTCTCTCGCGCGTTCCGACATTTCTCTCAGAGCCTTCTCACGGGCTTTGATCAGTTCATTCTCATAAGAGCCGGAACGTCCGCCGATAAAGTTACGGATGCTCGCCCCGAAGTCCTTGATGAAGTTCACTCCTGCGACAACCTCTCCGCAGACGACACCTTTATATTCCTTGATGTGGTGGCCTTCGATGGACGGTGTTGTTGTAAGTATCATATTTGTTCATTCTAAGTTATTTAGACTCAAGTACTCTCCAGAACGATTTCGGGAGTGTGACATTGGCCAGTTTGGAGGCCTCGCGGAACAGCGGGGCGATCTCGGCGTCGGTCCAGCCTGCGATGCCGCAGCCGATACGGGTGACGAGGAAGGTCAGTTCTGGATGCGAGCGGACATATTCAGTGAAATCGTCCACATATTTGCGGATCAGCTCAATGCTGCCGTCCATAGTCGGGATGGCGTAGCACATTCCGGTCATTCCGATGCCCTCTCCCCACTTCGCTCCGAACTTCTCATAAGCGACGCGGGCCGCTCCCCCTCCGTGCATTCCTTCCTTGTTGCTGCCGAACACGAAGACCTCCCCGTCCTTCAGAGACGTGATAAACGATGGTGTGATTCTGTTTTCCATACTATATAATATAATATTTTACACTGGATTGCGGAACACGGTTAATCATTCCGTTTTTGGCCACCCAGCCGGATTTCAATCAAAATGTATTTAAGAATCAGCAGATTGACCACAGCAAATGAAGTGTCGACTATCGCCATAGCCACGACCCGCCCCCAAGGATAGACAAGCGCGATTGAATGGATGCCGTAGCCAACAAAAGGAAGCGAAAGCGCGGCCGTGGCCAGTCCCGGGAAATACCCTCTCACAATCACTGCCCTGACAATGTGAGCCAGCGAATGAACTGAATATGCCAGAAAAGCAGCCACCCAGACCAATTCGGATTTGGCTGAACCGGTTGAGAGCAGATATCCAGTGATCACGACAAGCAGCAACATCTCCTCGATCGCGGTAACCCACAATTCTTTTCTGTCCGCTTCGGGGAACCGTCCTAAAAAGAACCACAAAACAGGAGGTAAGCCCAGCCGCTTCTCCCTGAATCTCTCCGCCCACCGTGAAGCAGTGGCCAACTCCTCAATCTCGTGAAGGGCAAAGACACCGACAAACGGCAGCACAAGATATAGAACAGACAACGCGCTCATATTCATAAAACTTTTCGCCAAAGATAATAAAAGATTCCGGCAGTAAGTCAAGCCAATGAAGAATCCTCGCACATTCTTCTCTTGATCATTCAGACGGATCAGGAATGCGGCATATTCTTGGAGTTGTTTGGATTTTTGTATAATTTTGCCCGGCTATGGTGTGCGGTGAGGAAGCCGCCCCAAGGGCCACAACCAAAGTTAGTAACAACCAAGAAGGAGGCGGTATATTCATTAATAGCAGGGATTGCCGGCTTCCGAAGATTTTGAGTTAAGATGGAGAAATATGTAATCGCCCTGGACCAGGGCACAAGCTCGTCGAGAGCGATCGTCTTCAACAGGAACGGCGAGGCTAAGGCCGTGCGCCAGAAGGAGTTCACGCAGCATTTCCCGAAACCGGGGATGGTGGAGCACGACCCGATGGAAATCTGGGCGACTGAATATGCGATGATGACAGAGGCCGTCACCTCGCTGGGACTCGGCGGGGCGGACATCGCGGCGATCGGCATCACCAACCAGCGCGAGACAACCATCGTCTGGGACGCCGAGACCGGCAAACCAGTCTATAACGCCATCGTCTGGCAGGACAGAAGGACTTCTGAATATTGCGACTCGCTCAAGGCGGCGGGACTGACGGAGATGATCCGCCAAAAGACCGGACTCATCATCGACGCCTACTTCTCCGGAACGAAAATACGTTGGATTTTAGAGAATGTACCCGGCGCGCGCGAACGGGCGGAACAGGGAAAACTCCGTTTCGGAACAGTTGACAGCTGGCTCGTGTGGAATCTTACCGGAGGACACGAACACATCACGGACGTGAGCAACGCCTCCCGAACGATGCTGTTCAACATCAACACTTTGGAATGGGATCAGGAACTTCTGCATCTGCTCGGAATCCCGGAATCTATGATGCCTGAGGTGAAATCGTCATCGGAGATCTACGGAGAGACCGACCTACTTGGCGGCAACGTCCCCGTGGCCGGAATCGCCGGAGACCAGCAGGCGGCGCTGTTCGGCCAGATGTGTACCGAACCAGGTTCAGTCAAGAACACTTACGGGACGGGATGCTTCCTTCTGATGAACACCGGAGAGAAACCGATTATGTCCAAGAACAATCTGCTCGCAACAATCGCCTGGAAGATCGGGGACAAGGTCAACTACGCCCTCGAAGGCTCGATATTCGTTGCAGGGTCTGTGGTTCAGTGGCTCAGGGACGGTCTTGGAATCATCAAGAGTTCCTCGGAGGTCGAGGCTCTCGCAGCATCTGTCCCTGACAACGGAGGAGTCTATATGGTTCCGGCCCTGACAGGACTCGGAGCGCCATACTGGGATCAGTACGCCAAAGGCAGCATACTCGGAATCACCAGAGGCACGACAGCCGCCCACATTGCCAGAGCCGCCTTGGAGGGAATAGCCTTCCAGACTATGGACATTGTCTCCGCTATGGAGAGAGACTCCGGCATCCGCCTCGGAGAGCTGAAGGTCGATGGCGGCGCGTCAAGGAACAACCTGATGATGCAGTTCCAGTCCGACATCCTCGGAGCGAAGGTCATAAGGCCTCAGGTCACGGAGACAACCGCCCTCGGTGCCGCCTACCTCGCCGGACTCGCCGTCGGTTTCTGGAAAGACATCGACGAGGTCAAGAAACAATGGAAGGCGGACAGAATATTCACTCCGTCAATGAACGAGACTTCCGTCCTGACTGCGAAGGCCGGCTGGGCCGACGCTATAAGCCGCACTCTGACAAACAAATAATTATTTTACGAATATGAATCCTTATCTCGCCGAGTTTCTCGGCACACTTGTTCTCATTCTTCTTGGCGACGGAGTCTGCGCCTGCACAAGTCTGGAAAAGTCAAAAG
>CAYZKZ010000147.1:0-4677 GCA_964479325.1 uncultured Muribaculaceae bacterium
TGTCTTGCGCGCCCAGTTTCGGCTTCTCAGTCGAGGATGATGAGGGCGAGCGACGTGTGGGAGAAGGTGAGCCGGGTGGAATCTGCGGAGGCTCGGTTGAGGGTGGCTTTCCACCAGTTGTCGAAGACCACTCCGCTGGTCTGCCAGACCAGACCTTCGGATTTGATGTTCAGGGAGTTGTCGGGGCTGAAAATGGACACCCCACGGCCTTCTCCGACATAAAGTTCGCAGGAGTCCGTCAGGGCTATGGCCGTGGAATAATCCGAGATGATGTCGGCATAGATTCCGTCGTCCTCAGGATTACCACTGGCGTTGAATAGCCTGGCATATTCCATCAACTGTCCGAGGTTGCCGATCGTGTGGTCCTCCCGTTTTCCGGTGGCTGCCAGGATGTGGACGCTACGGACTTCCGGCCAGCGCTCCAGAAGGTAGCGGAAGGCCTTTGTCTGGTCGTTGTCGTCCTGCTCGCTGACCTTGACTGCGATGCGGGAATATTCATTCAGCAGTCTCGGGGAAAGGGAGTCCATATCTCCGATGACGGCGTCAGGGTCTCGGAGGTCTTTGAATATCTTGCCGCGGTTTCGGAGGAACGCCCGCAGAGCGCCGTCGCAGCACAGAATCACATCGGCCCGGCGGATGATCTCTCGGGGATATTCCTTCTTCGGGAAGTCGCCGTTTCCTATGATGACGGCTTCCATCACGCTCTTGTCTTGGCTATTTCGGCCTTGGAGGTTCCGGCGGTGGTGGAGTAGGTCTCCGGCTCTCGGAATCCGGCGAGGAACGCCTTGATGTCCATCCGCTTCTTGCCGGCTATCTGCACGTCTTTCAGGGAGATGGCTCCGTCGGCGGTGGTGATGTGGAGGTAGGTCTTGCCGTCGGTGAGGATCCGGCCCGGCGCTTCGACAAGCTCAGCGACCGGTTGGTGTGGTTCGACAAGCTCACCAACCGGCCGAACCTCAGCGACCGACCTGGCCACAGCGACCGGTCGCTGAGCTTGTCGAAGCGCACCGTCAAGTGCGTCCGCACTGACCTTCTCCGCCGAGAAGATCTTCAGCTGAACCGGAGCGCATCCGTCCTTGACAAGTTCGGTGTAGGCCGTAGGATAAGGACTCAAGCCGCGGATGAGATTGTAGATCTGCCTCGTGGAGTCGTTCCAGTCTATGTGGCAAAGCTCACGGGTGAGCTTAGGCGCGGGCTTCAGCACCTCTGAACCCTGTATGAAGCTCCTCTGGACTCTGGTGTCCACATTGCGCTCGATGATTCCCTGAGTGGTCTGCACAACCAGCTCCGCCCCGATCTCCATCAGTTTGTCGTGTACATCTCCGGCTGTGTCTGTGTCGGAGATGTTGATTCCCTGACGCAGGATGATTCCGCCGGTGTCGATGTCCTTGTCGATCATAAAGGTGGTCGCGCCGGATCTCATCTCACCGTTGATGACCGCCCAGTTGATAGGGGCGGCTCCGCGGTACTGAGGCAGCAAGGCCGCGTGAAGGTTGAATGTCCCGAGTTTAGGCATAGCCCAGACCTCTTCCGGCAACATCCTGAAAGCCACCACGATAAAGAGGTCGGCCTTGAACGCCTTGAGCTGTTTCAGGAACTCCGGGTCTTTCAGCTTAACCGGCTGGAGCACAGGAATGCCGCGGCTGACGGCGAACTTCTTGACCGCGCTCTCGTTCACTTTCTGTCCGCGGCCGCTCGGCTTGTCGGCCACTGTCACAACCCCGACGATGTTATACTTCTTGTCTAAAAGCGCCTTCAACGGCTCGACGGCGAACTCCGGCGTGCCCATATAGACGATTCTGGTTTTCTTGAATATTCCGGCGAGATTGCTCTTAGCCTTTCTCCACCAATTCTTTATGCTGTCCATATTTGAAATGTCCGTGTCGTGTACCGCCTTCCAGGTCAGGAACAAGCCTATCACCAGGAGTATTCCCGAAGAAAGGAACGCTCCCGTCACGGCGCTGACGCTTCCGTCCCTCGCCAGTTTCACGCCGGTGATGTCGATGATCCAGTAGAGAACGAAGAACAGCAGCGAGACAATCGCCGAGACTCCGATTCCACCCTTCCGGATCAACGCTCCGAGAGGCGCTCCGATGAAGAACATAATGAAGCAGGCGAGCGCCTGTCCGTAGCGGCGCAGCAGCTCAAGATTCGTGTAGCGCAGCAGCACGGTGTAGTCAAAGGCCCCGAACTCGTAACTCTCAAGGTTGGATTTCAGCTGCCTTGCGTTGTCGGCTGCTCTCTCCAGCGCCTGGGCCGTGGATCGTTTGTCCCTGAAACTCAGGAACTCAGGGTCGCTGAAATTGCTGGTTATCCCGCATTTCGTGGTGTCAAGCTGCTTGTGTTGCGAGAAGATGAATGACGCCGCCGTGCTGATGATCTGCCGTGCCTTCGTGCTGTCCCTTCTGGACTCAAGCGTGTCCTTCTGCTCGCGCAGCCTCTCCAAAGGAAGGGCCTTGACCTGGTCTCCGTACCTTGCGCTGTCTGATTTCTGGAAGGCGTAGTTCTGGAGGGCGATCACCATCTCCTGCCTTGAGAAGTCGATCCTCTGGAACTGAAGGGATGTGTCCCGGTAGTTCCTCTCGTTGGTCTCCTGATAGTTGGTTCCGTTGTACATCCTGAAGGTCAGGTAGGACTTGTCCTTGGACATCTTCATTATCGCGGAGTCCGCCAGCGTGAGACGGGTGTTGCCCCTTCCGTGATGGTCGTAGAGCATCACGTCCTTCATCATTCCGGTCTTGTCGTCGCGGCTTCCCACACGCAGGACGTACCCTTCAACTCCGTCGTAGAAAGTACCGGACGGAATCTTGATCTCGTCCTTGGTCTTTCCGATGTCGTCGCGCAGGGTGAAGATCTCGTTGTAGGAGACCGGCACAAGGTTGTTGATGACGAAGAATGTGCCGATGCTTATGAAGAACGACGCGATGAGGATCGGAAGCATCACGCGGAGGACCGACACGCCCGCCGCCTTCAGGGCTATGAGCTCGTTGTTCTCGCCCATATTCCCGATCGTCATCATTGACGCGAGAAGGGTCGCCAGCGGCAGGGCCAGCGGCAGTACGGTGCAGCTTCCCCAGAAGAGGAACTCCGCCACGATGCCGAGGCTCAGACCTTTTCCGACCAGCTCGTCGATATAGACCCACAGGAACTGCATCATAAGGATGAAGATGACCACAAGCAGGATCATAAAGAATGGTCCTATGAATGAGGTCAGTATGAATCTGTCAATCTTCTTCATCCTCGAAGCGGTGTTTTATGAATATAATTGTGAATATCCTGTAGTCTTCTATGCCGTGATGATCTCCACCATCTTGTCCAGCGCCGCCTGAAGTCCGTCGTTGTTTCTTCCTCCGGCGGTGGCGAGGGTCGGCTGTCCGCCGCCTCCGCCCTGGATGAACTTGGCGGCCTCGCGGATGTCCTTCGCCGCGTTGTGGCCGGCTGCCACAAGGTCGTTGGAGTACATCAGGGCAAGCTGAGGCTTGTTGTCGTGGCTGAACGCGGCGGCGAGGGCGAAGTTCTCGACCTCCTTCTGGAGGATCGTGGCGGCCTCGCGCAGCATTGACGGCTCGACATCCCGGCTGAACCTGACAATTTTTATTCCATTTATCTCCTCGGCGTTCTCGGAAATCACTTTCGCGAACGAGGCGGCCTTCTCTTTGGCATATTCCTCGATCTTCTTTTTGGCGTCGGAGTTCTCGCTGATGAGCTTGGCGACGGCCGCCGCCACGTCAGGAGCGTTGTTGAACATCGCGCGGATGCCTTTGAGGGTGTCCGTGAACGTGTCGAGGATGTTCTCGGCGGCCTCTCCGGTCACGGCCTCGATCCTGCGCACTCCCGCTGCGATGGCCGACTCGGAGACGATCTTGAAGAATCCGATGCGGCCGGTCGATCCTGCGTGTGTTCCGCCGCAGAGCTCGATGGAGTCACCGAACTTCACGACGCGCACCTTGTCTCCGTACTTCTCACCGAAGAGGGCGATCGCTCCCATAGCCTTGGCCTCGTCCATTGTCGCGTCTCTCTTCTCCTCGAGAGGGTAGTCGGCGCGGATGAGCTGGTTGACCCTGTGCTCGACCTTGCGGAGTTCCTCGTCCGTGACCTTGGCGAAATGCGAGAAGTCGAAACGGAAATAGTCTGGACCAACGTATGAGCCTTTCTGCTCGACGTGTGTTCCGAGCGTCTCCCTGAGTGCGAAATCCAGAAGGTGGGTGGCCGTGTGGTTGGCCGTGATCCTGAGC
Organism: uncultured Muribaculaceae bacterium; assembly: GCA_964479325.1. Taxonomy (GTDB): domain Bacteria; phylum Bacteroidota; class Bacteroidia; order Bacteroidales; family UBA932; genus Cryptobacteroides. Next base: position 4,236 of record CAYZKZ010000147.1, read on the forward strand.
CTGCGCTCCGCGTCCACTTTCAGGGTGAAAGTCTCTCCGCAGTCGGAAGGAATCCTCTCCGCGATGTGGATCGTGAGGTTGTTCTCCTTGACTGTGTTGAGGATCCTGACCTCCTCTCCGCTTTCAGAGACGATGACACCTGTGTCGCCGACCTGTCCTCCCATCTCGGCGTAGAACGGAGTCTTGTCGAAGACGAGCTGGAACATAGTCTTGTTCTTCTGCTTGACGGTACGCTGCTTCAAGAGTCTGACTCCATCCAGCTCAAGGCTGTCGTAGCCGAGGAAGGCCTCTTCCTCTCCGTCATAATACACGGTCCAGTCGCCGAACTCGTTGGCTGTGGCGTTGCGGGCCCTGTCCTTCTGTTTCTGGAGTTCCTTGCCGAATCCCTCCATATCGACCGTGTAGCCTTTCTCCGAAGCGATCAGCTCGGTCAGGTCGATCG
>CAYZKZ010000148.1:0-4527 GCA_964479325.1 uncultured Muribaculaceae bacterium
TCCACTATGTATGACATCAGCCGCTGTTCCGCGAACGGCTATTTTGACGCCTCCGACAATGCCGATGCGAGATACAAAATGCGTCAGGAACTGAACGCCCAGCGCACTGAGGACTATCGGGCAGGCGCTTATCCTCACACCGTGATGAATCCTGAACCAGCCGATGATGCTCCTCAGTTTATGAAGGATTATTATGATTATTATAAGACCAAGCGAGGCTACCATCCACGCTCCATCAACTCAGGCTTGGGCTGGAACAAGACATCCTCTCTTGCGTTCATCAACGCTCCGATTCTTGCTTATGCCGGTGAGATCCGCAGCGCCGTCCTGCTCATCCACGGCGAGAAAGCGCATTCCCGCTATTTCAGCGAAGACACCTTCAAGAAACTGAAAGGCGACAACAAGGAACTGATGATCATTCCCGGCGCCGTCCACACGGATTTGTACGACCGCGCGGACATCATCCCCTTCGACAAGATTGAGTCATTTTTCAATGAATATCTCAAATAGCGGAGTATGAGTAGATTCGCTGCCGTTTTAGCCATTGTGCTTATGACATATTCATTTGCCCTGACTTCGTGTACCGCAGGTGAGGAGCCTGTGACGGATATTCCTGATGCCCCGACGCCAAATCCGGGAACGCCGGGAAGCGATGATTCCGGGAATGACAATGACGGCGGGAAAGAAACGCCAATGAATATTACGATTAGAATTGGAAACAGTGTTTTCGCCGCCACCCTTGAGAACAACGCGGCTGCCCGGGCCTTTTCCGCCTTGCTGCCGCTGACAGTGACGATGACTGAGATGAATGGTAACGAGAAGTACCATTATCTTGCTGAGAATCTGCCGACAGACAGCCGGCGACCAGAAACAATCCTCGCTGGTGATTTGATGCTCTATGGATCTAATTGCCTGGTTCTGTTCTATGAAACGTTCTCAACATCCTACAACTACACCCGTTTGGGTCGTGTCTCAGATCCGTCAGGTTTGGCATACGCCCTTGGGAAAGGCGATGTGACAGTGACTTTTGAGATCGACAAAAACTGACGAGTATGAATCAGTCCTGAAGCGAAAATGCGGAGGGACCGTCTGCTGATACGGTCGCCTCCGCATTTTTACTATTGGATGTCATTTCGCTGAAAAATGTGTGATAGTCGCATATCCTTAGGCCTCCGAACTCGCCATTGTTCGGAAGTGCAATGTCTGTGACGCGGAATTAGCAAAGAGGAAGGCCCGTCCGCCTTGCCATTTTGTAAAATGCCGGCGGTCAATCAGCGTTCTATGGCACTGTAGAGGGTCGGTTTCCGCCAAATGCGCACTCTGGAGGCATAGCTGGCGAAACACCCCAGCCCACACTGCGCTACAGTAGGCCTCGTTTGCCAGCGTTTTACAAGGATATTTTGCTATTATGATGTCCGTTTCATTGATTATATGGAGATATTGCCTACACGTGGCGTTGTGTTTTATAAATTATCCATATATTTGGAGTTGGAAAATTTTGCGGAATGTTATACTTGAAATTTCCGAAAAAGTTCAGGTGTCTCTTTAAAGGGCGTCTGGGTTTTAAGTTGTTTTAGGAAAATAACTTGGCTGATTTGAGCTATGTCGGAACGTAAAGTTGATGCAGACTATCTTCAGCGTCTTGAGGAAGAGATCAGGTATTTGCGTTCAGTCCTTGACGAACACGGAATCGCCTACAAATTCGATAACCGCCGAGATTCTCAGACCGGTTGGGATTCGGGAACTGAAATTCTGCCGATAGATGCTTCCCTCGACACCGCGCGGTTGATGTATTCAATGTTCCAAGGCAGGAAGGATGTCTATGCGAGGCGCTCGAAGAACAAGATTTACTATCCTCAATGTCTTAACCGTTGGAAGCCGTGCTGTCCAAAGAATCAAAACCCGAAATCAAAATGTGCCGAGTGCGGATTCAAGGAATATGAGCCGTTGAGATATTCATTGATAATCCGGCATATTCAAGGGCTGAAGGAGGATTGCTCTGATGTTTTGGGAATATATCCTCTATGGCCGGACAACAGTTGCCGTTTCATTGTCTTTGATTTTGACAACCATAATGAAGAGGAAAGTTCATCAAAGGAATGGCGGGAGGAAGTGGATGCGTTGCGCGGAATATGTGCCTTGTCCGGAATTGACGCATTGGTGGAGCGGTCCAGATCCGGGAAAGGAGCGCACGTCTGGATATTCTTTTCAGAGGCGGTCTCGGCAAAGAAGGCCAGGCAGTTCGGTAATGCGCTTGTTACTAAAGGCTCAGAGTCTGTTAGTATGAAGTCGTTCCGCTACTATGACCGATTGATGCCGATGCAGGACTCTCTGCCTGATGGCGGGCTTGGAAATCTGATAGCTCTACCGTTGCAGGGACAGGCGGTTAAAAACGGGAACAGCGTCTTTGTTGATGAAGGCTGGATTCCATATAGAGACCAACTTAAGAAATTGTCTTCTGTCAGGAAACTATCTGAGTCAGATATCGACGGATTTTTGAACGATTGGAAGGTTGATGAAGATGACCTTTTGCAAGAGTACAGCCCAAAATTAGAAGAGAGCCTTTTCTATTCATCGACAAAATCGGGCACAAATAGCACAGATGCGGAATGCGGGGTAGAGGTGGTTCTGAAAGATGGGATATATGTCTCGAAAGACGGGTTGTCACCGCGTCTTCAAAACGCGATAAGGCGTATAGCTGCCTATAAGAATCCAGAGTTTTATAAGAAATTGGGGCTGGGTTTCTCGACATTGAATATTCCAAGAATCGTTTACTGCGGGTATGATACAGATCGCCATATAGCGCTGCCAAGGGGCTGTGACATAGACTTGAAAGAGTTGCTGTTCAACGCTGGAATAGACAGCCGGGTAAAAGATGAGCGCCAATGCGGCCGTACCTTGAATGTGACCTTTAACGGAAAGTTATACCCGGAGCAGTCCAAAGCCGTCAAGTCGTTGCTTGAATATGACAATGGAATCCTAAATGCTGCCACTTCATTCGGAAAAACCGTCGTCGGCGCTTACATTGTGGCTCAAAGAAAGGTGAGTACTCTGATTCTTGTCCATAATGTTGAGATTATGAACCGTTGGGTTGAGGACTTGACCAAGTTCCTTTCTGTTGACGAACCATACCCTTCATACACGACACCTACCGGACGCATTAAGTACCGAACTTCATTAATCGGCACATTCAGTTCGCAAAAGAACTGCCGTACAGGAATAATCGATGTCGCTATGGTGACATCTCTCGGCAAGCCGGATGAGATCAATCCTCTTGTCAATGAATATGGTATGGTCATTATGGACGAATGCCATCACGCGGCGGCTTTCTCAAGCGAGTCTGTGCTCCGTTCTGTCAGTGCCCGCTACGTTTATGGTATGACAGCGACGTTGAAGCGGGACGATGGTCAGGATCGGAGAATATTGATGCATATTGGCCCGGTCCGGTACAGGTACACCGCGAAGGAGAGAGCGGAGAAACAAGGCATTGGCCACTATGTGTATCCAAGGTTCACACGTCTGATTAATGTCTCAGCCGATAAGTTAACAATCACCAAGGCTCTCGAACTTGTTGCCACGAGTCCTTTGCGGAATTCTCAAATTGTCGCTGATGCCGTTGACTGCATCAACAAAGGCCGCACTCCGATCATTATGACTAAAAGGAAAGACCACGCCTCCGACTTGTATGAGGCCCTGAAGAATGCCGCTCGGCACGTGTTTCTTCTTCAAGGTGGAGGAAGCGCTAAAGAGCGTGAGGCTCTTCGCCATCGGATGGAGTCTGTGCCAAAGGAAGAATCTATGGCTCTTGTGGCCACGGGGCAATATGTCGGCGAGGGGTTCAACTATCCAAGGCTCGACACGCTTCTTCTGGCTATGCCTATTTCTTTCGAGAATAATGTCGAGCAATATGCAGGGCGTCTGAATCGTGATTATGAAGGGAAAAAGGATGTCATAATATTCGATTACATTGACCAACATATTCCTATTCTGGAAAGAATGTATCATAAGAGGATGCGGACGTACAAGCGCATCGGATTTGAAATCTGCACCGAAGTGGCTGACACTCAGGATGTCCATAATTCCATTTTTGATTCGGCCACATATTATGACACTTATCGTAAGGATCTTGAATCAGCCAAGTCGAGCGTCATTATCTCAAGTCCAGGTTTAGGCTCAAGGAAGGTTGAGGATTTCATAAAAAAACTATCGGCCGGTCTGCGGGAACGTGGCGTGGCGATCACTGTACTGACGCTTCCGCCGACATCGTACCCTGCGGATGCCGTTCTCCTTCTTGAGAGACTTGTGGCGTCGCTGTCTGACGCTGGCATAACAGTCCGATTGTCCGAAAGATGCCGAGAGCATTTCGCCGTGATCGACCGTTCGCTTGTGTGGTACGGCAGTATGAACCTCCTTTCCCATGAGCGTGAGAATGATAACCTGATGAGACTCCAAAGCGAAGCAATCGCTCAGGAACTGCTGGAACGATTGCTTGCCAAGTGATGACCTCTTGTTGGTTTATTTTTGGAA
>CAYZKZ010000149.1:0-4318 GCA_964479325.1 uncultured Muribaculaceae bacterium
CTGCTCCACCCGCAAGCTTATGTACACCCTTGACACAGGTCACTACGAGCAGACCGAGAACATCAGCGATATGGTCGCCTCGCTTCTCCTCTTTGTGCCTGAGCTGATGCTCCACACCAGCCGTCCTGTACGTTGGGACTCCGACCACGTGGTGACGATGAACGACCAGACACTCGACCTCTTCAAGGAGGTTGTGCGCGCCGGCGCTCTCGACCGCACCCACATCGGACTTGACTATTTCGACGCCTCGATCAACCGCATCGGTGCCTACATCATCGGAACAAGAGCCACACAGAAGTGTATGCTTCAGGCCTTCCTTGAGCCTCTCGACACCCTGCGCTCCTACGAGGACAGCGGCAAGTACTTCCAGCGTCTCGCTCTTCTTGAGGAGGCCAAGTCACTTCCGTTCGGGGCTGTCTATGACTACTTCAACCTCAAGAACGGTGTGCCTGTCGGACAGGACTTCATTGCGGAGGTGGAGAAGTACGAGACTGAGGTTACCTCAAAGAGGTAGGGACCTCTGCTGAGAAAGCTTAATATTTAATAACACCCGGCACTTCGACAAGCTCAGTGACCGGGTGTTTGTTTTTACAAAAGCGGAGGCTTTGGTTATTTCGCCTTGAACTTCTCCAGGCCTGAGTTAAGGAAGGCGATGAAGCCATCGACGGAGAGGTTGTAGCCCCGCACAGGAACCATCTGGTTGCCGTCAGAGTCAAGAAGGGCGTAGTTAGGCTGGGCGTTGACACCGAAACGGGTGCGGACAATGTAGGAATTGGCGCGGCCGATCTCCTTCAGGACCTTTCCTTCGGCGGTTGTCAGCCAGTCGGACTCATCGAGTTTCGTCTTGTCATCCGTGTAGAGAGCCACGATGACATATTCATTTCTGAGAATGTCCAGCACCTTCGGGTCGCTCCAGACGCGCTGCTCCATCTCGCGGCAGTTGACGCATCCGTGGCCAGTGATATCGACAAAAACGGGTTTGTTCAGGGCCTTCGAGGCGGCGAGTGCCTCGTCTATGGTGAAGTAGCCGGACAGGCCGAGAGGCATCTTCAGGTCGTATTTCCGGCCGTAGTCGGACTGTTTTAACGCATCGGGCGCTTCGGCGGGCTCAGCGACCGAACCTGCTCCACTACCCGAAACTCCGCCCAATCCGGTCACTGAGCCTACCGAAGTGCCGGTAACAGAACCCGCAGAAGTGCCGGTCACTGTGCCTGTGGTTCGGCTTGGCTCACCAACCATCGAAGTGACCAAAGTGGCCGAAGCCGCAGGCGTGTCCGCATAGTTATAGACCACGAAATCCTGAGTCTCAAGCGGCGGGAGATAGCCAGACAAAGCCTTCAGAGGAGCGCCCCACATCCCTGGGATCATATAGACCACAAACGCAAAGACGGCGATCGCAAGTCCAAGCCTTGTGACCGAGATATGCTCCACCGGGTCGTCGTTCTTGAATCTGAGCTTGCCCAAAAGGTAGAAGCCGAGCATCGAGAATGTGACGATCCATATTCCTAAATAGACCTCGCGGTCAAGCAGCCCCCAATGGTAGGTCTGGTCAGCCACGCTGAGGAACTTGAAGCCAAGGGCGACCTCTATGAAGCCGAGGACGACCTTCACGCTGTTGAGCCACGAGCCGGACTTGCCTTTCAGTTTCTTGAGCAGCGACGGGAACATCGCCAGCACAGTGAACGGCAGGGCGAAAGCCACCGAGAACGCAAGCATCGTCACCATCGGAGTCCAGAACTCACCCTGTGTTGACTTGATAAGGACCGTCCCCACAATCGGGCCTGTGCAGGAGAAGGACACCAGCACCAAAGTCAGAGCCATAAAGAAAATCCCGCCGAGTCCCTTGCCGCCTGACTTCGCATCACTCTTGTTGGCAAGCGAGGACGGAAGCTCGATCTCGAACGCGCCGAAGAAAGATGCGGCGAAGATCATAAACACAATGAAGAAGACCAAGTTCGGAAGCCAATGGGTCGCAAGCCAATTGAATATGTCCGCGGTGACGGCGTTGCCGCCTATGATCCAGGTCAATCCGATGATGACACTGATCGGAACCGTGTAGAGAAGCACGATGAAAAGGCCATAGATGAAAGCCTTGAACCTTCCTTCGGCGGCCGTGGTCGATTGCTTCATAAAGAACGAGACGGTCATCGGGACCATAGGGAACACGCACGGAGTCATCAGCATAGCCAGTCCCCAAAGAATCGCCTCGATGACCAAAGCCCAAAGCGAGCCGGATTCCGCATCCTCCCCTTCGGCCGAGATCACGCCGGGATCATCCGATCTCGTCTCCGCGGCGGAAGACGCGGCGGCCTCCCCCGCCCCTGACTTAAGCGGAACAGAGAACTCCCAGCTCTCCGGAGCGGCGCAGAAATGGTCATTGCAGCCACTCCAAGTGACCTCGCCCGTGACAGTGGCCTCTTTCCCGCTCAGCCTCAGCTTCTGGGTCAGCACTACCGAGTCGAAGAAAACCTTCTCTCCCTGAAAGTCAGACGGTTTGGTTACCTGCACCAAGTCACCGTCCAAGGAATAACCGTCCCCCGGAGCGAACTCCACGAAGATCGGGTTGTAGGCGTGGTCAACGGTGTAGATGTGCCAACCGTCCTCGATTCTGGCCTTGAACGTCAACTCAAAGAGATTCTCCGAGATCTCCTTGCCTGAGACAGACCATTTTGCCGTGGCCTCAGGCGCTTGAGCGAAAGCGGCCACACCCCCGATAAGGAGTGCAGCCACCATCGCCATAGCTTTCTTGAAAATATGTGTCATAGCATCAAAACATTCCGATGTTGTAACATTGAATTATTTCGCATAGGCTACCGAACGGGTCTCACGGATGACCGTGATCTTGACCTGTCCTGGGTAAGTCATCTCGTCCTGGATCTTCTGGGCGATGTCGGCGGAGAGCCTTCCGGCCTGATCGTCGCTGACCTCCTCGGCCCCGACAATGACGCGGAGCTCGCGGCCGGCCTGAATGGCATAGCTCTTTGTCACTCCCGGATAGGCGGCTGCCAGATCCTCCATTCCCTTGAGTCTCTTGATGTAGGACTCGATCACCTCACGGCGGGCCCCAGGACGGGCGCCGGAGATGGCGTCACCGATCATCACGATAGGAGAGATGATTGATGTCATCTCGATCTCCTCGTGGTGCGCTCCGATGGCGTTGCAGACCTCAGGCTTCTCCTTGTACTGCTCGGCCAGTTTCATACCAAGCAAAGCGTGCGGAAGCTCAGGCTCCTCCTCGGAGACCTTACCGATGTCGTGGAGCAGACCGGCCCTCTTGGCGATCTTTGGATTGAGGCCAAGCTCGGCGGCCATAATGGCGCAGATGTTGGCGACCTCGCGGGAGTGCTGCAGCAGGTTCTGTCCGTAGGAAGAACGGTACTTCATCCTACCAATCATCTTCACAAGCTCTATGTTAAGACCGTGGATTCCAAGGTCGATGCAGGTTCTCTTTCCGGTCTCGAGAATCTCGTCCTCAAGCTGCTTCTGCACCTTCGCGACAACCTCCTCGATGCGGGCAGGGTGGATTCTTCCATCAACAACAAGCTGATGCAGAGCCAGTCTGGCGACCTCCCTGCGGACAGGATCGAAAGCGGAAAGCAGGATGGCGTCCGGAGTGTCGTCAACCACGATCTCGACTCCGGTGGCGGCCTCAAGGGCGCGGATGTTACGACCCTCACGACCGATGATGCGGCCCTTGATCTCGTCGTTGTCAATCGGGAAGGTGGTCACGGCGTTCTCGATGGCGGTCTCGGTGGCAGTCCTCTGGATCGTGTTGATGACAATCCTCTTGGCCTCCTTGGAAGCGTTCAGACGAGCCTCGTCCATCGTGTCGTTGATGTAGGCCTGAGCCTCTGTCCTGGCCTCGGCCTTCATATTCTCTATAAGGACGTTCTTGGCGTCCTGGGCGCTCATTCCGGCGATGGTCTCAAGCTGCTTGTTGGCCTGCGCGCTGAGTCTGTCATATTCCTCAGTCTTCCTGGCCAGCGCCTCCTGCTGCGCCTGGAAGCTCGCCTTGGCGTTGTCGGCGTCGCGCAGCTTTTTCTGAAGCTCGGAGTTCTGCTGGTTCAACGAGTTCTCCTTCTGCCTGATGCGGTTCTCGGCATCCTTCAGCTGGCTGTTCTTCTCGTTGATGTACTGCTCGTGCTCGCTCTTCAGCTGTAGGAACTTCTCCTTGGCCTGATGGATCTTGTCCTTCTTGATGCCCTCGGCCTCGATCTCGGCCTTGGCGATGATCTCGTTCTTCTGTCCTTTCAGAACTATCCTCTGAATGACAATGTAAGCCGCCAGCGCTATTACAGCCCCGGCCAAGACTCCTATA
>CAYZKZ010000150.1:0-4249 GCA_964479325.1 uncultured Muribaculaceae bacterium
ATAGCCTCTGATAAATTATCAAGAGAAAAGTTAGTCAACTCGTATATAGTTCCCAAAAAAAATATTGCAGCATCTGGGAATAATCCCGGACACCGCAAAAAAGCCCCGTCAAAGACGGGTCAATGGCTGAAATTACTCAGCTTTAGCTGTAGAGTCGCAGCAAGCGGTTGAATCGCTGCAAGCAACAGTTGTGTCAGCAACAGCCTCTACTTCCTCGACAGCCTCAGTCTCAGTCTCAGCCTCGGCCTTCTTTGCGTTGTTACCGCAAGCAGAAGCAGCTACCATAAGAGCTACAACTGCAAAAGACATAAATACCTTCTTCATAATAATTATAAATTAAAAACTAAAGTTTCTTCTGCCTTGTTTTACAAGGCGCAAAAGTACATAGTTTTATGGAATTTACAATGCTTTTTTAACTTTTTTTCACAAAAATCGGTCATCTCGGCAACTCGCATTTCTCCAAACCGAGGATTTCCCCGCTTTCAATGTGAAAGCGGAGTGCCATTCTCGGCACATCCGAGGCCCCCTGGAAACCACAGGCTCCGGGATTCATAAACAGAAAACCGTTACGACTGTCACGAAAGACCTGAGGAATATGCGTGTGTCCGCAGACGAATATGTCAGGATGATAGGAGTCAAGAAGCGCCTTCGCCCTCAGATCGTACATTGGCTGGTGAGGATTGAAGGCCCAGTAGCTGCCGACCCGCAGGCCGATGTGGGTCATCAGAACCCTAAAGCCGTCACATTCAAAGTTTTGGAATGCGGGATATTCCTGCCTCACATCGAGTCCGTCGCAGTTGCCATAGACTCCGACAAGTGGTTTGAAGGCGGCTATGGCTTTGGCGCATTCGAGCGTTCCGAAGTCTCCGGCATGCCAGATCCGGTCAACCGGCTCAAGGAATTTCCTCACATCGTCAGCGAACACCCCGTGGGTGTCGGAAATAAGACCGATATACATTTCTCTTACAGTTTAATCACAATCTTCTTCTTGTAAAGAATCCAAAGGAGTGTGCAGATGATCGTGACGAAGATCAGCGCCCAGAGCAGGGAGGTATATTCATTGGCCCCGAAACAGCGGCTTGGAGCGAACCCGAAGAACACATAGCTCTTGGCGATGACTCCGGAGAGGACGAAGGCCATCAGGGCGTTCATTCCCATAGCCTTGAACGGCACAAACGGCTTGGCGTAGCCCTTGACATCCAGCAGATAAGAGAGGAAAGCGAGAGCGAGCATAGCCCATCCTCCGGCATAGAAGACGTAGGAGACTGACCAGAGGGGCTTGCTGATCGGAATCCAGATGCTCAGAACCTCGCCGAGAATCAGGGAAAGGCAGCCATAGACAAACGTTCTGTTGACCACTCTGTCGGGAGAATAAGGCAGAGCCTCGGACGGCAGGCCGCTTCCGGATGGAAGGCCGACAAGCGACGCCGAGATATTCTTTTGCGAGCGGTGGATCATTGAGCCGACAAGGTAGCCGAGAAGGCAGGAGCAGGCGGCGGTCAGTGAGCCGAGAACACCCTCCGGGTCGAAATCGGTGCCGTCGTAGCCGTGGTAGCAATGGTCGCCGCCGACGAGCCAGGTGTCTATGCGCATCGAGACGTTGCCTTCGAGGGTGAACGCCCCGGGGTCGCGGCCGAAGATCAGTAATATTCCCGTGTAGGTCACGCAAAGCGCGCCTATCGCAGCCATTATCCGGCCTGGCTTCTTGAGCCACAAGGCAAGGCAACCGGCTATGATGTAGGCCATTCCTATTCTTTGGAGAACCCCGAATATTCGTTTATGATGAAGCCAGTAGAGGTAGTTCTGCCCGAAAGACCACGTCTCGTCGTGGAGCGAGGTCGGGAAGAACGGGTAAAGGTTCAGCGCAAGGCCCACAAGGAAGATCAGCGTCCCTCTTTTCAGGACTCTCAGATAGGCGGAGGCGGTTGTCCTCTCGTACTTGGAGAACGAGAACGCCATCGCGCAGCCCATACAAAAGATGAAGAACGGATAAACCAAATCAGTTGGCGTGCAACCGACCCAACCTGCGTGCCTGAGCGGCGGGAATATGTGCGCCCAGGTTCCGGGGTTGTTGACCACACACATAAATGCGACGGTCAGCCCCCTCAGGACATCAAGAGATTCGTAACGTTTTTTCATAGACGCGAAGTTACTCTTTTTCTGTATATTTGCACTATGGAGATTTTCTACGCTTACGAAACAGAGGGACAAACGGCGTTCCTGGATCAGGAGGAGAGCGCTCACTGCGTCAGGGTACTCCGCCATCGGGCTGGGGACGAGATTGTGGTCGTCGATGGGTGCGGGAATATGCACCGTTGCCGCCTGATCGATGATTCGCCCAAAGGGGCGGCGGCCGAGATCTTAGAGACCGTTCCCGACTGGGGAGGGCATTCATATTCATTGAATATGGCCGTGTGTCCCACGAAGAACAACGACCGTTTCGAGTGGTTCGTGGAGAAGGCCACCGAGCTGGGCGTGGATGTGATCTCTCCGGTCATCGGGGAGCGTTCCGAGCGGAAGGTTTTCAAGACCGAGAGGTCGCGCAAGATAGCGCTTTCGGCGATGAAGCAGAGCCTGAAGGCGAGACTGCCGATGGTGGAGGAGCCGGTCTCCGTGAGGGATTTCATTTTGGCGCACTCCGGCAAGGGTGGAATCAAGATGATCTGCTACTGCTTTGAGGGTGAGACGGAAAGGCGTTCCATCGAGGATGTGCTGGGGGAGGCTTCCGCCGATGCCAGCATCACGGTGCTGATCGGGCCGGAGGGTGATTTCTCCCCCGATGAGGCTAAGCTTGCGGTCGAGAACGGTTTTGTGCCGGTTCACCTTGGCCCGAGTCGCCTCCGCACCGAGACCGCCGCAGTCACCGCCGTGACGGCCTGCTACCTTCATTCGATCCGGCAGCCGTAACAGTGCGGAAAATCCAGCGGTGAGTGGAAATGGCGGTTTTGCGCACGTGGCGGCAGTTGGAGGCGAGGCGGTACGACATTGATTAGAGACGAAGAAAATATTAGACGAATATGCAGAAAAAGGCTATAGACGAGATTCTCAACGAGACGTTGAAGGTTCTCAAGGAGGGCGGGGTGATTCTCTACCCGACGGACACGGTCTGGGGACTTGGTTGCGATGCGACAAATCCGGAGGCTGTCGCTAAGATTTACGAGATAAAGCATCGGTCCGACAGCAAGTCGCTGGTGCTGCTGGCAAACAGCCTGGATCAGATCGCACTGTACATCAATGAGATACCGCCGATGGCGATTGACCTTGTGGAAGTGAACGACAGACCGATGACCCTGATTTACCCTGGTGCAAAGACCTATCCGGCAGCGGCGGAAGGAGAACCGCAGAAAGCTGACCGATTCCATCTCGCGCACAATGTAGTGGCCAGCGACGGGACGGTAGGCATCCGCATCCCTATGATGGAGTTCTGCCTTCAGCTGACCTACAAACTCGGCCGTCCGATTGTCTCGACATCAGCCAACATCTCCGGCGAGCCGACTCCTAAAAAGTTCACGGACATCTCAGATGAAATAAAGAACGCTGTTGACTACACTGTTGATGCACGTCTCGAAGCCGGCGCCACTGGCTTAGCCTCCCAGATCATCAAGATCGGTCTCGACGGCGAAGTTGAGATCATCCGCCAGTAAAGGCTATCAAAAAATCGGAGCGGTTCCGGTCGCTGAGCCTGTCGAAGCGGCTGAATCTGTGACATAATCACATTGTCGCTTCGACAAGCTCAGCGACCGGAAGAGAAGTGGAATAGTGTACGACCGGAGCGAAGCGACCGAAGGGGTTTCGGGGAATCCTTTCCCCGCGCTCCCACCGGGAGCTGCCGCAGAGCGACCGAGGGGTGGAAAATCTCCACAAAAAAAGGTCGGAGCAGCATCGCTGTTCCGACCTTTTCTTGTGGAGATATAGAGATTCGAACTCTAGACCCCCTGCTTGCAAAGCAGGTGCTCTACCAACTGAGCTATACCCCCGGAACTATTCCGAAAGAGACTTCGGATTAGTAGGCCCTGGCAGAGTTGAACTGCCGACCTCTACATTATCAGTGTAGCGCTCTAACCAACTGAGCTAAGAGACTGCATTCAACCCCCTCCGGGGATAATGCTATGATATTGCAACCAACGACAGGCGTGCAAGAAAATCGCCCCTGCTGTCCGGCTCCGAAGCTCTCCGGCCGGATTCCGGCGGATCTCCGCTCCAGAAAGGAGGTGTTCCAGCCGCACCTTCCGGTACGGCTACCTTGTTA
>CAYZKZ010000151.1:0-4219 GCA_964479325.1 uncultured Muribaculaceae bacterium
TCGATATAAACTACTGGCCGCTTAAAAAGGCAGTTCTTAAGGAGCGACTAAATAACACTAAAACAAACCTTCCACCTTCTTTGATCTTCAGGCGGAGTCGAGGCTTTCTTTCACACTCTGCAAATACCGCCGTAACAAATTGACAGACAGCAGACTTAGCCACTCCAATACATAAACAGAACAAAGACGGGACGTTTTCTGCATTTTTCAGCACAAAAATAGCCACCCGAAGGCGGCCGTAAAAGGACATCTGTCCGTCAGATTTTTTCCAGCTCCACGGGCGGACCGACCTTGAGGTACTCGTCCATAGAGGCGACAACCAACTCGAAAAGTTCCTTTGAGCGCTCCCTGATCTGGTCAAGGATTTTCTGGCTGTACGACATCCGCCAAAAGGCATTCCTGTTGAACCTGTCATCTCTCGAAGACAGGTGGTCTATGTAATTATATCTCCAACTTGCTGAAATGTCAGTGAATATCAAGTCGAAAGAACCGTCGGAGAAAACCAGATAGACCCTCGGAAATATATTGGCGGTGACTTTGTTCAATTTCTCCCCGTAAAATCTACAGACGTAAGATTTACCATCAGTACCGTATTTACCACCAGGAATTCCGTCAAATTCCATCCAAGGTTCTTCCCAACCGGCAGTGAATATGTAAATCTCGTCCTCTGTCATCCCCGGCATCGAATAAGTCTTCTTGAATGTCAGCGTGTCCGGATCAGCCAGCTTTCTCCCGAAGCAAGTCCCGCAGCATCCCGCAAGCAGGACAACAAGCAAAGCTAAGATCATCCTTCTCATACTCGTCTTGAATTAGGTGTCTGTGTGTCACTTGCAAAAATCACTCCGCAGTTTCCTTGATTTTGCCGTGATGAATAACCGGCAGAAAGCAAGCTACTTACGAAAGCGTGCCGGGGCAATCGTCCTGGCACGCTTTCGTAATGAGGTGGCACTCTGTGCTTTATATTCCACGGCCGATGTATCCTGCGGTGGAGGCTGCGGAACGTGGGCGATTAGAACATTCCGATCAGCACGGCGTTGGTGTAGGCCTCGGCTCCGTAGCAGGTCTTGAGGTAGGCGAGACCGTTGAGGTAGTCCTCCTCGGTGAAGGAATTCGTGGCTTCTTTCGCGACAACCACATCGTAGCCGAGGCAGTAGGCGTCGGCGGAGGTGTGACGGACACACATATGGGCGTGGAGTCCGGTCATCACCACGGTCTTGACACCGAGTTCCCTCAGGAGGATGTCAAGGTCGGTCTGGAAGAACCCGCTGTACCTGCGCTTTGGAATCACATAGTCTTTCTCGCAGACTTTCAGCTCAGGAATGACCTCTGCCCCTTTTGTGCCGGCTATGGCGTGGTCTCCCCAGAGCTTGAGCTCGCGGTCGATGCCTTTGATGTGGGCGTCGTTGCAGAAAATCACAGGAACGCCAGCGGCTCTGGCGGCGTCAAGAAGTTCGGCTGTGGCGGGAACAATCGCCTTGCCGCGCTCACAGGCCAGAGAGCCTGTGACAAAGTCGTTCAGCATATCCACTACAAGGATTGCCGGCTTGTCTAATTTTGTCATTGTTTTTTTGTTTTTTATGGGGCAGCGGCCTCAAGTGGCGAGGCCTCATCCCCAGGGTTGATTATAACAGGAACATTACTTGAACAGCCTGTCGATTTCCTTGACCGTGTGCGGGAGGGCAAAGACCACAACCCGGTCATAAGGCTCGATACGTGTCGAGCCGATGGCGATGTAGGATTCGCTGCCGCGGATCAGGCCGCCGATCACAGCGTCCTTCGGGAAGGAAATGTCCTTGAGAGAACCCTTGGTGATGGCGCTGCCTGGAGCGACGGTATATTCAAGAACCTCGGCGTCCGTGCCGCTCATATATTTCACAAGCCTTGCCTTGCCGCTCAGGGTGAATTTGAAAAGCCTTCCCGCCGTGATGAGTTTCTTGTTGATCACTGAATCCACGCCCATCTCCTCGGCAAGGTGGATGTACTCGATGTTCTCGACCTCGGCGATGGTTCTGTCGATGCCGAACTTCTTCGCCACGACGCAGGCAAGCACGTTCGCCTCGTCGTTGCCGGTCAGCGCAAGGAACGCGTCGTAGTCCTTTATGCCTTCCTCAAGAAGGAGGTCGGAGTTCCTTCCGTCCCCGATCACAACGATCACATTGTCGGGAAGCCTCTCCGAAAGGATCATCCCGCGCTCTTTGTCCCTCTCTAAAATCTTCACGGAACTGATCTTGGAACTGAGTCTCGCCGCCGTCAGCTCGGCTATGTCCGAGCCGCCGAGAATCATAACCTTGTCAATCTCTATGTTGCTCTTGCCCAGGAACTTCATCAGAAAATTCATCCCGTCGCGCGTGGCGATGATGAACACCAGGTCGTTGAACAGGAACTTGGTGTCGTACTTTGGCATAATCGTCTTCCCGCCGCGCGAGATGGCGATCACCCTGAACTGCAACTCGTCGCTTGTGGCGATGGCGGCGAACTCGGCGATCTTCATATCCAGAAGAGGGGAGTCCTCCTCTAATTTGAAGACCTCGACCTGAAGCTTGCCGCGGGCGAAATCCATTGACTCAGTCGAGGATGAGTGCTTCAGGAGGTCGAAGATCTCGTCAGCCGCCAGCCTTTCGGGGTAGAACATCAACTCGATTCCCATCTGCTTGAACAACAGCTTGTTCTCTGCGGAAAGGAAATCGTTGTCATCAATTCTGGCCGTCACTTTCCTGGCGCCGAGGTTCTTCGCGAGAAGAGCGCTCACGATGTTCACATCCTGCGGCACGAAAGGCACCACGGAGATGAATAGGTCGGCGTTCTGAACCTCCGCCTCCCGCATCACCTTCAGCGAGGAAGGCGCTCCCTCGATGGCGATCACATCGGCGATGGCGCTGATGTTGGCAAGCCTTTGCGGGTCATCGTCTATGACCGTGATGTCGTTCGCCTCAAGACTCAGCATCTTCGCAAGGTGTGAGCCTACCTCTCCGGCGCCTTGAATGACGATTTTCATACGAATTTCCTTAAATAGTCAAAAATACCTTTCCCCTTGGTAAGCGCCAAAGGAATAATCCATTCCGGAAACAGTGACGGCACGTCAATCCCGCGGTGCGTGTCGGCATATTCCTGAATCACCTTGACATCGGGCCGCGACTCGAGGCGGCCGAATTCCCTGTGCGCCTCAAGCACCGCCTTGTAGCATTCCTTCCTCCCCGTCAGAAGATAGACCAGAGCGGAACACCCGTCAAGACATTTTCTTATGAATATGGTGCCTCTGGCGCGCCTGCAAGCCTTCTCGGCAGCCTTTTCCGGAGTCAGTTCCCTTATCTCCTGTAATGAATAAGTCTTGGCAAGATTGTTCTGGAGCATCAGGAGGTTGTTCCGGTAGTTCAGCTTCAGCTTCCAAGGCGAATCGTTCGGCAGCGTGCCTCCACCAAGATGCCACACGACCGACTGAGGCACGACATAGACGCTTTTTCCCTCCAGCTGCAACCTCCAGCAGAGGTCGATCTCCTCAAAATGGGCGAAAAAACGGTCGTCGAGACCTCCTATTCTTGAATATTCCGTCTTGCGTACCATAAGGCAAGCTCCCGTGGCCCAGAAGACCTTGGCCGGGGAATCGTACTGGCCGGTGTCCTTCTCCACTCTCTTCAGAACCCTTCCGCGGCAGAACGGGTAGCCGAAACGGTCAAGCAGTCCGCCGGCCGCTCCGGCATATTCAAAGCAGTCCTTGTCGAACCAGGAATGTAGTTTCGGGGCGCAGGCGGCGCAGTCCGGATGTGAGTCCATCCATTCGACCAGCGGCCGCAGCCATCCGGAAGAGACCTCGATGTCGGAGTTGATCAGGACAAAATATTCAAGATCAGCGGCTTCTGGCAACTCGCAGACCGCCTTGAAGGCCCTGTTGTAGCCGCCGGTGAAGCCGTAGTTGTTGTCCAGGCGGATCTGTCTTACCGACGGGAACCTCTCGGACAACATCTCCATCGAACCGTCGGTGGAGGCGCTGTCGGCCACGATGATCTCGGCTCCGTCCGTCGCCGAAGAGATCAGCCCGGGCAGGAAACGTTCAAGATATTCCTTTGTGTTCCAGTTCAGTATGACAACCGCTGTCCGCATCGTCCTTTAGTTTTTATGGCAGTTGCCCTCACCGTGGCAGCACTCGCCGTCCTTGTGACCCTCGCCTTTGCAGTCGCAGTCGTCCTTGTGGCAGTGGCACTCGTGTTCTTCCTGAGGAAGG
>CAYZKZ010000152.1:0-4022 GCA_964479325.1 uncultured Muribaculaceae bacterium
GCGCTCGCCGGAGATGGAGGCTATCTGGCTCTTTGTCAGCCTGTAGGCTCCGAAAGTCACATTCTCCGCCCTCTGGGACAGATCGTCAATCGCCATCTTGATCCTGTTCACGCCTTTGTACTCCGGATCGTGGAACTCGTCCGAATTCACTGGGGAATCCACCCATTTCTTCTCATACGTGTAGGTCGTGGTGGTCTCCTGTCCCCCACCGATCTTGTCCTTGGTCGTACTCTTCGATTTCTCCACCCACTGGTAGTACTCAACCTTCCTGACAAAACGCACCGCCGTGACACCCACTCCGAAATCAGGATCGATAAGGGAGTCGAGGGTAGCGGTCATTCCCGTGGCGTGCACAAGCTTGCCTTCGAACTGAGGATTGATGGTGTTGATGTCAGGCATCTCGACGGTCACTCCCTCAGCCTCGTTCAGCATCTTGGTTGTCTTGACCGCCCTGCCTTCATTCCACCAAAGGAGTATCGTTCCGACAATAATAAGCAGGAATCCCAAGCCGATGCCTCCGAAAGATTTTTTCACACGTTGACCGTAAGAGGTCTTTGTAGTCTCTGTGTAAGCCATAACTGATTTGTGTTTTTAGTGTTTTTGTTGTGTTTTTATGTTTTAAGTTATTCGCTCCACAAAGGTACTGACCCAAAGGGAAAAACGATATGGCGAAAGGAGCAATATAAGCCCCTTTCGCCATATTTTAACCAAGATTGTCCTTATCTACCGCTTATTTCCCGGAATTCTCATCCCGCCACTGCTTCGGAGTTATGCCAGTGACCTTTTTGAAAATCGAGATGAAATGGGATACGTCACTGATTCCGCACAATGACGCCACATCAGAGACAGGTTTGTCCTTCTGTGTCCTTAGTATCTCCTTTGCCATCTCCACTCTGACCTCGGCTACCAAGGTGCTGCTGCTTCCGCCTGTGCAAGCCTTGATCTGACGGTTCAGATTCGCCCTGGTCGTGCAAAGGGCTGATGCGGCAGCCTGAAGATCGACATCCTCTCCGGCAAGAATCTGTCTCTTTATCTCGGCCTTCATCCGTTCGACAATATCGGGATTAATGGCATTACGCGGCGGAGTATGGGGTTTTCTGGCCACCGAGAGTTTGCTCATCACATCGGCGAGCGAGGTCTTGGTGGACTTGACCTTCCGCACAAGATACCAAATACAGAGAGAAAGCAGCAAGACAGCCGCAACACCGAACGCAAGAATCTTTCGCTTGGAACTAAGATGCCTGTCCCTCTCACTGGTGATTTGTTCGTTGCGGTAACGGGCGTTGTACTCGTTTAGACCCTGGTTCATCCCGCTGTCGTAGAGTGAGTCACTGATCTGGGTGTACTGCATCAGATGAGCCACAGCCTCGTCGGAATTGTGAGGCACAAGAGATTTGCTTAGTCCCAGGTGGGAATGGCTTCTATTGTAAGCGTCGCCATTGGCGGTGAACACCTCAAGAGCTGATCTGAAATATTCAGCAGCCTTGGACTTATCCCCTTTATGGAGGAATATCTCGCCCATCTGGTTGCAGCAGATGGCCCAGGACTGCATATTTCCGAATTTTTCCAGATCAGGCAGAGCCTTTGATAAAGACTCCTCAGCCTCATCGTACTTTCCGAGCGCTATCTGCGCATCAGCCATCTGCGAAAGCCGAACAGCGGCCTTGTCCATCATACCCATAGCGGAATTGATCTTATATGCCCTGCTGGAATATTCCAGACTTACCTCCTCATTGCCCAAACCGTGGTAGATTTCCGCCGCCATACCGCAGCGGACCGCCAACTTCAACGAATCTTTTTGCTTCTCACAGATCTTGATGGCCTCAAGAACGTACTTCAAACCCTCAGCCGGCTGCTTTGACGCAAGACAAATCCCAGCCAACGTGTTCAACGAACACGCAACCAGACCGTCATCCTGAAGATTCCGACCCAGAGTCAATGCCTTATGGGCGAAATCCAGGGCCTGATGGTAGTCCGATTTGCGGAACCACGCTATGGACAAGGTGTTGAAGCAGTCGCACTCTATCAATTCAGCCTTTGCCTTTCGGCTGGAAGCCAGAGCCTTGTCAGCATACTCAATGCACTTGTCGTAGTCCTGGGTGTCATAGTACCACTCCGCAGCCCAATACCACGTGAGCGCCTTCACGCTGTCCAGTTTGCTGCCTGGATGAATCTCGATTCTGCCGTCCGAGAAATCATTCTCCTCTAAAAAATCAAAGAAACGTTCGGCCGTGACAACCGCGCGTTCCCCTTTCTGGTGGTTAAACACTATAATCAGCGAGTCCACATTCTGTGAAAATGCGGACGAGGCGAACAACAGGAATATATTGATTATAAGTAGTGTTCTTTCAATGTGTCTCATAGTCTGTCACAACCCGAATCCACCTCGATTCCAGATTCGAGTCGGCAAATATACGGAATTATCTGAATATTTCGACACCTCTTGTCGGTCGCTTCGACCGGTTGGTGAGCCTGTCGAAGCGCAACAAATGCGTGAAGCACAATGTACTCATAATCAGCACCTTTCTGATTCGTGCCATTCCATTTGCCCCGGCAGGGATACGGAAGTGATTGAAAATCAACTAATAACGATCAACGAGGCTTAGGACGAAAAAACTCCAGACCGGAAACCCAACCAGTCTGGAGCAATTCTAAAGATTCCGGCCGTCACAGGCTTTTGACCCACTCGTCAACGGTTTTCTGGGCGGCTCCGTTCAGGAGTTTGCCAGCTTTGAAGTTCACCTCAGGATACTGCTTGCCGAGGACTTTCAGGGAGTTCTGGATTCCGCTGCCGCCGGAGGTCATAAACAGGATCACGGTCTTGCCTTTGAGTCCGTAGGTCTCAATGAAGGTGTTGATGATTCTCGGAGCGCCGTTCCACCAGTTAGGGAAACCGAGGTAGATGACATCGTAGGCGTCCAGATTGTCCTTGGTCTTGACGAAGGACGGACGTGAGGACGGGTCGGCGTTCTCCTTGCAGCAGCGGGATGTCTCGACCGTCCAGTCCAGATCCTCGGCTGAATATTCAACCTCAGGGGTGATCTTATAGAGTTCTCCTCCGGTGGCGACGGCGATTTTGCGAGCCACCGACTCGGTTGTGCCGGTGGCTGAAAAATAGGCCACAAGCGTCTTGTTCTCAGACATACTCTTTTTCTCCTTCTTTTGTCCGCAGGCGGCGACGGTGACAAGGCTCAACGCCACGGCCGCAATGATGAAAACAATCCTTTTCATAATGACATTAATTAATATATTCATTTACACTACTTTCCGCACTGGTCGTACTGGTCATCGGTGACGGGTTCGAGCCATTCGTTGCTTTGCGGGCCGCCGGTGGCCACGTGGGTGGCGATGTGCTGGAACCAGCCGTCCTTTGTCGCTCCGTGCCAATGCTTCACTCCCTCAGGGATGTCAACCACATCTCCCGGTTTCAGTCTGACAGCAGGTTTGCCCCACTCCTGATACCAGCCTTCGCCGCCGACACAGATCAGAATCTGCCTCGCTCCGTGATGGATGTGCCAGTTGTTGCGGCAGCCCGGCTCGAAGGTGACATTGGACAGCGGCAGAGCCGTGGCCTCGCCCTCGGTCAGGTTGACGGGCCGGAGAGGAGCAAGGTAACTGTTGCCGGTAAAGTACTGAGCATAAGCGCTGTTAGGCCGTCCTTTAGGAAAGTCAAAGCCATCAAACGGCGGTTGTTGGGTGAACTCCTCTCCGAAGACCTTGGCGATCGCCTGAGCGGCCCTGTAGGACTCGGTCTCCCCCACCAACGAAGCCAAAGTTCCCGGAATGGCGTGAATCTCGTCATCCTTCAGACCCATATTCCTTGAGCCTGAGACGTGGGAGGCAAGCTGCGGGGCGAGTCCCTCGATGGAGGCGAGGGCGCTGATGGTCGCCAATTCCCTTTCCGCCCAAGTCAGAACATCTCTTGCGAATATGTCGCCGAAGAGATGGGCCTTGAGGTAGTAGTCCTCCGCCGAGCAGAAGGTGTAGTTGTAAGGCTTGCCGCCGCACAGCTGTGTCTGAAC
>CAYZKZ010000153.1:0-3971 GCA_964479325.1 uncultured Muribaculaceae bacterium
ATAGCAAGTACGCCTGGGTTTTCGGTGTAGGGCTCAAATTCTAAGTGACATAGGTTTTGGTGTCTAACCCATTGACCAATAATTTATAAAGCAATCGCCTTTGGTCGAAAACAACTAAAGGCAATTGCTCTTCTTTTTTGATTGATAATATTTTGTGCGCTATGAGAAAATTGTGTTTTAATTTGTTTGCCTTGCTGCTGACACTGCTGGTGTCCTGTTCGAAGGAGGACAATTGGGCTGAGTACTATAATGAGAACTATGCCGGGACTTACAAGCTGGAGTCGGCGACATTCGCTCCTGATTTTATATACCCGGAAAGCGAACCGATTGACTTTGACGGAAGCGGCAAGAAGACCAATGACATCATCGATGGCTTGGGGATGGACTCAAGAGACCTGAGTCAGACAGATGTCTGGATTACGGAAAGTAGCGATCGTATATCTGTGAGCGGTGACGTTTATTGCCTGTCGTTCCTTGTTCCGGCTCAGCGGATTGAGGGGAATGGCGATAAGATGACAATTATGAAGAACCCCGGCTATGTTCTTTGCCCTGTCAATTTTTACTATTCGATTGATAAGGACGGTCGTATGAAGTTTTACGAGAACGGCGACCTTACGGGCTTGCTTTCCGCTCACGAATGGATTGGCGGCGTTGAGAGAAATCCTCAGCTGCTCCATAGCGGAAAAGCCAAGATGGTGAAGTGCGAGAACGGTGAGATTGTCTTTTCGGTAGGCTTATGCTATGTTGACTGTACAGACTACTCTTACAGAACCGAGGAGTCTTACTTCACTTTCAAGAGACAATAGTACGGCCACAGGACATTGCGTCTGATAGGCTTCTGAGGCATTATAGCGTGGACGACCCTATCAATCAAAGATGGGGTCGTCCACGTGTAATGGCCTTCCAGTGCGTTCAGAGGCACATTGCGTGGCCGAGGTCTGTAATAATCCTCTCTAATATTATTTCAGCAGGGCATCGAGGGTTACTGTGCTTTGGAACTGGTCGGACCAGGCGTTGCGTTTCAGGCCGTAGGTTGTAATCAGGGTGTTGTGGAGGGTCTTTTTAGTTTTCTCCACCTCGCGGAATGTCTCGGTTCTTTCGCGAAGACGCTTATCGTAGTCTTTCGTGACGGAGAAGTCATTGCGGCTGAATTTCATTTCGCAGAGGTTTATTATCCCGTCGGCGCGCGAAAGTACCATATCAATCTGCGCTCCCTGATGTTCCTCATTTCCGGGGAAGATCCAAGTTGAGACTTCTGTGTTTACACCTGATATTCCAAGAGCCTGCCTTATCTGGTTTATGTGAGCGAAGCACAGGTTCTCGAATGAGATTCCGCACCACGATTCTATTGCCTGAGAATTGCGGCTGTTCTGCCAGAAATGCTCGTCGGATGTCTTTTTCCCGTCAACGAATGTCAGATAGAAAAGGCAGAAGCTGTCGATCAACTTGTAATATATCTTCCTCTTGTCTCTCAGATTGTGGTAGGAGATGATGATGCCGCTGCTTTCAAGGCCTTCGAGCATCTTGCTGAATGTGCCTCCGGGGGTGATGCCGGACATCTCTGCCAACTCGTTTCTCGTGTAGCCGTATTTCCTTTTGAACAGCAGGCGCACGATCCTTTCGCATACGTCCGCATTCGTGAAACTTGATGAGAAAAGTCTTGAGAACTCGTTCAGAAGCTTTGCGTCTTTTTCGAAAAACATCCTGTCGATGTTCTGTGAAAGGCTCATATCCTTGCGGAAATTTGAAAGGTAGAATGGAATGCCGCCGAAGACCATCTGTGACTGCACCAGATCATAGTCGTTGATTTGAATTCCCTCACTTTTAAGTAGTTCCTTACTTTCCTTGAGATCAAAAGGTGACAGGTGTATCGTGCGGGTGACCCTGTCATACAGGCCTCCGTGGTTGTTTATCAGCGTGTCGTTGATCCACGAAGTCGCGGAGCCGCACACTACGAGAATGAGGTCTCTGCGTCCAGATGCCCATCCGTTCCAGAAATGCTCGAATGCGGTGATGAATCCGGAACGAGGCGTGTCCATCCACGGCATTTCGTCAATGAATACCACTTTTTTCCCTTTTTCCTTGCTGTTTTCCAGGAGATCTCGCAGCATTTCAAATGCCTCAAGCCAGGATGTGGGGCGTTTTCCGTCTGCTTTCCCGAATCTTGACAGAGTCATAGCGAAACTGTTGAGCTGCTCGGCAAGTATGTTCTCTTCACTCAGCTCAAAAGGTGACAGACCTGTGTGGTGGAATGCGAATCTGTTTTTGAAAAACTCTCTGACAAGGTATGTCTTTCCTACCCTGCGTCTTCCATAAATGACGACAAATTCCGCCTTATGGCTGCCCATAATGCCCTCCAATTCTCTGATTTCCTTCTCTCGTCCGATGATTCTGCTTTTCGCTTCAGCCATTTTATCCGTTATTTTTGATAAGTGCCATAAAGTTAGGTATTTATTTTTGATTAGGCATCGTTTTGGAGGATTTAATTTGGCCGATTTCCTGATTTTTTTAGGAAATCGGCCAAATAATCCGACGCTACTCGGCCGATTTCGGTGATTTTTTGAGAAATCGGCCGGATAAACGACTTGGTGTCCTGCATCTTTTGTTATTTGTCGGATGTTGAATATCTTTGCTTGTACATAATAGAGACTTATCGACAATGAGATCTAATACTATTAACCTGACTGTGGCCGGAGTTCGTCTGACCGGCGTTCTGCTGTGCGTTATGTTGCTGTCCTCCTGCTCCTGGAAGTCTGACAGGGAGGTTGGCCGCAAATTATCCCAGGCCGACGAGGTGATGTGGACCCATCCCGACAGCGCCCTTGCGATCCTTGAATCCGTCGATACCGTGGATCTCCGGACCAAGGCGCTCCGGGCGAGATATTCATTGCTTTATACTATGGCGATGGATCGGAATGACATATTCATTCAGGATTTGCGGGTCGTCACTCCGGCTGTGGAATATTACGAACGCCGCGGCACCAATGACGAAAAGATGATGACATTCTATTATCTTGGGACGGTGCAGCATAATGCTGGAGACTTGCAATCCGCCATTGCCAGTTACATACGGGCGAAAGAATATTCATCTACGTCTAATAATTTGATTTTCAAAGGGCTTATTTCCTCGACAATCTCAGATGTTTATAACCAAAACAGCAATTACACGGAGTCATTGTCTTATGCAAATGACGCTTTGACTTTATTCGAACAGGCTGGGGATTCGGATAGAGTATGGCGTACTAAAGCGATGCTTTCAGTATTGTATGGAAGTTTGATGGATTTTTCAAAGGCTGACAGTCTGTATTCTGATTTGATGTCAAGTCCTTGCCGTGACACGTCTTATTTATCTCGCATAATTTTGAATGCCGCGATTTCCTGTCTATGGAAACCTGCTCCGGATGCTGAACGATTCGTTGATCTGTTCAAGGAGGCGGTTAATGTTTACCACGGGAATCCTAATCAAGTAGATTATTCAGCCTATGCCTACGCTTTGGAATGTCTTGGCAAGCAAGAAGCGGCTGACAATCTTATCTCTCAACTTAAAAACCAAGGCTGTCCTCTTGAGATGATGGACACGTGGCTTTATCGTATTTTCCGCCATAGAGGAGAGTATAAGGCGTCTTTGCAAATGTTGGAACGATCTGTTAAAGAACGCGATTCTATTGTATTCGCCACTGTAGGCCAGTCGGTTGCCTTGGCGCAGTCGGACTACTATGAGAACAAGACAAAGCTGTTGATTCAGCAGAAACAAATACTCAGTCAGCGTGTTTGGATTTATGTTTTGTCAGGGGCTATTCTTGTTTTTATCTTGTTTATAATATATTCAAACAAAAAGAAGAAGTGGGAGAGGCAAATTGAGGAGATGTCGTCGATCAACGATGAGGTTAGCCGTCGTTTGGACGAGGCGGTTCTGTCAAACGAGCGTCAGGAGCGTTCCATCAAGAGCCTGACACAGAGGAATAAGTCCG
>CAYZKZ010000154.1:0-3957 GCA_964479325.1 uncultured Muribaculaceae bacterium
AGTACGAATTGGAAAGCGTTTTACTTTACAGAAGTATTCACAGAAATTCAGCGAGGTAAACGTCTTAAAAAAAGCGACCACATACAGGGGAATAGTCCCTATGTGTCAGCAACCGCACTTAACAATGGAGTTGATGGTTTTGTCGGAAATGCGAGCGGCATAAGGTCGTTTTCAGATTGTTTGACTGTTGCAAATAGCGGAAGTGTTGGGAGTGCCTTTTTCCACCAATATGAATTTGTGGCGAGTGATCATGTCACTCAATTAAAGCGAGAGGGATTGGACAAATATGCGTATTTGTTTATGATACCTCTCATCAACAGGTTGGCAGAAAAATATAGTTTTAATCGAGAGATTAACGATGAGCGAATTAAACGAGAGAAAATCTTGTTACCTGTAACGGATTCGGGAGAAATAGATTTTGCTTTCATGTCTTCGTTTATGAAAAATGTGGAAAAAGACATTCTTTCAACAATTCTCAAAGCATTCTCTAATAGGTTGAATATTAATAAATTGAAAGAGTGCGAAAGGTGATTGGGAAGAACTTCCTTTTGCGTGATTTGTTCCCAACCCTTGTTGCAGATAAATCAAAAGGACTTAATCATATCGTATGCCTCAAAACTCTGCTCACGCTCTAGATTGGCATTCCTTTATTGAGTACCAATGCTCCAAAGGTATGTCGGGCACAATAGTAGGAAATTTCTTTCTGCATTCCGCTTTTCTTTGCGTTTTTGCTTTTTCGGCTTGTCTTCATTTGTTCTCATAACGGTTATTTAGCGTCATTTCTCCCTTTATACGAGGTTATTCCGGCTATTTTCCGTAAGTTTGCCGTCCGAAACCGTGAGTGATGGCCAGAACGTGGTATAAGTTAGTCAAAAGATTCGTAGAGTTTTCCGCATCAAGCCTCTTGGGTACGATTGTGGACACGGCTGTCCTTTGGGTGTGTTCAAAATGGCTTTTCAGCTCCTACGTCGGTCAGTACATCATCTCGCCGGGAATCTCTTTCGAATGCGCCGCGGTGACGAATTTCACGGTTGCATATTTCTTTATCTGGAAGGACAGGGTCTCGCATCGTTGCAGAAAGTCGTTCTTCCGTCACCTCGGCGGCTACAATCTTTCCTGCATAGGCACTTTTCTTGTCAAGATGGCCTTCCTGCTGCTTATCCAGAAGATGTTCAAATGGAATGTCGTCTGGTGTAACCTCTTGGCTCTGTGTGTGTCAGGAGGGCTGAACTTCTTTATGAACGAGAGGGTGGTCTTCAGAAGAAAGAAGGCGCTGCCTCCGCACAACGACTGAGAATCCCTAACGTTTCCTGCCTGAGAACAGCCGTTGAGGCAGTTCCATCGCCACAATGATTCCAAGGACGATAGCGATCGCTGCCTTGACGGCGGTGAATCCCGCAGAGGCGGAAGGGATGAACCTGCCGGAAACCAAGTAGTAGGTGAACCAGAATATTCCCGCTCCCGGGACGAGAGGAAATATTCCGCAGAGCAGGAAGACTGTGCCGGGGCATTTGTTTCTGACCGCGGTGAAGCGGGAAAGGACGCAGACCAATGTGGTGGCGGCAACGATGGCGACGGTCGGCCCGGAGTGGCAGAATCTCGTGAGCATCAGGTAGGCGGCCCATCCGATCGCGCCGATGAGTCCCGCGGGAACATATTGCCGCCTCGGTACTCCGAACAGCACCGCGAAGGCGAGTGTTCCGATGAAGGCCGCCAGACATTGCCAGCCTATTCCCGCAGTCGCCGGGTCCACGGTCATTCCGCCTAAGTTGATCATTCCGCCGAAGACCCTTCCGTCAATGAGGAAGCTGATGCTGACTCCGAGGGCAATGCAGATGAATCCGAGCATAGCGTCAGTTAGCCTTGTGAGTCCGGCGATGTAGTCGGAGTTGGCCAGGTCACGCACTCCGTTCACGAACGGAACTCCGGGGATCAGCGGCATAACTGCTCCGATGATGATGTTGCTGAGGCTGTGTCCGAAACCGAGCCGGTAGGAGACCAGGCAAAGGGCGGTGGCCACAAGAGCGTTGCAGATGCCGCCGACAATCTTGGACAGCGAGCCGCTGACGTAGAGGCAGAAGATGTAGAGAAGCGCTCCGATGAAGAAGTCCGCGGCGCAGTCCATAAATCCACCTCCGAACACGGCGCAGAATCCGGCCGCTCCGAAAGCCGCTCCGGCTATCTGTTCCCAGGCAGGTTTGGCGGGGGCGTTCTTGATTGCCTCCAGGCGGCGGCGAGCCTCTGCGATGGAATGCTTCCCGGCGGCTATCTCGTAACTTAACTTGTTGACATCTGCCACCTTGGACAGTTGGATGCCGCGGATGGGGATGAACTCCACATTGGCGTACTTTCCGAGCGAGCCGGTTGTGAATATTCCGTTGCTGAGCACAAAAAAATGCCCGGAATCCACCCCGTAGTGCGAGGCGATCCGCTCCATTGTGTCCTCCACCCTTGAAATCTCCGCCCCGTTCTCAAGCAGTATGTGTCCTGCCATCGAGGCGACTTCCAGGACTTCTGTCGTGTTGTCGGTCTCAACCATACTGCAAAAATATAATTAATCGTTATATTCCGCAAAAAGTGGCTTATGAATATCTTGGACGTTTCGGTGGTTTTGTGGCTTCGACAGGCTCAGCCACCGAATAAGGCTATTCCTTCTCGTCACAGGGCCTGCTTCTCGTCACTGAGCCTGCTTCGCGGTCACTGAGCCTGTCGAAGTGACCTTCTCATAACGGCCAGACTCCAATAAACCAGCGCCGCCAGCACAATGATCCCTCCGGTGATCCCGATGAACGAGATAGAAAGGTGGGAGCAGACGCCTCCACCGATCAAGGCACCCGTGCCGATGCCGAGGTTGAATATTCCTGAAAAGATTGACATCGCCACCGTGGTCTGCGATTCCTCGGTGTCGCTGATGATCTCGGACTGCATTCCCACGTTGAACGCCGTCGCCGACATTCCGATCAGGACGCAGACAGCGATTGTCGCCGGGATGTTGAAAGACAGCGGCAGCAGCAGGGCCACTCCGGCTATCAGCCCGCCAAGCGTGATGTTGATGAACTTGCGCCGTAGGATAGGATAGTACTTCGAGAACAGCAGGCTGCCGACGATGCCGGCTCCGCCGAAGATCATCAGCGTCATCGTGATCTGCCCCTCGCTCATCCTGCCGACCTGCTGGAGGAACGGCTCGATGTAGCTGTAGGTCGTGTAGTAACCGGTGGCGAAGGCGGCCGTGGTGATGAATATTCCGATAAGGACCTTGTTCCGGAGCATCGCCGGGAGATCCTTGACTGTCATTCCTCCTCCGCTCGGCACCTTAGGAAGCAGGGTGAACAAATAGAGGAAGACGAACAGCGCCACGGCTCCTATGGTGAGGAAAGTCATCCTCCAGCCGAGGCTCAGGCCTATGACTCGTCCAAGCGGCAAGCCAAGGATCATCGCTATCGAGGATCCGGTCACTATCATACTAAGGGCTATCGACTTGTGGCTCTCAGGAACTATTCTGACGGCGACGATGGAGATGATTGACCAGAAGATCGAATGCGCGCAAGCCACTCCGATCCTGGAGAGCATCAGCATTCCGAACGATGTCGAGAAATAGGACATCACCTGGAACGAGATAAAGACGGCCATCACTCCGAGCAGCAGCCTGCGCATCTCCATCTTGGAGGTTATGAGCGTCAGCGGCAGCGAGAGCGCCATCACGACCCACGCATAGACGGAGATCAGCATCCCGGCCTGCGCCTCGGTGAGTCCGAAGTCTCCGCCGATGTCAGTGAGCAATGCGATCGGAATGAATTCCGACGTGTTGAATATGAACGTGGATAACGTCAGTCCCACCAACATCATCCATTTCTTCAAGGACATTTCCTGCTCCTTGATCTGATTCGCCATAATCATATTCATAAACTCGTTGGTTGAATTAAAAAACTAAATATTTATAAATGAAAAAGTTGCACA
>CAYZKZ010000155.1:0-3931 GCA_964479325.1 uncultured Muribaculaceae bacterium
CGCCGAGAAGTCGGTCATCGCTCCGATGCCGAGGAAGATAAGCGGAGGATACCAGCCTTGCTTGCCTCCCTGGTACAGGATGTTAAGCACTGATCCGTCCTCATACACTCCGATGTTCAGTCCAGGGAACATCGGGATGTTGCCGATGATCATTCCGAATCCGATCGGAACGAGCAGAAGCGGCTCCCATTCCTTCTTGATGGCCAGCGTGATGAACACTATGCCGATCAGAATCATCACCAGATTCTGCCAAGAAGCGTTGGCGAAACCGGTGAAGTGCCAGAATTGACTGAGACTTTCGAATATAATGTCCATCCCCTTATGCTATCTTGACGATCTCGGCGCCTTCGAGGACAGAGTCGCCCTTGTTCACGAGAACCGCTGTGACGGTTCCGTCGGCCGGAGCCTGAATCTCGTTCTCCATCTTCATCGCCTCAAGCACGGCCACTTTCTGACCGGCCTTGACCGCCTGTCCTTCCTTGACGGAAACCTCGATGATCACACCCGGAAGAGGTGAGGTCACAGGCTTGCCGGCGCCAACAGCGGTCGCTGAGCTTGTCGAAGTCGTGGTCGCTGAGCTTGTCGAAGCGCCCGCGGTCTTAGTCGCTTCGACAGGCTCAGCGACCGTGTTATTGACACTCTGTGTTTTCGCCGTGGTCGCTGAGCTTGTCGAAGCGTCCATCTCAACCTGATAAGCCGCTCCGTTGACCGTCACGTCCGCAATGTTTCCTTCAACTGAGTTGATCTCAACGTTGTACTCGTTGCCGTTGATTCTGAATTTGTAGGTTTTCATATTCTTTTGTCTTTATTATCTTGGTGATTGTCTGAAATTCTGTGTCTTGTCGTTCCAGTCGCTTGTCTGGGACGGGCGTATTGTGATGACGAGGCTCTCCTCGTCGTGGATTCCTCCTCCGAGGTAGTCGTCAAGCGCCATCGCTATCGCCGCATAGACCTCGCCTCCGAACTCCTGCGAGAGTGCCATCGAGATCGCGGCCGCCACCTCCGGAGACATATTCCCGTTCTTTGATTTTTTTGCGGTTTTGGACGGCTTCGGTGATGCTGACTTTTTGTTGGCGTTGCCGATCCATCCGAAAATGAACGCGAGAATCGTGAGGGCAATGAAGACCGTCGAGACGGAAATCAGGGTGAGAACCCATCCGTGCGGGTCTTTCTCCTTCATTATCTGGCTGTTGGTCTTCGCGTCCACGTCTCCGTTGTACGTTCCCGGAGTAGGTCTGTCGGAGATGATTGTCTCGAAATCCATCATCTTGATTCCGGTCGGGACTTTCATCACGGAATTATCCGCCGGAAGGTCGGACGGGATCTCGATGGTGTCGATGACCGTTCGTCCGTCGTTGCTGACGAGATAGACCGTCGAGCCGTTCCTAAGCGTGAAATTAGTGTAATAGGTTCCCTGCGAGGCGTTTCCGCTTGCGTAGAAGACGACGCTTTGGCGAGGCTTCAGAGTCGTTGTCGCGTCAGAAGCGGGTATGTGGTACTTCCGAAGGTTGTCCTTGTCGTCCGACAGGTAGCATCCGGCGAACTTGACTGTCCCGTAGGAATTGTTGAAGATCTCGATCCAGCCGTTACGCTGTCCGTAGCCGTCCGTCAGTCCGGCCGTGTTCTCGACCAGAACCTCAGTGATCCTCAGATCCGTCAGGTTCTGGGCTCGAAGTCCAAGTCCGGAGAACAGTAGGGCGGCTGTCAAAAGTATTCGTCCTGATCCCTTCATAGCTACAATGGAAGATTATCGTGTTTCTTGGCCGGCATCCGCTGCTTCTTGCCTGCAAGCTGCTCAAGCGCCCTGATGACGCGGAAACGTGTGTTGCGAGGCTCGATCACATCGTCGATGTAGCCTTTCTCCGCCGCCTGGTAAGGGTTGTTGAAGAGTTCCTCGTACTCCTCTTTCTTCGCGGCCCTGATCTTTTGCTGTTCGGCTGGATCCTCAACGGCCTTGATGTCCTTGGAGTAGAGTACGTTGACCGCACCGTCCGCTCCCATCACGGCGATCTGTGCGGACGGCCAGGCATAGACCAGATCCGCGCGGAGATGCTTGCTGCTCATCACGATGTAGGATCCGCCGTAGCTCTTGCGGAGTTCAACCGTGACTTTCGGAACGGTGGCCTCTCCGTAGGCGTAGAGCAGTTTCGCTCCGTTGGTGATGACGGCACCGTACTCCTGCTGTGTACCAGGAAGGAAGCCCGGCACGTCAACCAGTGAGACAATCGGGATGTTGAAAGCGTCGCAGAAGCGGACGAAACGCGCTCCCTTTCTGGATGCGTTGATGTCAAGGACACCGGCGAGCATCTTTGGCTGGTTGGCCACGATGCCGACGCTTCTTCCGTTCAGGTGGGCGAATCCCACGATGATGTTCTTGGCGAACTCCTTGTGGATCTCGAAGAACTTTCCGTCATCCACGATGCTCGTGATGACCTTGTACATATCGTAGGCCTGGTTAGGGTTGTCCGGTATGATCTCGTTGAGAGAGTCGTCAACTCTGCTGACAGGGTCGTTCGTAGGGACCCTCGGAGCCTCCTCAAGGTTGTTCTGAGGAATGTAGCTCAGGAGTTCCTTGATGGTTTCGATGCCTTTCTGCTCGCTGTCGGCGGCGAAATGTGCCACTCCGCTCTTGGATGCGTGCACGCTGGCTCCTCCGAGTTCCTCCTGTGTGACGACCTCGCCAAGTACGCTCTTGACCACAGCCGGGCCGGTAAGGAACATATAGGAGGTGTTTTTCACCATCACAGTGAAGTCAGTGAGGGCAGGGGAATAGACCGCCCCACCGGCGCAGGGGCCGAATATTCCAGAGATCTGTGGGATGACTCCCGACGCGAGGATATTCCTTTCAAAGATTTCGCCGTAGCCCGCGAGAGCGTCAACCCCTTCCTGGATTCTCGCTCCGCCGGAGTCGTTGAGGCAGATGAAAGGCGCTCCGTTCCTGGTCGCAAGATCCATCACCTTGCAGATTTTCTCGGCCATTGTCTTTGAGAGTGATCCTCCGGACACCGTGAAATCCTGGGCGGCGACATACACAAGCCTGCCTCCGATAGTACCCTGTCCCGTGACAACTCCGTCTCCGTCAAAGTGCTGCCTCTCCATTCCGAAGTTCGTGCAGCGGTGACGGACAAACATATCGAATTCCTCGAAACTTCCCTCGTCAAGCAGCAGCGCAAGGCGTTCCCTCGCGGTCAGCTTGCCTTTCTCGTGCTGGGCGTCGATCCTTTTCTGACCTCCTCCCATCCTGGCCGCTGCTCTGCGCTCGACCAGTTTCTTGATGTTATCCTGCTGGATGCTCATACTTTTATGTGTTTAATCAGAATGACAAATTTATCAAGAATACGGTTGTCTTCAAAATGAATGCCCGCAATTTAGTAAATTTCCGCTCTTTGTGGCGGAATCTCATTTTATGAATATGAATATTCCGCCTTATGAATATCCTGCCCCGCATAAACAATAAAAAGGTGTCCCTCGCGGAACACCTTTATAATATAAGTCTCGGCCGTCATTACTCGGCAGGCTTCAATGTGCTATAGACGTTGGTCACGTCGTCATCGTCCTCAAGGAGTCCGGTGAGCTTGTCGAGAGTCTCGCGCTGCTCAGGGGTGACATCCTTCAGATCCACGTTAGGGATTCTCTCGAATCCTCCGGAGACGAGTTCGTAGCCGTTGTCCTCGATGTACTTCTGGATGGCTCCGTAGGACTCGTAGGCTCCGTAGATCACCACGTTCTTGATGATGTTCTCGTCCTTGTCCTCCTGCTCCTCGATGAAGACCTCAGGGTCGTTGTCGCAATCGCAGAGGGCGAGCTGAAGCTCGTCGATGTCCATTCCTTCCTGGTACTTGATGCGGAACACGCACTTGTGGTCGAACATAAAGCTGACGCTGCCGCTCGTTCCGAGTGATCCACCGCACTTAGTGAAGTAGCTTCTCAC
>CAYZKZ010000156.1:0-3919 GCA_964479325.1 uncultured Muribaculaceae bacterium
GGCGCAGCGGGCGTACGCTGTGCGCGAAGGCCGAGAGGAGGGCCGCAAGGAAGGCCGCGCCGAGGGATTGGCCGAAGGCGAGGCTATGGGCGAGTTTAAGGCTAAGTGCGAGATTGCAAGAACTATGATTGATGAGAAGATGCCTTTAGACCTGATTACCCGTATCACCGGGTTGACTGAAGATCAGGTCGAGGCATTCAGGAACTAAGAAAGAATAACTACCATTACCAATCCAACTTGACTTAAAATATAGTGGCAGTTTGTCGCGGGGATGACCAAATAATCTTTTGGTCATCCGTTCTTGTGTTTTCAGTTTTATCGTAAAAAAGATGATTTCTATCTCTGTCTCCGTGTCTTGTCGGATGCCTTGTCGAGTTTTTGAGGCAAGAACATTACTTGCCGGAACGAGGAAAAATCATTAATATTGTAATCTTTGCTTTGAAAAATATTTATGGAGATAAAAATTTCAGACGAACTGAACGACATAATCCGCTACGCGAGGGATGAGGCTATGAGAACCGGAAGCTACGGCATTGGGCCGGATCATCTCTTCTTGGGCTTACTCCGGCACGGCGAAAACGCCGCGCGTAATGCCATTGTTGCTTTGGGAATCGACACAGATGACTTTAAGAAATTCATCGACAGCCATATATTCACCAACGAGTCAATCCCTTACGGCGAGTCTGACAAGATATCGTTCACCCGCTATGCCCAGAACGTGCTGAGCATCACTGTGCTCGAGGCCTCAAGGCAGGGAGTCAACGTGGCCGGATGCCTGCATCTCCTCCTTGCCCTCTGCCGCACTACCGAGAATTACGGCCAGGCTTATCTGCGTCAGCACAATGTGGACTATTCCAGGCTTCTGTCCTACTTGCGTGACGAAGGGCTGATTGGCGGGGAGTCCGCTCCTGAGGAGGAATCAAGTGAGGAACAGCCTATGCAGCCTGAACCTGAGTCCAGACCGGACAAAAGCGTCATCGATGAATTTGGCTTCGACCTCACAAAAGCGGCCGCCGAAGGAAAACTCGACCCGGTTGTGGGCCGTGACACCGAAATCGCAAGGGTCATCGAGATTCTTGGAAGACGCAAGAAGAACAACCCGATGCTTATCGGCGAGCCCGGAGTGGGGAAGTCGGCGATTGTCGAGGGAATAGCCCTGAGGATCGCCGGTGGCGGCATCTCCCCGGCGTTGGTCGGAAAGCGGCTCGTCTCCTTGGACATAGCCTCGGTCGTGGCCGGAACAAAGTACCGAGGTGATTTCGAAAAGAGACTCAAGTCAATCATCAAGGAGGCTTCGTCGAATCCTGACATAATCCTGTTCATCGACGAGTTCCACACGATTGTCGGTGCGGGTGGGGCGCAGGGTAGCCTCGACGCGGCCAACATCCTGAAACCGGCCTTGGCCAGAGGCGAGATCCAGTGCATAGGGGCCACGACAATGGACGAGTTCTCCAAGATTGTGGAGAAGGACGGGGCGTTGGACAGGCGTTTTCAGAAAATTGTCGTCGAGCCGACAGACTTCGCTCAGTCGGTCACGATTCTTCAGAACATCAAGCCGAACTACGAGGCTTTCCACAAGGTCGTTTACAGCGATGAGGCCATCGAGGCCTGCGTCCGTCTGACAGACCGTTACATCACAGACAGATTCCTGCCGGACAAGGCCGTTGACGCGATGGACGAGGCCGGTTCGATGTTCCGCCTGAATCTTTCGAAGGGCAAGGGAAAAGGCAATGTGGTCGAGGCCGAGGACATCGCCGCCGTGGTTTCCAGAATGACCGGAATCCCGGTCAGCAAGGTGGCTGAGTCGGAAGGGAACAGGCTTCTGAAGATGAGGGAGCGGCTTCAGAGCCGCGTCATAGGCCAGGACGAGGCCATCGCCAAAGTAGTGCGCGCCATCCAGCGTAACCGCGCCGGACTCAAGGATCCGAACCGCCCGATCGGCACATTCCTCTTCTTCGGCCCGACCGGTGTCGGAAAGACCGAACTTGCAAAGTGTCTTGCTGAATATCTTTTTGATTCCCAGGAGAATATGGTCAGAATCGATATGAGTGAATATATGGAGAAATTCACCGTGTCCCGTCTTGTCGGCGCTCCTCCCGGCTATGTCGGCTACGAGGAGGGCGGGCAGCTCAGCGAGCGGGTCAGAAGGAAACCTTACTGTGTGGTTCTGCTTGATGAGATTGAGAAAGCCCATCCTGACATATTCAACATCCTGCTTCAGGTGCTTGACGAGGGTCGTCTGACGGACAGCAACGGCCGTGTCGTTAGTTTCAGGAACACCATTGTCATTATGACCTCGAACGTCGGCAGCCGCGAGTTGGATGAATATGGCGGCGGGGTCGGTTTCGCCACTTCCGGGCGGAATGTCATAAAGAACCGCCAAGGTGTCTTGGAGAAAGCCGTGAAGGCTTCCTTCCCACCGGAATTCATCAACAGGGTGGATGAAAGAATATTCTTCAACTCGTTGACAAAGGAGGACATCGAGAGGATCATCGACATTGAGTTGAAGGATCTGTGCGCCAGAGCGGAGGAGGCAGGCTACAAGCTGACGGTGACTCCGTCGGCGAAGCGTTTTGTGGCCGATGCTGGCTTTGACCCCGCGTTCGGCGCGAGGCCGCTTAAAAGGGCCGTGATGAAGTACATCGAGGATCCGGTCTCCGAGTTCATCATCTCCGACAGGATTCTTCAGGGCCGTAGGAAGAAGGCTTCGTCCGGTCTGAGAACCCTCCGCATCGGTCTTGCGGCTGACAAGGAGAACACTCTTGTGTCCTTGAAGGCTGCGGCCGCCCGATAGTCAGGCTTGCCGCCCCTGTCGTCGCCGGTGGTGGCTTGTGCGGAGGACTGCGGTGGTCAGGCGTTCCTTACAGCGCCTTCGAACTCCAGTCCGATGTCGCCCATTATCTCCATCAGTGCGGTGAAGGATGATTCCGATGAAATCATAGAGGCGAGCTTTTCGAGATTATATTCAGTGTTTTTCATTGCATTGTTTTTTTTTGTTTCTGATGCAAAGGTACGCCTTGCTTGTGCCGAACCGAGGTACAAGTTGAAAAATTTTGTCATTGTGCCGAGGCCTGCGCGGGGCTGTTGTCTCTCTCGGTTTTTTTTACTAATTTTGCGTGTTTAACTATTATGTATTCAACTTCGGAATATGGATATTGAGGAAAAGAAAGAGGAAGGCCTGACAGGCATCATCGAGCCGGTGGAGATCGATCACGAGATGCGGACCGCGTACATCGACTATTCGATGTCCGTGATTGTCTCCCGCGCGCTGCCTGATGTCAGGGATGGCCTGAAGCCTGTGCAGAGGAGAGTGCTTTTCGGAATGGACGGTCTCGGCCTGTCGTATTCAGGCCCGACGCGTAAGTGCGCCAAGATTGTCGGCGAGGTGCTCGGTAAGTACCACCCGCACGGAGACTCCAGTGTCTATGACGCTCTTGCCAGACTGGCCCAGCCGTGGAACCAGCGTTACCCTATGGTCTTCGGACAAGGAAACTTCGGATCTATGGACGGTGACCCGGTCGCCGCTATGAGGTACACCGAGGCCAAGCTTCAGAAGATGACAGACGACGTTCTTGCCGACATCGACAAGAACACTGTTGATATGGTCCTGAACTTCGACGACACCGAGGAGGAGCCTACGGTACTGCCTACGAAGGCTCCGTTGCTCCTGCTTAACGGATCGTCGGGTATCGCAGTCGGAATGGCCACGAATATGGCTCCGCACAATCTCGGAGAGTGCTGTGACGCTATCTGCGCCTACATCGACAACCCTGAGATCGACACAGACGGTCTGATGCAGCACATCAAGGGACCCGACTTCCCGACCGGCGGCATCATTATGGGTGTCAGCGGCATCAAGGAGGCTTATGAGACCGGCCGCGGCAAGGTCGTGGTCCGCGCCAAGACCGAGATCGAGGTG
>CAYZKZ010000157.1:0-3724 GCA_964479325.1 uncultured Muribaculaceae bacterium
TATCCTCCGCTTATCTTCCTCGGAATCGGAGCAATGACCGACTTCTCGGCGCTGATCTCACAGCCGAGGCTGCTGCTGATCGGAGCCGCCGCCCAGATGGGAATATTCGGTGCCTACCTTCTCGCCCTCGCCCTCGGTTTCGACCCTAACCAGGCCGGCGCCATCGGCATCATCGGAGGAGCCGACGGCCCTACCGCGATATTCCTGTCCTCACAGCTCGCCCCGGATCTGATGGGAGCGATCGCCGTGAGCGCATATTCCTATATGGCTCTTGTTCCGGTCATCCAAAGGCCGATTATGCTCGCTCTGACCACCAAGAAGGAGCGTCTCATCAAGATGCCTACCCCGAGACAGGTCAGCAAGAAGGAAAAGATCATCTTCCCTATCGTCGGATTCCTCCTCACCGCGTTCATCGTGCCGTCCGGACTTCCGCTCTTGGGAATGCTGTTCTTCGGTAACCTTCTGAAGGAGAGCGGAGTGACAAGACGTCTCGCAGAGACGGCCAGAGGCCCACTGATCGACGTGGTGACAACCCTCATCGGACTCACGGTCGGAGCCTCGACGCAGGCCGACAAGTTCCTCAG
Source organism: uncultured Muribaculaceae bacterium (assembly GCA_964479325.1). Classification (GTDB taxonomy): domain Bacteria; phylum Bacteroidota; class Bacteroidia; order Bacteroidales; family UBA932; genus Cryptobacteroides. The sequence continues at coordinate 585 of CAYZKZ010000157.1, forward strand.
CGGAACGTCGGTCAAGATATTCATTCTTGGTCTGCTGTCGTTCGTGATCGCCACGACCTGCGGAGTGCTGTTCGTCAAGATCTGGAATCTGTTCCTGAAGGGTGACCGCAAGATCAACCCGCTGATCGGCAACGCCGGTGTGTCCGCCGTGCCTGACAGCGCCCGTGTCTCCGAGGTCGTCGGAAGGGAGTTCGACCCGAACAACCACCTGCTGATGCACGCGATGGGACCGAATGTCGCCGGAGTCATCGGCTCGGCTGTCGCCGCCGGAATCCTGCTCGGATTCCTCGGATAGGGTCGCCGTGGTTCGATGCTTCGACAGGCTCAGCAACCACAGGCTCACCAGCCGGTCGCTGTGGTTCGACAAGCTCACCAACCGGTCGAAGCGCCCGAGTGGAGCGTTACACAATTTAAGAAAAGTTGGGGCTTCGGCTTCAACTTTTTTGTTTTTCGTACATTCCGAAACAAAAAACCGGAAGAAAGGCAAGTCGATTTGAATGAATTGTTTGGGCAAACCTATTCTTTTGATTATCTTTGTGAAATTGGATAATAACACATAATCATAAATGGAAAACAAGCTACAGGAACTGACGGACAAGCTCTACAAGGAGGGACTGTCAAAAGGTAAGGCTGAAGGCGAGGCGATCCTCGCCAAGGCCAACGAGAAGGCCGCCGAGATCATCGAGGAGGCCAAGAAACAGGCCGAAGCCATTCTCAGGAAGGCTCAGAAGGACGCCGAGGACTACAAGACCAAGGTCGAGGGCGACGTGAAGATGGCCGCCGCGCAGAGCATCCAGGCCACAAGGAAGGACATCGAGAACCTGATGGTCGCCAAGATGACCGACAAGCAGGTCTCCTCAGCCCTCACCTCAGCCGACTTCGTCAAGGATGTCATCAAGGCTGTCGCCGAGAAATTCAACGCCGACGAGGCCGTTGACCTCAACATCGTTCTTCCTGAGAGCCTCAGGAAAGAGCTTGAGCCTTTCGTGGGCGGAGAGCTCGCGGCAGCGCTCAAGGGCGGTGTCACAGCGGAGTTTTCCAAGAAGATCGCCGGCGGATTCACAATCGGCCCTAAGGACGGATCCTACTTCATCAGCCTCACCGACGAGACATTCAAGTCCCTCATCGGCGACTACCTCAGACCAGCCACACGCAAGATACTCTTCGGCGAGTAATGAACAACTACGAGTACATAATCTCCAGCCTTCCGGCCATCTCGCTTGATTGGAAGTTCGGCGAGGGTGCGTCCTTCGACACCTACGTCGAATGGATCAAGACCCAGCTGAGCGACTCCGACCGCAAGGTCGTGGACAGGCTTCTGGACGGATTCAAGGACGAGAACCTGAACCGGGAGTTCTACGAGGCTGCCTTGAAGGACGGCGACAGGTTCATCAGGGAGTACTTCACCTTCGACCTGAATGTCCGCAACGGCAAGGCCCGTTTCCTGAACAAGGCGTTCGGCAGACCGCTCGACCAGGACACGGTCAAGATCGAGACCGGCGAGTTCGCCGAGGCCCAGAGGCTTGACGAGGCGCTCAACGCCCCGGATCTCCTCAGCAGAGAGCGTGGCCTGGATTCCCTGATGTGGAGCAAGATCCTTGAGATCACCACCTTCGACTACTTTGACCTTCAGGCCGTCTTAGGCTTCATCGCAAGGCTGCGCATCATCGGCAGATGGTTCGCCCTCGACGAGAAGACCGGACGCGAGATGTTCATCCGCCTCGTGGATGAGGTGCGCGGCACCTTCAAGGGCGTGAAGTACGAACCGGCGAAATAACTGAAAAATTGAAACAACTGAATATGAAGACAAAAGGAAAGGTAATAGGAATTGTTTCCAACCTTGTGACAGTCCAGGTGGACGGACCTGTGGCGGAGAACGAGCTCTGCTACATCACCCTCGCGGGCACCCCGCTCCTGGCCGAGGTCATCAAGGTCAACGGAGACAAGGCCTCGGTCCAGGTGTTCGAGAGCACCCGCGGACTGAAGAACGGAGACCCCGTTGAGTTCGAAGGCAGGATGCTTGAGGTGACCCTCGGCCCTGGCCTTCTGTCCAGCGTCTATGACGGTCTCCAGAACAATCTTACCACGATGGAGTCCGTGTTCCTCAAGAGAGGAGAGTACACCGACCCTCTGGACCACAAGAAACTCTGGGACTTCACCCCTATCGCCAAGGAAGGCGACAAGGTTGTCGCCGCCGACTGGCTCGGTGAGGTGAAGGAAGGCTGGCTGCCTCACAAGATTATGGTGCCGTTCTCCTTCAAGGGAGAATATACCGTCAAGAAGATCGCCGAGGCCGGCAAGTACAACATCGATATGGTTGTGGCCGTGCTGACCGACGCCAACGGTGAGGAGGCCTACGTCACGATGACCCAGAAATGGCCGGCTAAAGTCGCGGTGAAATCCTACAGGGAGAAGCCAAGGCCACAGAAGATAATGGAGACGGGAGTACGTTGCATCGACACGTTCAACCCTATCGCCGAGGGAGGCACGGGATTCATCCCGGGACCTTTCGGATGCGGAAAGACTGTGCTCCAGCACGCCATCGCCAAGCAGGGTGACGCCGACGTCATCGTGATGGCGGCCTGCGGAGAGCGCGCCTACGAGGTTGTGGAGATCTTCACCGAGTTCCCTGAGCTGATCGACCCTCACACCGGCCGCCATCTAATGGAGCGTACCACAATCATCTGCAACACCTCGAATATGCCTGTCGCGGCCCGAGAGGCCTCGGTCTATACAGCTATGACGATCTGTGAATACTACAGGGCGATGGGTCTGAAGTGCCTTCTGCTGGCCGACTCGACCTCCCGTTGGGCGCAGGCCTTGAGGGAGATGTCCAACCGTATGGAGGAGCTTCCTGGAGCCGACGCGTTCCCTGTGGACCTGAGTTCCATCATCTCCAACTTCTACGCACGCGCCGGAATGGTCATCCTTAACAACGGAAAGACCGGAGCCGTCACGTTCATCGGAACTGTCTCCCCTGCCGGAGGTAACCTCAAGGAGCCTGTGACAGAATCGACGAAGAAGGCCGCGAGGTGTTTCTACGGACTGGAGCAGAACCGCGCCGACCAGAAGAGGTATCCTGCCGTCAACCCTATCGAGTCATATTCAAAATACCTTGAATATCCGGAGATCATCTCCTG
>CAYZKZ010000158.1:0-3706 GCA_964479325.1 uncultured Muribaculaceae bacterium
ATTTTGTCAGTCAAATCTTGGGTCCAGAGAACCACTCTGCAAATCTAAGGTTTGTTGGACGAAATTTTCGTTAATAACATTTTAAAACTTTTAAAAAATGGCTTACAAAATCATTGACATCCAGGGTGTCGGTTCCGTTTATGCGGAAAAGCTCATCGCCGCTGGCGTTGAGACTGTTGATCAGCTTCTTGAGGCTGGAAAAACAGCCAAGGGTCGCAAGGATCTTGAGGAGAAGACCGGAATCTCCGGCAAACTTATACTCACTTGGGTAAATCACGCTGATCTCTTCCGCATCAAGGGAGTCGGCCCTCAGTTCGCCGAGCTTCTTGAGGCTTCCGGCGTGGACACAGTGAAGGAATTCGGTCACAGGGTGGCCGCCAATCTGGTCGCCAAGATGCAGGAAGTAAATGAGCAGAAGCATCTTACCAAGGTTGTCCCTACCGTTGATCAGGTTCAGGCTATGATCGACCAGGCAAAGGAGCTTCCTGGTGTTGTGACCTATTAGTGATTTCAGTTCCAATGGCCGTCGGCCCGGCGTTGTCGTTCGGGCTGGCGGCTAATTTTATGTGATAATGTCAAAATCTGTCAGAAAGAATTTTCCTGTCCAGGGAATGGGGTGCGCCTCCTGTGTGGCGCGCGTCAACAGCGCGATAAAGGGACAGGCGGGAGTCCAGGATTGCAGTGTCAGTCTGGCCTCGAACTCGGCGCAGGTTGTCTATGACCCTGATGTCGTCACTCCAGCGGAGATCCGCAAGGCGGTTCAGGACGCGGGGTACGATTTGATTGTCGTCAACGACGATGAGTCCGAGGATGACGCGGACTCGGAAGCCGACCGGATCCGGGAGGCAGGCTACAAGGGTTTGAAGAGAGACACTCTCGCGGCTGTCTCCCTGTCGCTTCTGATTATGCTGCTGGGAATGGACTTCAAGGATTTCCCGGGCAAAGGGTATGTCCTGTGGACTTTGGCCACTCCCGCTCTGTTCTGGTGCGGAAGACGTTTCTTCGTGTCGGCCTGGAGGCAGGCCAGGCACTTTGGTGCCGGAATGGACACGTTGGTGGCTCTCTCCACCTTGATCTCCTACGCCTTCAGTGTGTTCAATCTCATCTTCCCTGGTGTCTGGACATCAAGAGGCCTTGAGCCGCATCTGTACTTTGAGTCGTCCGCGATGATCGTGGCGTTCATCCTGATCGGGAGGGTTTTGGAGGAAAAGGCCAAACTTGGAACCACCGCCTCGATCCGCGAATTGGCCGGCTTGCAGCCTAAGTCAGTGGCTGTCAGTCCCGGAGACATCGTCACAGTCAAGCCCGGAGACAGAATCCCTGCGGACGGAGTCGTTGAGGGAGGGGAGTCCTATGTGGACGAGTCTATGCTTACCGGCGAGCCGATACCTAATCGTAAGTCCAAGGGTGACAAGGTGTTCTGCGGAACCATCAACCAGAAAGGCTCGCTTGAGGTCAGGGCGGAGAAGGTCGGAGGCGACACGATGCTCTCCTCCATAGTCCGGATGGTCAAGGACGCCCAGGGCTGCAAGGCTAAGATCCAGGACACGGTGGACAAGGTGGCCGCGGTCTTCGTCCCTGTGATCATCGGCGTCTCTCTGGTCACCCTTCTGTGCTGGATCCTTCTTGATCCCGCCGACGGACTGACCAAGGGTCTGTTGTCAATGGTCGCCGTGCTGGTGATTGCCTGCCCTTGTTCGCTTGGACTGGCCACCCCAACGGCTCTCACGGCCGGAATCGGAAGCGGAGCGAAGCGTGGAATCCTGATCAAGGACGCTGATTCGCTCCAGGTCGCCGAAAAGATCGACACCGTTGTCCTGGACAAGACCGGCACAATCACGGAAGGCCGTCCCGCTGTCGTGGATCGCAGGTGGTCTGAAAGGCGGGACGCTGTAGTGGGAATATTACTGGCGATAGAACTCAAGTCGGAGCATCCGCTCGCCGGAGCCGTTGTCGCTGACCTGCATTCAATGAATATGTCGATTCTCGCCGCCAGGCTTGACAGCTTCGAGGCGCTTCCAGGCTCCGGAATCAAGGCGATGGCAGGAGGCAATGAATATTTTGCCGGCAAACCGGAAACACTTTCTCCGGAGGCCGCCGCGTGGGCTTCCACCGGCCGCACGGTGATTGTGTTCACCGAGAATGGCAGGACCATTGCGGAGTTCGCCATAGCGGATGAGATCAAGAAGACTTCGGCGGAGGCTGTGGCTGATTTGAAGGCCATCGGAGTGGAGACAGTTATGCTGACCGGCGACAATCAGGAGTCGGCTCGTAAGGTAGCTGATCTTGTGGGCATTGAACGCGTGAAGGCCGGAATGCTTCCGGCTGGCAAGGCCGTGTTCATCAAAAAACTTCAAAGCGAGGGGCATCGTGTGGCTATGGTCGGGGATGGCATCAATGACAGCGCCGCCTTGGCCCAGGCTGACCTGAGTGTCGCGATGGGGCGTGGAAGCGACATTGCCATCAACACCGCGATGGTGACGATTGTCTCCTCCGATCTTGAGAAACTTCCTCAGATGGTCACCCTCTCAAGGCGTACTGTCAAAATCATCAGGCAGAATCTCTTTTGGGCTTTCTTCTACAATGTCTTGGCTGTGCCAGTGGCTGCCGGAGTCCTTTATCCTGTCAACGGATTCCTTCTGAATCCGATGATCGCCGCCGCCTGTATGGCTCTAAGCTCTGTCTGCGTCGTGACAAACTCGCTCCGTCTGCTGCACTCGTGACGCTTGGGTGGATGTTCGCGGACCTGCGACAGGCAGGCAAGTCTTGGCCGTGAAGGCTTTCGTCAAGGCCGCACTATCCTGCATTTAGCAAGCTTCGTGGCCTTCTCCGGATCCAGAATGCCGGCCTTGGCAAGGTTGGCGACCGTCCAATCCTCTTTCGGAGAGTTGTCTCTGAACATTACTATGCTTCTCGCGGCGCGTCTTCCGATGTAGGGATGCGCCGCGAGTTCCTTTTCAGGAAGTGTCCATAATGAGTATGCCGGTGTCCCAGTCGTATCTACCCTGATGAGATCCTTTAGGTTGTCGAACTTTTCCTGATCAAAGTGCCAGATGTCCATCAGTTGTTCGGGGTAGGAATATCCTCCGAGTTCCCCGCGGTAGGAGACCATTTTCCCTGCGAAGAACCTGCCGATTCCTGGAAGCGTCATAAATGTCACGGAGTCAGCGGAATTGATGTCGATTTTAGGAATATCTATGTACTTCTCCAGGCGGCGGAAGACCGAGTCCTCCACGACGTAGGACTTGGCGAAGTCGCTTTTCCTTCGGAACCGGCCGCCCTTTTGCCGGTAGTTGTCTATCGACTGAGCCTGTCTCTGGGTGAATCCAAGGCGCATAAGGTCGTCTATGCTGACTGTGTTGGGGTTGAAGCGGAAGGTTTCGTTCTTTCTTCCCGTGTTGTTTCTGCGCATTTCCTCCGCCGCAGGACTGTGGGCTGACTCCTTCCTGTAATATTCAGTCTTCCGCCCTTCTGATTTGTAAGGATTTGCCGATCTTTGTCGCCGTTGTGGTCGCTTCGGCACTTCGACAAGCTCAGTGCCCCGCAAGCTCAGCGACCATTGAGTGTCCTGACGTTGCGATTGCCTGGTGTCCTGTCGCTGAGATTGTCGTGTGTCCTGTCGCTGAGATTGTCGTGTGTCCGGTCGCTGAGATTGTCGTGTGTCCGGTCGCTGAGCCTGTCGAAGCGACTGAGTTGGCTCTTTCAC
>CAYZKZ010000159.1:0-3379 GCA_964479325.1 uncultured Muribaculaceae bacterium
TCAGTTGGTAGAGCACCAGATTGTGGTTCTGGTTGTCGTGGGTTCGAGCCCCACAACGCACCCTTCAAGACCGGTCGTTTGACCGGTCTTTTTTTCGTTTCTCCAGCACCGTTTCCAGCCGCAGCATCGGGCCGCTTCGACAGGCTCAGCGACCGAAAACAGTTCGACGGTTGGTGAGCCTGCCGAACCACACTTCAGCAAGCTCAGTGACCAAAAGAAAAAGCCTCCAGACCGTGAACGCGGCTGGAGGCTGACTTTATTCAGGTAAAAATTAGTTGTTCAGAAGGGCGTTGTACTTGTCGTAGCCGGCCTGATACTGAGGATCCTGATCGCGGAAACGATAGTAGATCTGCTTCAGGTACTCGGCGATCGTTGACTTGATGGAAGAGTCCTCGCAAACGACATAAGCCTGCTCGAACGGCTCGATGCACTTCTTGAGGGTAACCTCAAATTCCTGAACCAAAGCCATATAAATGGTGTCGTCAAGTTCGTTCTGAGCCTTGTCCTGAAGTTCGAGAGCCTTGTCATAGTACATCTGACCCTTGCCGATGTAGGCATAGACGTACTTAGGATCCTTGGCGGCGGACTCGTCATAAGCCTTGGCGGCCTTCTCCAAGTCACCGAGCTGCTTGTAAGCCTGACCCTCTACATAGTAAAGAGAGGCGTTGTCAGGAGAAGTGGCCTTGGCCTGCTGAAGAAGCTCGAACAGCCTGTCGGTTCCCTCACCGCTTGACATATAGTAATTGATGAGTCCGAAGACGATGCTCTCGCTTGTAGGGAACTTCTGGAATCCCTGCTCAAGATAGTCCTTGGCGGCAACCTTGCCGGCGGCAGTAGTGTCAACGTGTGAGACGCAGTCGGAAAGTTTTGCGAACACCTCTCCGCCGTCACCATAGTAGCCGTAGGACAGGCACTTGTCAAACATATCCTTGGCCTTGGCGAAGTTGCCTGAACTCCAGGATGTGAAAGCGGCGTTGTAGAGGGAGTTGGTGTCGATCTGGGAGCAAGGCTTCTGGGCGGTAGCCTCGTAAGCGGCCTCGAAGTAAGCCTCAGCCGCATCCACGTTACCGAGGGTGTAGGCATAGTAAGCCTCCTGGTTCAGTTTCTCGGCGATGGTCTTGATTCCGGCGATGATGTCCTTGTCCTTGCTGTGCTTCTCGTCAAGCTCGTAAGCCTTCTTGTAGGCCTCAAGAGCCTTGGTAAGAGCGTTCTCCACAACAGGCTTGGTCACCTCGATCACTGAAAGCTGGCCGTTAGCGCCAAAATAAAGGTTCTTGTTCTCATAAATCTGCTTGGTGTACTGAGCCCCGTTAAGGGTGACAACCTCTTGAGACGTCGGCTTCTCACCGGCCATAGACAGCTGGAGGGCGTTCATATCCGCTCCAAGCCATACATTTCCCGCAGGAGCGGTGTAGGCGTTCACGTAGGCCTCGGCAAGCTTCATCCAAGTAGCAGTCTTTACGGCCTTCTTCTCATTCTGTGAAGCGGCGAGAGCACTTTCCACCGCCTTGGCGGCAGAATTCACGTTAGGCTGGGCATTCGCCACCAGAGCGGAAGCGAGCAATGCCAAAACAAACAATGTCTTTTTCATCATTATCGGTAATTAGTTGTTCCTAAATAAATTACTCCTGAGGTGTCACGGATTCACCCTCACCGTCAACCTTCTCCGGCTCTTCGTCTCCACCCTTCTCTACAGTCGAGATGGCGGCGATCGAGTCACCGTTCTTGATGTTGATCAGCTTGACACCCTGGGTCGCCCTGCCGGCCACCCTGATGTCAGAAACCGCCATACGGATCGTGAGGCCGGACTTCTCAATGATCATCAGGTCATTGTTCTCGGTGACGTTCTTGATGGCTATCAACTTGCCGGTCTTGTCGGTGACGTTGATGGTCTTCACGCCCTTTCCTCCCCTCTTGGTGATCCTGTACTCATCGAAGTCGGTTCTCTTTCCGAATCCGTTCTCGCTGACGACAAGCACGGTGTGCGCCGCGGCGTCCTCGGCCTTCGGGTCGTAGTTGATCGCTCCGATGACCTCGTCGTCATCTTCAATATTAATGCCGCGGACTCCGGTAGAGGTTCTTCCCATCGGACGGGCGTCGGTCTCGTCGAAGCGGCAGCAGCGGCCGTCGCGGGCGGCGATCAGGATTTCCTCGTTGCCGTTGGTCAGCAAAGCCTCCACAAGCTCGTCCCCGTCGCGAAGATTGACAGCGTTGACTCCGGCGGTTCTTGGATGTGAATATGCCTCCAGAGAGGTCTTCTTGATGATCCCCCTCTTGGTGATGAGCACGATATTGTTGCCGTTGACATATTCCTGATCCCTGAGCGTCCTGACGTTGATGTACGCCAGGATCTTGTCATTCGGGATGTTGATGACATTCTGGATGGCGCGTCCCTTGGATGCCCTTGAGCCTTCAGGAATCTCATAGACCTTGAGCCAGTAGCAGCGGCCGGTCTGCGTGAAGAGCAGCATCGTGGAGTGCATATTGGCGATGTAGATGTGGTCGATGAAGTCCTCGTCCCTCGTGGCGCTGCCCTTCATCCCGACTCCGCCGCGGGCCTGAGTGCGGTACTCGGTCAGAGGGGTTCTCTTGATGTAGCCGAGGTGGGAGATCGTGATGACCATATCCTCGTCGGCGTAGAAGTCCTCCGGGTTGAATTCCTCGGCGGAAGGGCGGATCTCCGTCCTTCTCGGATCGGCGTACTTGTTCTTGAGTTCGATTGTCTCGGCCTTTATCACCTTCATCTGCTCCTCGACGCTTCCGAGAATCTCGTTGCAGCGGGCGATGAACTTCTCCAGCTCGTCGTACTCGGCCTGAAGCTTCTCCCTTTCCAATCCGGTCAGCTGACGGAGCCTCATCTCGACAATGGCAGTCGCCTGGGCGTCCGAGAACTCGAAGCGGGAGATCAACTCGGCCTTGGCCTCATCGACATTGGACGAGTGCCTTATGATCCTTATGATCTCGTCGATGACATCGATGGCCTTCAGCAAGCCCTCAAGGATGTGAGCCCTCTTCTGAGCCTTGTCAAGCTCGAACTTGGTCCTTCTGACGACAACGTCGTGACGGAAATCCACGAAGTTGGCGATCATATCCTTCAAAGACAGCGTCCTCGGACGGCCTTTGACAAGAGCCACGTTGTTGAACGCGAAGCTGGACTGAAGCTGGGTGTATTTGAACAGGGTGTTCAGCACGACGTTCGAGTTGCAGCCCTGCTTTACCCTGATGATGACGCGGACACCCTCGCGGGAGGTCTCGTCGTTGATGTAGGTGATGCCCTCGATCTTCTTGTCCTCGACCATCTGGCCGATCTTCTCGCTCATCTCCGACGCGTTGACCAAATAAGGGATATCGGTCACGACAAGGGGCTCGCGGCCGTTGT
>CAYZKZ010000160.1:0-3334 GCA_964479325.1 uncultured Muribaculaceae bacterium
CGCGGCCTTCAGCTGGGCGTAACTTTGTCGGATCAGTTCGTAGTCCTGTTCTGTGAATTGTGAGAAACTCATATTTCTACCAAATCTTTGTTTTCAGTTTGCGGGGCGTCGCTGTCCTCACTTGTCTCAAGAGTCTGGAAAGTGCAGGAGAACTGCGCGCCGTACATTATTATAAGCCATCCGAACCTCATCCAGATCATAAACAGGGGAATGGCCGCGATTGTTCCATAAACGGCATTCAGGCGCATCACCAGCACCTGTGTCTCAAGGTAAAGGTATTGCAGGGCGGTGAACGCCACTCCGGCGATGACCGCGGCTTTCACGGCGTTGCCGTAGCGGACATCGACAGCGGGAATATACTTGTACATAGCCGAGAAAATCAGGATTGTGATCACACCTGCGATGATCCATCCTAAAAAGGACTTAATCGAAGCCGTCACCCCGATGCCGTTGGGGATGAGGTCAAGGACGTGTGAGTAAACGATTGTTCCCGAATAGAGCAGCAGAACCACGAACGGGGCCAGGAACAACAGCACGACATCGAATCCGAAACTCTTGAGGAACGGTCTTTTCCTGACACGCCACACGTTGTTGAACACGGTCTCCACACGCATCATCATCCAGATCACGAGCCAGACGAACATCAGGGCGCTGACAAGGCCGAAAACGCCGTTCGTGGCGGAGGCGAGAATCTTGTCCGCCGAGTTCAGGATGCTGTCGATGATGTCCTGGCTCACGTTGGAGGAGTAGAGGAGCGCCTTGAGCTTGTCCGCCAGTCCGAAACCGTTTGTCACGGCGAAGGCTACGGCGATGAAAGGCACGAAGGCCATAGTGCAGAAATAGCTCAGAGCCACGGTCTGGAAGCCGATGGCGTGGTCCGCGAAATCCTTCAGCGTCTTGGTGACCACACGGATCATCCTGACAATCCGGCTCCTGGTCTTCGACAGCACGGTCACATCCAAGTCCCAGACATCCTTCCGGATGAACTTTGAAATCCTCCGGAACAGACTCGCTGATTTATGAACCAGATCTCTGAGCATCGTCATCCTCTTTTAATACATACCGGAGAACAGATCCGGCTCGCTGTCCTGCGGAGCCGATCCCGGACTTCCGGCCTGTTCCGACGGAAGCATATTCCTGAACTCAGCCTCGCTTATCACCTTGACACCCAATTCCTCCACCTTCTTCATCTTCTCCGGGCCAGGTTTTGTTCCGGCGAGAAGGAATGAGGTCTTTCCACTTATTGAGGAACTGTTCTTCCCGCCGTTGGCCTCGATCAGCCGCTTGATCTCGTCCCTCGGTACGCTGAAATTGCCGGTGATCACGATGGTCTTTCCGGCGAGAGCGTCTGACGCCGCAGCCTTGGCCTCCATCGAGAACCGGATTCCCGCCGCCTTCAGCCTCTCGATGTCAGAGAGATGCCGGAAGTCGCGGAAATATTCATAAACGCTGTCCGCTATCACCTCGCCGACATCCTGAACCTCAAGCAGTTTCTCCTTCGAGGCTGCGGCCACGGCGTCGATGTCGCCGAAATGTCTGGCTATTCCTTTGGCTGTGGTCTCACCGACATAACGGATTCCGAGCGCGAAGAGAACGTGGTCGAACGTCACCTTTTTGGAGTCCTCAAGACTTTTCAGGAAACGCTGGGCAGAACGCTCCTTCCAGCCGTCCAGCATAAGAAGCTGCCCTTTAGTCAATGAATAGAAATCCGCAGGTGTCCTCACAAGACCGAGATTGTACATCTGCTCGATCGTGGCGTCACCTGCCAGCACGTTCATCGCCTTGCGGCTCAGGAAATGCTCAAGCTTGCCCTTGATCTGTGTGGGACAGCCGTCAACATTGGGACAGAACCACTTGGCCTCTCCTTCCTCCTTGACAAGGGCGGTGCCGCAGTCAGGACAAACCTCCGGGAAATCCGGACGAGCGGCGTCCAGCGGCCTCAGAGAGAGGTCAACATCTATGATTTTAGGAATGATCTCGCCGCCCTTCACCACGGTCACCGTGTCGCCGACCCGGATGTCCATCTGCGAGATGAAGTCCTGATTGTTGAGCGTGGCTCTTTTGACGACCGTTCCGGCCAGCTGGACAGGAGCAAGGTTGGCCACCGGAGTCACAGCGCCTGTGCGTCCCACCTGATAGGAGATGGAGAGAAGCTTTGTGTGAGCCTCCTCCGCCCGGAACTTGAAGGCGACGGCCCAGCGGGGAGACTTGGCGGTGTAGCCAAGGGAACTCTGGTAGGCCAGCTCGTTGATTTTGATCACGATTCCGTCAGTGGCGTACGGCAGGAACTTCCTTTCCGTGTCCCAATAATGAATATATTCCTCGATCTCGTCGATTCCGTGGACGATCCGCCGCTTGTCGGAGACTGGAAGCCCCCATCTTGCCGCAGCGTCCAGTGCCTCGCCGTGGGTGGCGAAGGAAACACTCTGACTTGGAATATGATAGAGCGTGCACATCAGCCCTCTTCTTGCGACTTCCGAAGGATCAAGAAGTTTCAGCGAGCCTGACGCGGCGTTACGCGGATTGGCGAAAGGCGGATCCTCATTCTCCTCACGCTCCTTGTTCAGACGGTCGAAAGACTCGTACGGCATCAGAACCTCGCCCCTTATCTCAAATTCCTCCGGCCAGCCGGAACATTTCAGCCTTTCGGGAATATTACTGATCCTCAATGCGTTGGCTGTCACGTCATCGCCTACGACTCCGTCTCCTCTGGTCAAGGCCCTGAATAGTCTTCCGTGCCTGTATGTCAGGCAGATAGCCGTGCCGTCGAACTTCAACTCACAGGAATAGGTGAACCTGACACCTCCAAGATCCTTCTCGGCCCTGCGCACAAAGTCCTCGATCTCTCCGATGTTGTAGGTGTTGCCAAGCGAAAGCATCGGGTACTTGTGAGGAAACTGGGCGAACTCCTTGCGAACCTCCGGCTCGGCGTTGCCCTCCGAGCCTTCCGACTCAAGGTCGCTGCCCACTTTCTGGGTAGGGGAGTCGGCCGTCAGCAGATCAGGGAACTCCCTCTCAAGATCCTCCAGCTCACGCATCAGGTGGTCATAGTCAAAATCGCTCATCGTAGGAGCGTTGTCAACATAGTACCGCCTGCTGTTCTCCCAAAGGGTCTTACGGAGTTCTTCCACACGTGCTTCAGCCTGCTTGTGATCCATAAAGGTAAAATTGTTTATAAAGGATACAAATTTAACGAAAATTGTCGGCATTTCATCTATGCCCAAGGGAAGTTTTACTCAGCGAGGCACTTTTTCGAAAAGTAAAGAAGTTGTTAAAATTATTTGCTAAATTTGTGGCTGTTTTTTGACGAACATACAAATTTCTAAATCATTTC
>CAYZKZ010000161.1:0-3229 GCA_964479325.1 uncultured Muribaculaceae bacterium
CTCACCGCGGACAACGCTCTTAAGGTTCTCTCAAGGGATGTTGAGTCTGTTAGCACAAGGGCTGAAGCTGCTGCTGCCTATGAGGCCGAGTTCGTGGAGACTAAGGACGGTAACCTTTTTGTTAACCTTAAGTCAAACAAGACTGTTGCTCCTATGGAGGAATCGCAAAGCGATAGTATAACTGTATTTGCCCTTCAGGCTACTGTGAGAAAGGGTGAGAAGGACACTACCATCACTTCTGACTATGCTCGGATTTATGAGACTCCACTCTATATTGAGGCAATTTCTTATACTTCCAAGGATTATGGCCACGAGGAGAATGCTTGCGCTGATAATCTGCCTACAAACCACTTGTACAAAAGCGCTGAGGGTGCTATCGTAAACACTCCTGAGTTGACTGTTGATTACAAGAAATCTCTTGACATCAAGAAGCTTCTTGAGACTCACTATTATATTAGCTCTCCTACCGCTGTTGGTTTTAAAGGAACAGATGGTGTGTATGAGAAGGATTATCCAAATAATGACTACGGCCTTTCTTACAGGTTCGAACTGGTAGTTTATTGCTATTACGCAGGCACTTATTCTGAAGGTCGCATATTCGAAGAGAATGCTTCAGAGAGCTCTTTCGCTACCATCGACCCTGTGACTGGTGTCCTTACTCCTGGCGTGAACGGTGAGGTTTCTCCTGCCACCATCGACAGGCAGCCGCTCGTTCGTGTAACCCTTGTTACCGAGAAGGGTGACATTGTCGCTTTTGGTTACATCAAGGTTCACATCCTTCCTAAGGATTACATCAAGGCTGACCCTTATGAGCTTACTACCGGTGCTGATAACTGCGAAATTGCAGATTTGTTCCTCCCTGATCTCTCTAAGGTTTATGCAGCTGTTGAGGTAGAGAAAGAAACCGAGTTTGAGAAGGTTTACGCACTCCATCAGGCAGATGAACAGGCAATTCAGTACATTTCTGAGAACAATAAGTTCACTCAGGTTGCGGCTACTGATGCGCTCGCTACAATCACCGAGAAGTTGGACGGTAAGCCGACCCTTGAGGTTCTTCTTACTCCTGCTCAGAAGTCTAAGATCTACAAGATGAGCGGCCACACTGCCACTATCTGGGTAAGATACGTCTTCGTCCGCAACGCTGAGGTTAATCCTATTGAGGATGAGTTCGAAGGCATTTATGTTCCTATCACAATCACTGTCACCAAGAACGCTGCCGGCACCGTTGGTGTTAAGCTTTCCGCTTACTGGTTCGGCGATAATAATGACAAGGCTGTTCTTAACGTGAAGGTTCCTAACGCTGAGCCTGGCCAGCCTGTTCCTGCGACTTGGACGACACCTATCAATCAGGTTTGGGAGGGCAACTCTCCTAAGTTTACTGTAGCGGGCAAGCCTGTCACAGTAAAGGATGGTGACTACAAGTACTATTTCGCTCCTGTTCAGCCAAAGGTTGGTGATGTTCAGTTGACTGTTGCCTCTGACCGTGTTTACGATCTTTGGGATGGAACTTATTCTCAGATTACAGACAACAGTAAGATCTCTATAGCTGAGGTTACGTTCTCCGCTGACTACACCAAGGGTATCTACACCAACACTGAGCTTAAGGCAAATGGTCACGTGATCGCGAGAATTAATCAGAATACCGGTGTGATCACTTATGAGAACAATGAGATTGCTAAGGAGCTTCTTAACTACTCTCCATCTGTTCCTAAGGATGCGGCTGAGCTCTATGCTAACATCGGTGTTGTTCTTAATAATACCGCTGATCGCTGCAATCTTGCTACTGCGATCGAGGGTGAGGTTAACTCTTATTACTTCCTCAGACCTCTCAACCTTTCCGCAGTCAGTGGTAAGGTTTACGTTGACGGTGTTGACGCTTACAGAGAGGATGCTAACCTCAATGTATTCGATGTATTCGAGTTCTCTGACTGGAGAGGCGAGAACGGTAAGTTCGTAACTCCTGACTTCAGGAACCTCTGGTACTTCAAGTACTACGGCATCAGCAAGTTCTTCGTTGACGTTGAGAATGTGACCACAACCCTCAACAATGGTGAGCTTGGTAAGACAAAGCTTTCTGAGAAGACCAATATGATTTTCCTCAAGCACTGCACAGGTGACATTAAGAATCCTACTGATGTTCCTGCCACCGGTCTTGACATCACTTACACGTCTGCGACAACTCCTACTTGGGATATTAATCAGTACAACGGTCTTAAGAACAAGTTTGGCTTCATCCGTTATGTCAACAACGGTGCGAATGTCGATAAGTCATTTATGCTCCGTATCCCTGTCAAGGTTACCTACACTTGGGGTGACATCGAGACCTATGTTGACGTTACTGTTAACAAAACTCTTTAGTTAGATTTTGACATAGATTGAATCGGTGCGCATCGTTCCGCGGTGCGCACCTTTTTAGTAAAGTTGTCTATGACAAGGATTAATTCTCTTATCGTCAGCTCTGCTCTCGTCGCCTGTGTTTTCCTCTCGTCCTGTGGAGGGGGTAAGCCCAAGTCCGTTCCCACACGTGCCGAAGCGCACCTTGCCGACCTGACCGCCGCTGACACCACTGAGGTCCTCACGAGGGCTCAGTCTATTGTTGACAAGATCATAGCCGGTGATGTGGCCGGCGCTTTGGACGGCCTTGGCCAGGTTCAGAACGACACTCTGTACCAGATCTCCTCCGAGCGTATCGCCGCCGCGGCGAACCAGTTCGAGAAGATGAACCTCCGTCAGGCCAGCCTTGAGAACTACTCATTCATCGACCCTGACCACAATGTCGTGAAGTTCAGAGTCTCCTTCGGCCACTCCGAGGATGAGTCCAAGCTCCTCTCGACCGCCTTCGCCATCAACGCCCTCAAGATAGAAGGCAATTGGTACTTCACCCTGATGCGTTAGCCCCGTCTGAATTTAGCACATAACCAATCGTGGCCGGAATCCGATTAGGGGGTTCCGGCCACTTTTTTTGCCATCTGAAGAGAAAACAGCCTTCTTCTTTCTATGTATTACCTGATTGAATGCCCAGTACGCTGAAGTGGCGATTATGCCTAAACTGTATGCAAAACGTATGTCGGGAGCATCTCCTGGCAGAATGAATATGTCCGTTCTGAGAACCTGTGACCGCTCTTCCCTGAGAATTAGGGGTGTCACTCGTAGTAATAAATGTGTCAAGACGCACCTACTCGTAGGCACACTATAACACAACGACAAATATATGAGTTTAATTTTTCAT
>CAYZKZ010000162.1:0-3206 GCA_964479325.1 uncultured Muribaculaceae bacterium
AACCATTATTCAGGAATTTCCGTATCTTTGTGAAGATTGGCCGCTTTCATACGGCCGTAAAATCAAGGACAAACTATGAACATCATATCAACCATAGCCAAGGCTCTCACGGCCGCCGTCATTCTGGTCTCGGCCGTATCCTGCGAAAAGAACAAAACGGACAAGCCGGTCAACGACGACCGCCGTGTCCTGCTTTTCTACGAATGCGGGTTCAACAACTTAGGCTCCTATATGAGAGAGAATATGGAGAACCTCGCCAAGGGCTACCTTCCGTCCCAAAGCGGAGATGTAGTCCTCATTTACTCCAGGCTGTCCAACAGCGACAGCGACTACAGCCCGGTGAGGTCAACCCTGAGAAGAATCTACAGCACATCCAAGGGCAACGTCGTGTCAGAGACCCTGACCTACTTCAATGATGATGTCATAGCGTCTTCCCCAAGCACAATGGAGAAAGTCCTGAACTACGTCAGGGACGAGTTCCCGGCCAAGGGCTACGGGATGGTGTTCTCCTCGCACGGCTCAGGATGGCTTCCGGCGGGATATTTCTACAGTCCGTCGAGATTCGAGAAAGATCACGCCGGAGAGGTCGCTACCGGCAGGACACCAATCCGGCCGAAGGCCATACCGGACGGAGGCAGGCTTCCAGTGCCGGAAGGCGACCTGGCCGACACGGACCCGTACTATGGAATGACACGCTCGATCGGTCAGGACTTCATCAAGAACAGCTACTACGGCCACGAGATGGACATCAGGGAGTTCGCCTCCGGAATCCCGTTCCATCTGGACTACATACTGTTCGATATGTGCTACACCGGCGGTGTGGAGGTGGCCTACGGCCTCAAGGACAAGGCCGACTATCTCGGACTGTCGCCGTCCGAAGTTATGGGTGCCGGAATGTTCGACTACACGAAAATCACATCATTCCTGCTCAAAGGGGAGACACCGGACTACGAGGGATTGTTCAAGGATTCGTTCGACCTCTACGACAAGCAGAGCGGTGTCTATCGCTCCGCCACGGTCAATGTCATCAGGACCGAGGGACTGGACAATCTCGCCACCGTCTGCAAGAACCTTATAAAGGAATATTCCGACACACTCGCAAATGTCCCGACATCTGAGATCCAAGGCTACTTCAGGCAAGACAGACACTATTTCTACGACCTGGTTGACATTTTCGCGAAGTGCGGCGCTACGGAATCGGAAATCAGCGATCTTAGCTCTGCGATCAGCCGATGCGTCATCTACAAGAACGCCACACCAAGGTTTATGAACGAGTTCAGCATCGACACCTACTCAGGATTCAGTATGTACCTGCCTTGCGCCGGAACGGAACTGCTTGACAAATACTACAAAAAAGAGGCGTGGAACGACGCCGTCGGACTGGTGAAGTAGGAATATTCCGAAAATATTCCTATATTCGCGCCGCAATTACAAAGCGCTCCAGCGCTTTTGGTGCAATGGGGTTCCGGGCGGTCCGGAACTGAGTAACACATTTTAAACAAAACAAAATGAAGCATTTTGAACTCAACGGCAAAGTCCGTGAAGTCGGCAACAAGGCCGTCATCAAAGCTATCCGCAAGCAGGGTCTTGTTCCTTGCAACCTCTACGGAGCGGGAATCGACAACGTTCTCTTCACAGTCACTGAGAGAGACCTTATGGGAATCACCCACACACCTGCCTCTTTCATCATCGACATCAAGCTTGACAACGGCGCCACCTACACAGCCATCGTTCACGAGCTCCAGTACCATCCTGTAAAGGACAACTGCCTCCACGCTGACTTCCTCGCAGTTACCGAAGACAAGCCGATAACCATCAAGGTTCCTGTCATCGTGAGCGGTCACCCTGTCGGAGTACAGAGAGGTGGTAAGTTCGTTCTCGTCAGCAGAGAGGTCCGCATCAGCGCCCTTATGAAGGATCTGCCTGATTCTCTCAACCTCAACGTCACAAAGCTCGACATCGAGAAGCGCATCGTCGCAGGTGACATCAAAGTTGAGAACGTGAGCGTTGTCACTCCTAAGTCAACCATCATCTGCGCCGTCAAGTCAACACGTCAGATCGCCGCGCAGCTCGCCCACGAGGAGAAGATGGAAGGCGCAGAGGAGCACGAGACTGAGACCGAGGAGACTGAAGAGTCAGCGGCTGAATAAGTCTGGTCTAACCTCTGAAGAAAGACACTGGGATGAACTACCTTGTCGCAGGATTGGGAAACATCGGCGCGGAGTACGCTTCTACCAGACACAATATGGGGTTTATGGTATTGGATGCCTGGGCACAGGCATCCAATATTGTTTTCAAGACGGAACGGTACGGAGACATCGCCGAGATCTCGTTCAAGGGGAGGAAGTTCTACCTTCTGAAGCCTTCCACCTATATGAATCTCAGCGGCAACGCCGTGCGGTACTGGATGGACAAGCTCAAGCTGCCGCTTGAGAACCTTATTGTGGTCTGCGATGACCTCAACCTCCCTTTCGGCACTGTCAGGATGCGCAAGAACGGAAGCGACGGAGGACACAATGGCCTGAAAGACATTCAGGCGAGGCTGGAGAGTACCCAATGGGCCAGAATCAGAATAGGTATAGGCAACAATTTCTCGCGGGGCGGACAGGTCGATTTTGTGATCGGCGAGCTGAACGCTGACGAGAAGGCCGCTGTTCCTGGAATATGTGAGAGAGTTATCGAAGGAATAAAGAATTTTTCCACAATCGGCCCCGACAGGGCGATGAATCTTCTGAACGTCAAGCCCAAAAAGGACGTTCAGGAGGCATAAAGTGAAAGAAATCAGCCTTTTTGACGGAAAAAATTTGTTAATTACTTTTTTTTACATAACTTGCGCATATTATTAGAGTGGATAACATTAACATCAAATAACGTAACTATTCACTAAAATTAGAACAAAATGGAGAATCTTGTCGCTAAAATTAAGGAAGAGATCAACGTTTTCGTAGAGAACGCTGACGCTCAGGTTGAGAAGGGAAACAAGGCAGCCGGCGCACGCGCCCGTAAAGCCGCCCTCGATCTTATGAAGGATCTCAAGGAATTCAGAAAGATTTCCGTAGCTGAGTCCAAGAAGTAAGTCGGAACGACATACCGAAAAAAAGAGAGGCGGAGTCGCATTGACTCCGCCTCTCTTTTGTCCTGTCCCGGAATATTAGTAATCCTTAAATAATAACTTGGTAATCTTTGATTGTCTTTTCGGTCTATAT
>CAYZKZ010000163.1:0-3206 GCA_964479325.1 uncultured Muribaculaceae bacterium
TCTCGCGGGCCTTGCGGGCGGCGCTGCGGGCGGTGGCGGCCAGCACGATCTTCTAGATGATCAGCTTGCCCTCCTTAGGATGCTCCTCAAGGTACTGGTCCATAGCGGCCGACGTGGCCTGGGACACAGCCGAGGTGGCCTCCGGGTTGCCCAGCTTGGTCTTGGTCTGTCCCTCGAACTGAGGCTCGGCGACCTTCACCGAAACCACGGCGGTCAGACCCTCGCGGAAATCCTCAGGAGCAAGGTCACCCTTGAACTTGGCGAGGAGATTGTTCTTCTCGGCATAGTTCTTCAGCGAGCGGGAAAGACCCATCTTGAAGCCCTGAAGATGCGTTCCGCCCTCAATGGTGTTGATGTTGTTGACGTAGGAATATATCTTCTCGGAGAATCCGTTGTTGTACGAGAGGGCGATGTCGATCGGAATCACCTTGTCGCTCTGCACGCAGATAGGCTCAGGAATGAGCTGCATCGCGCCGGCGTCAAGGTAGTCGATGAACTCCTTGAGACCCTCCTTCGAGTAGAACACATCGGAGCGGAACATCTGCTTCCCGGTCGGCTTGGAGTTGCCGTTCTCGTCGGTGACATATTCATCGACCAGTTCCCTCTCGTCGGTTATGGTGATCTTGATGCCTTTGTTCAGATAGGCCAGCTCACGCATCCTCGCGGCGAGGGTGTCATATTTATAGACATTCGTCTGTGTGAATATGGTCGGGTCAGGATGGAACGTGATGATGGTTCCGGTGTCGCCGCAGTCACCTGTGATCTCGACAGGCCCGAGCGGCTTGCCCTTGGAATACTTCTGGACGAAGATGTGTCCCTCGCGGTGAATCTCGGCCACCAGGCTGTCGGAAAGTGCGTTCACGCAGGAAACACCGACGCCGTGGAGACCTCCGGACACCTTGTAGCTGTCCTTGTTGAACTTACCTCCGGCGTGGAGAACCGTCATCACGACCTCAAGAGCCGAGCGGTGCTCCTTCGGATGCATTCCGGTAGGGATGCCTCGTCCGTTGTCCGTCACCCTAATCGAGTTGTCGGGAAGAATGGTGACACTGATCTCGTTGCAGAACCCCGCCATCGCCTCGTCGATACCGTTGTCAACAACCTCATAGACCAGATGATGGAGGCCTCTCTCCCCGATGTCACCGATGTACATCGAAGGTCTTTTCCTCACAGCCTCCAGTCCTTCCAGCACCTGAATGCTACTTGCGGAATACTGTTCTTCCGCTTTCTTCATCTCTTCGTTCTCAATCATATTCTGTTGTCTGTTTTTACTTGTTAAATATGGCGTGACCATAAAACAGACAAATATACGAAAAATAGGGAGCAATGCGAAATTTATTTCGACATCGCCCCCTTAGGGAACACAATCGGGAAACCGGTTGCCCGGAAAGTCTAAAGATTCAAAGCGATTCCTCCGGTGACCCAAAGGCCTTTCTCCGCATAGAACGGATTTCTCTGCACCGCCTGGCAAAGAAGATTGCCAGACTCAAGCCAGAATTCCAACTTCCTGTTGAACTTGTAGCCGCAGTTCAGTCCGAGATCGACATAACCCGGCACACGAGCCTTCACGAACTCCTCCGAGACAGCCGAGGCACACTTTCCCTCACGCCAGGACGCGGCTTCAACCGAGATTCCTGCGTACAGGCGGGAAGTGATGTTGTACGCGGCCTTCACAAAGCCGCTGTAGGCCGGAAGACCGAAACCAAGATTGTCGGCCTTGCTGTCCTGGAAAGACAGATTCCTGTAACGCAGTTGAGCATCGACACAGAAACGCTCGGCTTTCCATCCAAGCAAAGCGTTGGCATAAAGGATGTTGGCATCTGAATATTCCACCGCCGGCACAAAGCCTGACTCAAGGAACAGGCCGGACTCCATCGCAAGGTTGCCGTAGATTCCGACTCCGCCGTTCACCTCGTACCAGAAGGCGGAAGCAGCGCTGCCGCGCACACCGATCCTCGCGTTCAGCTTCTCGACGGTGTTGTCAACCAGCTGCCCCACACTCACCGCATCCTTCGACACAAGGAATGACGGATTCAGATGATGGCTGTTTGAAATTTTAGATGAATATGTGTCCAGACGGCTTCCACCCTTCGCCTCGGCGAACAGGGTCACATTCTTTCCGGCAAGGAAATCGACGTGGACATCCGGATAGATAACCTGCCCCTTTCCGCCGCTCATCTTACGGAAGAAAAGCGTGTCGGAAGCCTCGCTTCTGAAGAGCATCTCCAGACGAACGCCGAGATTGAGATTCCAGCGGCCGGACTTCAGCCTGTAGCTCGGAGTCAGAGCTATGCGCCCCGCGCTTCCGTCATAGAACTTGCCGTAGGAAGCGGTCTCACCGGTGAAACCGACGATAAAACTCCTCCTGCTGTCAAACACAGGCCCAACCTGTCCGTCAAGGATGAACCAGGACTCGTTCTGCCCTTCGACAGAGGTGTTCCCTGGAAAGTTGAAAGACTTGTAGTCCAGCCTGTCGTTCGCGATTCTCCCGTTCAACGCAATGTCGTAGAGGAAATATCTCTCGGAGTCATTGTTGGAACGGACGCGGGCGTTGAAGTCAAACGCATTGTAGGAACGGGACATAACCGTGTCCTTTGCAGCGAGGCCGTAGTAGCCCACTCCGAAGGAAAGAATGGTTTTGTCCCAGGAGTAAAGTCCGTCGAACCCCGCGGCCGTCAACGCGTCATAGCCGCCGAATCCGTCTCCCGACTTGTTCAGGCGATAGATCCCGTCGTCCTTCAGATCCGTGGTGATTCCGTGATACCTGCCGAAATAAGACTTGTGCGACGCATAGACGCTCATCTGGAACGGGCCGGACTGCTCAGGACTGAAGACAAACTCCAGCCTCGGGCGCAATGAATATCCCGCCCCGGCCTTGAGGTAGAGCGACCGCCCCCGCCACGCGTCCTTTCCGGGACGCATATCCAGCGTATAAGGCTTGAAGCTGTAGGCTCCCTGGTAAGGCTTGGCAAAGACCTCATAGTCAAAATCCAGATCGAACCGGAGAAGAGAGTCCGGGACATTCATCTCCAGCTGAGGCTTGTGGACCTCGGAGGAGTTCCCCTGATAGGTGTTCGTGACCTCAACGGTCGGATTGAAATTCTGCCCGAAGGAAACCGCGGCGGACATCACAGCTGCCGCGGAGACTAAAAATATTCTTTTCATATTCATCACCGGTCCATCAGTTCCTTAAGTTTATCAAGCCG
>CAYZKZ010000164.1:0-3174 GCA_964479325.1 uncultured Muribaculaceae bacterium
TTTGTCCACATCCCGTACAGAGGGACAAGAATGTCAGCAAGGCCCTTCGAGGCGACATATTCCCGGACCTTGTACTTGTCCGAGTACTCAGACCACAGGGACGTGTCGGAGAAACACATCAGCCACTGGATCTTCTCGTTTATGTCGCGGGGATTGTCCCAATTTATCGGATAGCCCTTCCACCTCAACCATTCCCGCTCCACAAGCTTAGAATGGAAATGATCCAGCATAAACCGCCGGTACAATCCGTATAATCGCTTTCTCAAAGTCATCTGACGAATATCCTAAAGATTTTTGAATTGACAAAATTCCTCTCTCCATCGCTCAAGGAGAAGACATACGCCGCCACGCAGGTTGACAGCGTGCCGATGGCCAAAACCGCAAGCAGCCTCCATAAAGCGGACACATCGAAAAGCCACCACCACACAAGGAACGTGGCGGTCAATGAAATCACGGCAACAGGAACGACCTTGACCAGCACCTCACGGACAAACATCCCGACCGGAAAACCGATCTGCCTTCGCAGCAACCTCAACTTGACAATGTCGTTGAGGAGATAGACAGCGGCGAAAACAAGATAGCAGGAATATGCGGGCGCTCCAGCCTTGTAGAACACCCAAGTGAGCGGAAAGACAAGCATTGTGACAGCGGAAGTGACAATGTAGTAATGCCTTATGTTGCCGGATGCCTGAATCAATGTGGCGAAAGGTGTCATCAGCAGGTCAAGACAAAGCCCGATCAAAGCCAGCCTCGTGAACAAGGCCGTCCCCTCCGGAACCAGTTTGCCGAGCCATAGCCTCAACAGGATCTCTGCCTCGAAAAGAAACGGAAGAGCGAGGATGAAAACAATCAGAAAGGCATACTTCGAACCTTTGCAGGTCAAGGAGTAGGCATATTCCTTATTGTCCGTGACGTAGGATTTTGTGATCTGGGGATTCATCGCCGTCAGTACGTTCGAGACAAACTGCTTGACCATATTCTCGACATTGAAGGCAATTCCCCGCATAGTGTTGAAGACCACGCCGAAGAAATAGTTCACCAACAATGTAACGCCCTGAGTGTTCACCAGATAGACCCCGTAGGCCAGGCCGTTCCAACCGGCGAATCCGAACATCCGCCTGAAATAGTCCCTGTCAAATCCTGCTCCGGTACGGCTTTCCTCAAAGAAATGACGGCAGTACGCGCTGTACAAGAAACGGACAAGGAGGGCGACACCGCACATCAGGGACGCGTAGGTGATCAATCTGTCGAACGTCGAGACCCTAAGCAAGAGAGCCACCGCAAGCTTGAGCAATCCCTCCACAACACCGATCACCGCGAACGCGGACATTCTTTCCCTGGCGATTATGGTAGCGTTGTAAGGCACGCTGAGAAGATTGATGACAAATGTGAAGAGCGAGAACTGGAACACCCATCTGGCGGCCGACAGTCGGCCTTCCGGAAGTTTCATCACATTGTCCAGATACCATAGTCCGACAGGCTCCGCGATGAGCAGGACAGCGGCGGAGACCAAAAGCATTATCGTAACCGCCGTGGAGAAGACTCGTTTAAGACTGTCCTTGTCAGCCCTGCCGATCTCCACCGTGAGGAAACGGCCGATGGCCGTTGACAGCGAGCTCGTTATGATCGCCATCATCGAGACGAAGCTTCCGACAGTCTCATAGACACCCTTGTCCTCCACCCCAAGTGAGTTGAGGACTATGCGGGCGGTGAAAAGTCCGATCGCCATCAGCAGGAACATACGAAAGTACAGAGCAAGAGAGTTCTTGGCTATCCTCTTGCTGTTCTCCGAAATCTGTCCAGGCTGCCGATCGTTCATCTGCAATGTCTTACTTTAAAGGATTGAGGTCGCTTTTGAACCATTCCATAAAGCGGCGCACGCCTTCGCCGAGTGTGGTCGAAGGTTTGTAGCCAAGGTCTGTCTCAAGGCGGGATGTGTCCGCGTTGGTCTGATAGACATCTCCGGCCTGCATAGGGAGGAAAACCTTTTTGGCCGGTCTGCCGTACGCCCTCTCGATCTCCCCGATGAAGTCCATCAGTTTGACCGGATGCGAGCAGCCGATGTTATAGACCTTCGCCGGAACGCGATGAGGGCAATCCTCCGGCCTCGGAGTGTGGTCAATCACCCGGAGCGTCCCCTCCACGATGTCATCGATGTAGGTGAAGTCACGGATCATATCCCCGCCGTTGAAGACCTTGATCGGCTCACCTTTGGCGATGGCAGAGGCGAAAAGCATCGGCGACATATCAGGCCGTCCCCACGGGCCATAGACGGTGAAGAAGCGAAGACCCGTGGACGCGAATCCATAGAGTTTTGAATATGAATGCGCCATCAGCTCGTTGGCCTTCTTCGTCGCGCCATAGAGGCTAACAGGACAGTCAGCCTTGTCGTCCTCCGAGAACGGAACCTTCTCGTTGAGTCCATAAACCGAAGATGAAGAGGCATAGACAAGATGCCCCACACCGAAATTACGGCATCCTTCAAGGACATTCAGAAAGCCGTGAAGATTGCTTTCAAGATAGACGTAAGGGTTTGTGATGGAATACCTTACCCCGGCCTGAGCCGCCAGATTGACAACACTTTCGAATCTTTCTCTCCCGAAAAGAGCGTCCAAGGCATCCTTGTCACAGATCGACATCCTGACGAACCGGCACCGAGGGAAACGCTCGCTGACAATCTCTTTCCCGTCCTCGAACGGTCCGGAGAAACCGTTCTCGGCCAATCGCCCGTATTTCAGCCGGACATCATAGTAGTCATTGATGTTGTCGATTCCGACAACATCATCCCCTCTTTCCGCAAGCCTCGTCATCAGCCGCGAGCCGATGAACCCTGCCGCTCCAGTCACAAGTATCTTCATCTCAGTGTATGAAATTTATCATTCACGCGCCAGTGACACGCAAATGACAAATATACGAAAACTCGCCCACATACGGATGGATTTCGGAGGAATAATGCAAAGTGTTTGGAATCGAATGGGATATGTAGCGTTGTACCATATTCTTCCTTTATCGGTTTTTAGCCGTTTTTGATGGAGTTAGGAGAACAAATCGCTACTTATCCGTTGCCTTTTCGGGATTAAAAATCGGTATGGATTTTACTTCCAAAACTGTTTTATTCTCCCGTTCGCCTCCGCAAGGACCGCTGTTTCTGTCTATCTTTTGCTAATGCAAAGT
>CAYZKZ010000165.1:0-3072 GCA_964479325.1 uncultured Muribaculaceae bacterium
AGCCTCGACATTGCCCACGAACAGGGCTATTCCACGCTTTCCCTGAGGTGCGGTCTGTGCCATCTTCTCCAGCAGAGCCGCGCGTCTTGCGATGTAGATCTCCTTTGCGAACATATTCTTTAGGTCTTAATATGATTGAACTTTCCCCGGCCACACGACGGCGGATCGTCCGCCGCGGCAAGACCGTCAGACGCAAATATACAAAATTGACAGAAAAGTTGTCCTTTCTGACAAAAAGTGTTATCTAAATAGGCAGTATTAGTAGTGGTATTTCAGCCATACGGCACGATTATTCCGATTAGGTTCACATTACCTTACCGGAAGCCGATTTTTCTCTTGGCCGCGCCGGACTCGTCGATCATCTCCTCAAGGCAGTAGCTCCGGATCTCCTTGAAACCGGCTTCAACCCCGTCGATGATGAACCTGATTTCCTTCTTGCGTACAACGTTCTCGATCTGACCTCCGCTGAAATCGAACTCCTCGGACAGTTTTCTGGCCTGATCGCCGCTCAGGGACGGAAGCATAGAGCGCCAGATCCTCTCCTTCACATCTACCCCCGGCTTGCCAAACCTGATCTTGTAGAGAAACCGCCTCTCGAACGCCTTGTCCAGATTGGTCGTGAGGTTGGTCGTGGCGATGAGAATCCCGTTCAGTTTCTCCATCTCCTGAAGGATGATGTTCTGGATGGAGTTCTCCATCTTATCCACAGAGCGGGTCGCACCCTCCTGGCGGATTCCGAAAATCGCGTCAGCCTCGTTGAAAAGGAGAATCGGAGCTACCGACGAGCGCTCGACAGCATTCCTGTACCTGTCGAACAGCGCCTGGATGTTCTTCTCGGACTCGCCGACCCAACAGCTCTTGATGTCAGGAACGTTGACGAGTATCAGATCCCGCCCTGTCCGCTTGGCCAGCTGGTAGGCGGTCTCGGTCTTTCCCGTTCCCGGAACTCCGTAGAAGAGGCAACTGAACCCGCTTCTCAGTCCCCTATCCTTTAAGCGTTTGCAGGTTTTTTTGAAATTATCCTGATCAAGAAGGTTCTTTAGCCTTGCCACCTGCTCCCCCTCCTCGGCGTTGTAGAACAGATCCTTTCCGACGATCTCCGCACTTTTGAGCGTCTTAAGGTCAGTCGGCCCGTTTTTGGAGCCGCTTCCTCCGATCTCCGCGAAGATGGCGTCCTTGACCCTGTCGCTGATGTGCAGGTACTCCTGACTTTTGATCCCGTCCTCATAGACAGGCTCAATTATACCTTCCCTCGCAACTTTCAGTTCTTTTTTCTGGAATACGACCTTCAATCTCCGCACCCCCAGCCCCGAATGCTCGAAAACTTCTTCTATGTCGTCCCACCGAACCATATCATCATTATGAAAGACAAAGAAATAGACCAAAGTGTAGAACATAATCCGGTCGTAATAGCCCATCACCCCGTTGTCACCTTTGAATCCCAACTTCACGCATTCCTGGACAAACGGACTTCTCCGGCTTCCGGCCTCCATCAGCGAGTCGATCCCGTCCATCAACTCATCCTCACTGATCTCGTCTTTTTCCCTCTGCGAGAATAATTTCTCGAAATAACCCAAGACACCGTCCGTGTCAAGATCAGAGAAACTCTCCAGTTCGTAGGCGCTGTTCCGGGCGAGTGCCTCCTTGATGAAGCCAGGCAAGATGATCACATCATCGTTTTTCCGGATAAGTTTCTTCTGCACCAAAGAATTTTGGTCTGCCTCGTAGGTAAGGAACTTGATGTATGTTATGCCCATACTCTTGGCGACCTTGTTTTCACTCACCCTCCCCTCGAAGCTCTGTTCAAGGATGTTGCTGAAAATCACGGTTTCTCTCGGCGTGGTTCCCAAAACCTCGCAGACCCTGTCAATCTCCTCCTTGGCCTCGACATAGACATCAGGGTTGAACTCTCTTGTGCCATCGGACGAAGCATTGGTCGTCTTCTCCACGATGACGCTCAGGCACTCCAAAAGTGTCTTTTCCGGCTTGTCCTCAACCGCCTCAGCCTTAGGCTCAACCGTCTCACAAACCTTTTCCCCGACTGTTCTCTCAATCTTTTCCATTCTCCTGAATATTCTTTTACGATGCAAAAATATCTCCTTTCACTGCAAGAATATGGCAGTTTGAATATTCCCGCCGCATTCTGCAAGCCTTGCAGACATCGCGGCCTTCAGCGCCGCGCGCGCTACCTTTGCGTCAGAAACAAGGTAGAACACAATTCACCTAATCAAATATATTCAGTTATGGAAAAGAGCAACACAATCAAGATTCACAACCTCATCATCCTGGATGAGAGCGGTTCGATGCAGTCAATCTACAAGCAGGCGCTTGACGGGATCAACGAGACGATCAGCGGCATCCGCAAGAATCAGGAGAAGTACCCGGAGCAGAGCCATTCCGTCACCATCGTGACATTCGAGGGAGAAGGAATGGACGGGGTAAAGATCCGCAGGGACAGCGAACCGGCGGACAAGGTCACGGCATTCACGGAAAAGGACTATCAGCCAGGAGGTTGCACACCGCTCTACGATGCGATGGGCAAGGCGATCTCGGCGCTGAACGGCAAAGTTGAGGAAGGAGACGGAGTGCTGGTGACCATCATCACGGACGGAATGGAGAACTCCTCGCGTGAATATTCAGGGAAGGCGGTAAAGGAGCTTGTGGCGCGCCAGAGGGAGAAAGGATGGACATTCGCCTACATCGGAGCCAACCAGGACGCGGTCGAGGTGGCGAGGGATCTGAATATTCAGAATGCGATGCAGTACGACGCTTCCCCGGAGGGTGTGGTTTGTATGTCGATGACGTGGAGCAAGGCGCAGAGTGCCTTCGCGCGTAAGATTCACTTATGCGAGTCCAAGTTGGACGACCTCAGCGGCTTCTTCGATGATGACTCGGACGAAAAGACTAATAAGTAGGCGGCAGGGACAAACATTTCGGCACTTTCTAACAGACAGCTTAACCTCAACATATAAACACCTCGACAGGCTCGGTGACCGATAACATTCCTGGTCACTGAGCCTGTCGAAGTGACTGAGCCTGCCGAAGTGACTGAGCCAGTCGAGATTAGCACGC
>CAYZKZ010000166.1:0-3008 GCA_964479325.1 uncultured Muribaculaceae bacterium
TTATGAAATCAGGAATAAAGATGATTCTGACTATCGGAGCCGCCGCCGCTCTATGCTCCTGCGGACAAGGGGAGACAAAGACACAAGACAAAGAGTTCCACTACCTTTTGGACGAGTTCGCCGACCTGAAGGTGATCCGCTTCAAAGTGCCTGGCTGGGACGCTCTCAGCCTGAGGCAGAAGGAGTACGCCTACCATCTCTCGGAGGCCGCCAAATTAGGACGCGACATCACTTGGAACCAGTACTGCAAGTGGAACCTTCCGATCAGGCACGTGGTGGAGGACATTCTCAATGAATATAAAGGTGACCGTGAATGCGCTGATTTCCAGAACTTCACGGTCTATGCGAAGAGGCTCTTCTTCGCCAACGGCATCCATCATCACTATTCCGAGGACAAGTTCTTCCCGGAGTGTTCCAAGGAATATTTCAAAAGCCTCATCGAGGCCGTCGGCGACGGTGAAGGGGCCGACGAGCTTCTGGAGGTGATCTACTCGCCGGACATCTACCCTCAGCGCCGCTCGACCTCCAAGACCGGGGATATTGTTGAGCTTTCCGCTGTGAATTTCTATGAGGGAGTGAACCGCGAGGAGGTGGAGAAGTACTACAATTCACTGCTTGACCCTAACGACAAGACTCCGATCTCCTACGGCCTTAACTCCAAGTTGGTCAAGGAGAAAGGCAAGGTGGTCGAGAAGCCTTGGAAGGTCGGAGGCATCTATGGCCCGGCCCTCGAGAGGATCTGCGCCGAGCTTGAGAAGGCCGCCGCTGTCGCCAAGACAGATCTTCAAAGAAAGGCCATCGGGCTTCTTGTGGATTACTACAGGACCGGCGACCTCAAGACCTGGGACGATTTCAACATCGATTGGGTTCAGGACACCGTCGGCACAATCGACTTCATCAACGGATTCATCGAGGACTATGACGACCCGCTCGGACGCAAGGCCACCTGGGAGGGCTATGTGAATATGAAGGACTCCGCCGCATCTGCCCGCACCGAGATCCTCAGCGCCAACGCCCAGTGGTTCGAGGACAACTCGCCGGTGGACCCGCGTTTCCGCAAGCCGCACGTCAAGGGTGTGTCAGCCAAGGTCGTTGACGGAATCACCCTCGCCGGCGCCACCTATCCGGCCACCCCGATCGGAATCAACCTTCCGAACGCCGACTGGATCAGGCGTGACTACGGCTCCAAGTCCGTGACAATCGCCAACATCACCCACGCCTACGACTATGCCGCCCAGGAGTCGCCTAAGAGCACTCTGACGGAGTTCGCCTACGACCAGGCCGAGATCGACGCCTACAAGAAGTACGGTGCCTACACGGACGAGATCCACACCGACCTTCACGAGTGCCTCGGCCACGGTTCGGGACAGCTTCTTCCTGGCGTCTCGTCAACGGCTTTGGGCGAGTACCAGTCAACACTTGAGGAAGCCAGGGCTGACCTGTTCGGCCTTTACTACATGGCTGACCCTAAACTTGTCGAACTTGGCATTATGCCGGACGCGGAGGCCTACAAACCGGCCTATTCAAACTACATCAGGAATGGTCTGTTCGTTCAGTTCACCCGTGTCGAGCTTGGCAAACAGAACACCGAGGCCCACATGCAGAACCGCAAGCTGATCGCCGAGTGGTGCTACGAGAAGGGAGCCGCGAACGGTGTCATCGAAAAGAAGGTGCGTGACGGCAAGACCTATTTCGTTGTCAATGACTACGAGGCTCTCCGCGGCCTGTTCGCCCAACTTCTGGCCGAGATCCAGAGAATCAAGTCCGAGGGCGATTTCGCCGCCGGAAAGGATCTCGTGGAGACTTACGCGGTCAACATCGACCCTCAGCTTCACAAAGAGGTTCTGGAAAGGTACGCGGCGCTGGATCTCAAGCCTTACGGAGGTTTCGTCAACCCGGACATCATTCCTGTCGAGAAGGACGGCAAGATCGTGGACTACAGGATCGAGTACGTGGATGACTACCTCCAGCAGCAGCTTGACTACGGCAAGAAATACAGGACTCTTTAATTCAGGTCGTGGATCTGACAGAAAGAATATTCAAGGACTATTCCTCGTACCTGAGGATCGAACGAGCGATGTCACCGAACACGGTGGCATCGTATTCGTCTGATGTGAGGAAGTTTTTCGACGCGGTGGATGCGCTTCCTTCCGAAGTGACCGCGAAGGTTATCGGTGATTATCTCTCGTCTCTTGACGGGGTCTCGAAAAGGTCGCAGGCGCGTCTTCTGAGTTCTCTGCGGTCCTTCTTCGACTGGCAGATTCTGGAAGGGGAGCGCAAGGAGAACCCGTGTGATCCGATTGACTCTCCCAAGATGAGCCGCTATCTCCCGACAGTGCTGTCTGTCAGTGAGGTGGATGCCATTATGGAGTCGGTTGACCTTTCTTCCTGGACAGGGAAGAGGGACAGGGCTATTCTTGAGGTTCTTTACGGGTGCGGTCTCCGCGTCTCGGAGGCGGTGGGATTGAGAATATCCTGCGTCTATCTTGACGAGTCGTTCGTGAGGGTTGTCGGAAAGGGAAACAAGGAGAGGATTGTCCCGATGGGGGAGATGGCTTCCTCCGCCGTGCGGAACTATTTGGCCGTAAGGCCTGAGGCCGCCGGCAGGGAGTTCGAGGACATCCTTT
Source organism: uncultured Muribaculaceae bacterium (assembly GCA_964479325.1). Lineage (GTDB taxonomy): Bacteria > Bacteroidota > Bacteroidia > Bacteroidales > UBA932 > Cryptobacteroides. Next base: position 2,628 of record CAYZKZ010000166.1, read on the forward strand.
TCCTCAATCGTTTCGGCAAGTCCTTGAGCCGTGTCTCGATGTTCTCCATCGTGAAGCGTCAGGCTATGCTCGCCGGAATCCACAAGGAGATCTCTCCGCACACCTTCCGTCACTCCTTCGCCACACATCTGATCGAGAACGGAGCCGACCTTAGGGTGGTTCAGGATATGCTTGGCCACGAGAACATCACCACCACCGAGATCTACACCCACATCGACTCCTCCACCTGGCAGCAGTCCGTGCTTTCCCATCATCCGCGCAGGTGATTAATGCGGTGTTCGGCCTGAGGTTTTGGGAGTACTTTTTGATATTCGGTACTGTTTTCATATATATTCTTATGAATTTCGCAAGGGTTCCGAGATATTTATTTTCGGTTCTTCG
>CAYZKZ010000167.1:0-2966 GCA_964479325.1 uncultured Muribaculaceae bacterium
TGCTCTTGTCAGCGATCGGGTACTTCTCGCAAAGAGCCTCGGCTCCGGCGCAGATGCAGTTGTAGGCGCTCTCGCCAGGGTGGCCGACCTGATAGACGATGTCAGGGACGAAGACGATGTAGCCTCTTGAGGTGTAGAACGGAATGTTCACGATAGAGCGTGACGGAGCCGGAGTCCAGAACGTGTAGAGGTTGTTGGAGTTCTTCTCGTAGAAGTAGATCATCACAGGGAGCTTCTCCCCTTCCTTCACCCCATCAGGAATATACACCAGACCCTTCAGCGGAGTGCCGTCGTAGGCGTTCCAGCGGAATAGTTCCGCGCGTCCCCAGCGGTAGTCCGCCATCTGAGGATTGACAGATGTGACCTTCGTCGAAGTGGCGAAGAAGTCATCCGTGTAGTAAAGGTCGTAGCAGTTTCTGAAGTTTCCTTTCTGGAAGAAGAGCCTGTCCGTGGTCAAAGTACCTGCGATGTACTTGAAGCTGACCGTGTCGGTGAAGTACTTCAGGGTCTTGGCCGGTTTGGCGAGGTTAAGGCTTCCGTAGCCATATTCCTGAGTTTCCTCGTTGAAGACGCTGAGGAAGACGGTCTGCTTAGGGTCAAGCGGCTTGATGACTCCGCAGCGGCGCGCGTTCGGCTTTCTGGTGTCAGGCTTAGGATCGACGATCTTGAAGCGGTTGTGAGTCTGACGGCCTGTCCCTCCGGTGAGGTTGACAGCCGATGATCCGTCAGGAGCGAACTTCCAGACATCGTAGCGGTCAATGATCAGGACAGCGTCCTCGTCCTTGTACCACTTTGGAGAGAATTCGTGCGCCGGTGCCGCGGTCGGATGGTCGTCCTCCTCGTCGTAGAACGGCACGCCCGTCCGGGCTGTAAGGTTGGCCTTCTCGCCGGCCAGGGTGTTGTAGGTGTACCAGTTCATATCAGCGTTGTCGAACCAGACAAGGTACTTTCCTGTCGGCGAGACATCGAAACGACCAACGTCAAGTCCCTCGGCCACAATCTTTCTGGAGCCGTCCCTGACATTGACAAGGGCGAAGTCGTACTTGTTGTTGTAGTCCCAGACGCTTGTGCGCTCGTACTTGGTGTTGTCTCCTGAAAGCACCCACTCGGAAAGGCCGCCGTTCAGAAGGCGGATGTTGTCGAAATAGGAGGTGGTCAGCGGCACGATCCTTCCCGGCTCGGAAAGGTCGATGGTCGCTGAATATGTCTTCTTCAGCTTCTTGTTGACGTTCAGTCTCTGCTGAGGAGGTGTGAGGATGGCGTCCCAGTTCCAGATGTCAAGCTGAGCGGTCTCGAAATCGACGATGGTCGTGTCCTTGGCAGGTCGGATCGCACCGACTCCGAGGAAGACGCGCTTGCCGTCAGGAGTGAACTGAAGCTCGGTGTTCTCGTTGAGCGTCCAGCCCGGAGTGCCTTCGACCTTCGTACCCTGGGCGACGATCTCTTTGGTTGAATATGCCCACTTGCCGTCCTTGCTGACAACCGTCGTGCTGTCCGGCGTGAACGGAACGGCTTTCTTACCAGTCTTGAGAGCCTTGATGCTTGTCAGGTACAGAGACTGACATTTGTTGCGGTTCTTGCTCTTGTCCGTCGATCCAAGGAAAAGGAGCTGGTCTTCGGCGTCGCTGAATGTCAGGCGGCTGTACGTCTCCGCACCCTTGGCAAGGGTGTCGATCAAGGCCGGCTCACGGGCGATCAGCAAGGCGGTGACCGAAAGCGAATCCTTCTTGTCCTTCTTGGATGTCATCACAAGCACAGTTCCGTCCTGATTGAAGGAATAGGAGTCGATGTGCTTGATTGTGTCCTTCCGGTCATTAGCCGGATTCAGGACAATCAGTCCGGATTTCTCCGTTCCTTTCTTGTCCGAGGTGTCCTTGAAATGCTTCCAAGTGGATTTGTAGGCGACGTAAGGCTTTGACAGAGAACCGGTCGTGTAGGAATCGACACGGCCGTACTTCTTAACCGTCATTGAAGCGAGATCCACGACCGCAAGGGTGTCCTTCGTCATATTCTCGGCCTTTTTCTTGTCAATCTTCTCCTGACGGGTCTTGGCGAACTGTGGCTTTATCCTGAGGTAAAGCCATTTGCCCTGAGGGTCAAGAGATGCCTGTGACCCTCGTGGAATGCTGATTTCCCGGCAAGAGGGCTTGCCTTTCTTCGACGGAGTCATATTCCTGACATAGAGTACTCCGTCACCCTCCTGTGGATTGACGCACCACACAAGGATGTTGCCGTCATCGCTTTTCTGGATGTCGGACACGCTTTGCCACGAGTCATAGACATCGTGGTCCATCGCTTTTTTCTGAGCCGAGGCCCCTGTCATTCCTGAAAGGGCAGCGGCTATCGCCAATGCTGGCAAAAGTTTGAAGTTCATATTATTTATTTGACATTTGATTTATTCCTGAGCGACTCATAGTAGTCGTGACGGGCGGGATTCTCCGGAAACCACCCCTTCAGCACACGCTTTTCCTGCTCAAACACCTCAAGGATGCCCCAGAAGCAAGAAAACGCGGCGGCTCCAAGAACCGTGCAAAGGACATCGCCGTCAATGAATATGGATGCGGCGGCGAACGCGAGGCCCGCGACCAACAGCAGCCACCAGCTGCCTTTTCCCCAATGATACTCCATCTTAATCACGATCGGATGGCATATTCCTATAATAAGAAACGTGGCGGCTCCGACCAATACTCCCGAAAAATTCATATCTATCTCTATTAAAAACCGACAAATTTAGCAATAATTCCCTATTTGGTAATTTTCTACTTGATAATTCCCTATTTGTTGGTATTGCCCCGGTCGGTATTTGCCCGTACCTTTGCGTTAGTGAAAGTGATATCGTCACAAACAAGAATCTTTTAAGCCAAATGAAATGAAAGAAACCTGCGGTCGTGAGACTCCAGGTTTTTTGTTTTTAGTAAGCGTTAAAAAATAAGTTGGTAAAGGTTTGGAAGTATTTTCGAGGATAG
>CAYZKZ010000168.1:0-2913 GCA_964479325.1 uncultured Muribaculaceae bacterium
GATAGGGGTGCTGAACTTCAGGCCAAGCCTTGCTCCGGCCCATCCGAGAACGGTCTCGTAGATCTGACCGAGGTTCATTCGGGAAGGCACGCCCAGAGGGTTGAGGACAATGTCAACAGGAGTTCCGTCCTCAAGGAACGGCATATCCTCCTGGCGGACAATCTTCGCCACGATACCCTTGTTTCCGTGTCGTCCGGCCATCTTGTCACCGACGGTGATCTTCCTCTTCTTAGCGATATAGACCTTAGCGAGCTGCATCACTCCGTTAGGGAGATCGTCACCTACCTTAACCTTGTCCATCTGTCTCTTGCACTCCGCGTCAGCCACCTTGTAGGTGAGGCAGTAGTTGTTGATGAGTTCCTGGATAAGATGGTTGGTGTAGTCGTCAGATGTCCACTTGCTGGAGTTGATGTTCTGGAAATCGATGGTCTTGAGCTTCTCGGCCGTGATTTCCTTGCCCTTGGCGATCACCTCCACGTCGTAAAGGTCGTTGATTCCGGCGCTCTTCTTGCCCTTTGTCAGGACAGTGAGCCTCTTGAAGAAGTCAGCGTACAGTTTGCTGGCCTTCTTGTCGAACTCCTCCTGAATCAGATCGAGACGAGCCTTCTGGTCACTCTTGGCGGTTCTTCTGTTGCCTTCCTTGGCGGCCTTAGCATAAACAGCTGTCTTGATGACTGTTCCGCTGAGGGAAGGATTAGCCTTAAGCGAAGCGTCCTTCACATCACCGGCCTTGTCGCCGAAGATGGCCTTGAGAAGCTTCTCCTCAGGTGACGGATCGCTCTCGCCCTTAGGTGTGATCTTACCGATCATAATGTCACCCGGCTCGATGTGCGCTCCGATTCTGATGATACCCTGCTTGTCAAGATCCTTGGTGGCGTCCTCGCTGACGTTAGGGATGTCGGACGTAAGCTCCTCCATTCCACGCTTGGTCTCGCGGACCTCGGTGAGATACTCATCGACGTGAACGGATGTGAGGATGTCCCACTTGACCATCTCTTCAGAGAGAACGATGGCATCCTCGTAGTTGTAACCCTTCCAAGGCATAAAGGCGACCTTGAGGTTGCGTCCGAGGGCCAGCTCGCCGTTCTGTGTGGCATAGCCTTCGGTCAGGACCTGACCGCCGACAACCTTGTCACCCTTGCGAACAATCGGCTTAAGGGTGATTGTCGTGCTCTGGTTGGTCCTTCTATATATAGGAAGAGTATAGACAGTCTCCTCAGGAGCGAATGAGACGAACTTCTCGTCATCGGTCCTGTTGTACTTGATCCTGATTTCCTTCGCGTCAACGTAGGTCACCTCACCCTCTCTCTCGGCCACATACTGTGTCCTTGAGTCGAGGCAGACCCTTTCCTCCAGGCCTGTTCCGACGATCGGAGACTCCGGACGGAGAAGCGGAACGGCCTGACGCATCATATTCGCACCCATCAAGGCGCGGTGCGCGTCATCGTGCTCAAGGAACGGGATAAGCGACGCGGCCACGGAAGCCATCTGGTTAGGAGCCACGTCCATATAGTCAACCTGCTCCTTTGACACCACAGGGAAGTCGGCCTCAAGACGGCACTGGATTCTGTCCTCCTTGATTGTTCCGTCATCCTCCATCTTCACCTTGGCGAGGGAGACAAGCTTGTTCTCCTCCTCCTCGGCCGTCATATAGTGCCAGCCCTTGTCAGTCAGATCAACCTTTCCGTCGTGAACCTCTCGGTACGGGGTCTCGATGAATCCGAGCTGGTTGATGCGCGCATAGACGCAGAGTGACGAGATAAGTCCGATGTTCGGACCTTCAGGAGACTCGATAGGGCAGAGCCTTCCGTAGTGGGTGTAGTGCACGTCCCTGACCTCGAATCCGGCCCTGTCTCTTGACAGACCGCCAGGACCAAGGGCCGAGAGACGACGCTTGTGAGTAACCTCGGCCAGAGGGTTGGTCTGGTCCATAAACTGTGACAGCTGGCTTGTTCCGAAGAAAGAGTTGATCACGGAAGACAGGGTCTTCGCGTTGATCAGGTCGATCGGATTGAACTGCTCGCTGTCCCTTACGTTCATTCTCTCGCGGATTGTCCTCGCCATTCTTGAGAGACCAACGCTGAACTGGTTGGCGAGCTGCTCGCCGACAGTGCGCACGCGTCTGTTGCTCAAGTGGTCGATGTCATCCACCGTAGCCTTTGAGTTAATGAGCTGGATGAGATACTTGATGATCTCGATGATGTCCGTGTTGGTGAGAACCCTGATCTCAGGATCGGTGGTCAGGCCAAGCTTCTTGTTAAGACGGAACCTTCCCACATTGCCGAGATCGTACCTTTTCTCCGAGAAGAAAAGCTTGTCGATGACATCTCTTGCGGTAGCCTCATCAGGCGGTTCAGAATTGCGGAGCTGTTTGTAGATGTAGTTTACAGCCTCGATCTCAGTGTTGGTAGGATCCTTCTGAAGAGTGTTGAATATGATGGCATATTCATTCGAGTTGGTCTCGTCCTTCTGGAGAAGGATTGACTTGACGTCGGTGTCGGTGATCTTGGCGATGGTGTCATCGTCCAGAACCTCGCCTCTCTCCACGATAGGGATGGTTCTCTCGATCGGAATGACCTCACCGGTGTCCTCGTCCTCGAAATCCTCGGTCCAGGTCTTAAGCACCTTGGCGGCAAGCTTCCTGCCTTTGTTCTCGTTAAGGTTCTCTTCGTTGACCTCTACCTCGTCGGCGAGACCGAATATGTCAATGATGTCTTTGTCTGAGTTGAAGCCTATCGCGCGCAGAAGTGTCGTCACAGGCAGCTTCTTCTTACGGTCGATGTAGGCGTACATCACATTGTTGATGTCCGTCGCGAATTCAATCCAGGAACCCTTGAACGGGATGATTCTGGCTGAATAGAGCTTCGTTCCGTTGGCGTGCATACTCTGGTCGAAGAACACACCCGGCGAACG
>CAYZKZ010000169.1:0-2805 GCA_964479325.1 uncultured Muribaculaceae bacterium
TCATCGTCCGATTGGACAGATAAAATATTCACTAATTTAATTCAACCAACAGGTTGACCATTATTCTTGGGACGGCATATTCACTTATGGGTCTGACGGTCAACGTGACTAAGAGTGCCGCCAGGGTGATGAGGCCTGACGGAAGCACCAAGAACTCTTTTCCTTCAGGACACACGGCCACAGTCTTTATGGGTGCGGAACTGCTGCGCAGAGAGTATCAGGATGTGTCTCCGTGGATCGGGGTGGCGGGATATTCAGTCGCTGCCTTCACAGGATTTATGAGGATGTACAACAACAGGCACTGGCTGACGGATGTACTCGCCGGAGCGGGTGTCGGAATACTCAGCGCCGAGGCGGCGTACTGGCTTTATCCCTCCTTGCGCAAGGTTTTCTACAGAAGTTCCAGCCTAAGCAATACTTGCGTCTCGCCGTTTGTGTCAGGCCAGTACAAAGGCCTTATCTGCACACTGACTTTCTGAAATTTGCATATTCAGAATATTTGACCCACCTTTGCGGGCTTTTTTAATATTAGTACGCTTAGATTATGAGAAGAGACGCAATTGATTTCGGGTCTGACAGCATTCCGGTGCTGTTCCGTAAGATTCTTGTCCCGACTCTGCTCGGGATGTTGTGTATGTCCGTGATGACGACCATCGACGGGGTGTTCGTCGGACACGGAGTGGGAAGCGACGCATTGGCCGCGGTTAACATCTTCTGTCCATTCTGGCTGACAATGAGCGCCATCGGACTGATGTTCGGAATTGGATGCTCGGTCGTCGCATCTGTTCATCTTTCGCAGGGAAATGTCAAGGCCGCCAACATCAACGTCACACAGACTCTCGGATTCGGCATCCTTGTGACAATACTGATCGCGGCTGTCGTGCAGACATTCAGCGTCAAGTCAGCCTATCTGCTCGGCGCTTCCGACCGTCTGCTCCCCTACGTGCTTACCTACCAAAAATGGCTCTCGTTAGCCTTCACCGCCATATTCCTGCAATCCGTCGGGCTTTTGATCATCCGTCTGGACGGGTCGCCTAACTATGCGATGCTCAGCTCGGCGCTGCCGTCCATCATCAACGTCGTTCTCGACTATGTGCTGCTGTTCGTCTGCGGATGGGGACTTGAAGGCATCGCGATCGCCACATTCATCGGATGCTGGAGCGGAGCGCTGATGGTCATCGTCTATATTCTCTTCTTCACCAAGACACTGCATCTGTACAAGTTGAAGATGAGTATGAAAAGCCTTATGCTGACCGCCCGCAACCTTTGGTACCAGTTCAAACTTGGAATCTCCGCCTTTTTAGGTGAGATGAGCATAGCGATGCTGATGTTCATCGGCAACTACGTCTTTATGCGCTACTTAGGCGAGGATGGAGTGGCCGCTTTCTCAATCGCCTGCTACATAATGCCTTTCGTGTTTATGACCGGCAACGCCATCGCACAGTCCGCTCAGCCTATCATCAGCTACAACCACGGAGCCGGCAACACTTCACGAGTCCGGGAGGCCAGACGAGTCGCCCTGATGGTGGCGGTAGGGATGGGAATCATCATTTCCTTGGCAATGGCATTCGGCATCAAGTACGTGGCCGCACTGTTCCTCGAAAAGACCACACAGGCGTATGCATTGGCGACCGACGGCATTCCGCTGATGGCGGCGGCATTCATTCCGCTGCTTGTCAATGTCACCATCATCGGCTACTTCCAGAGCGTTGAAAGGGCGCTGCCCGCGACGATATATTCATTGGCGAGGGGCATCGTCTTCCTGATTCCGAGTTTTCTGATTATGCCGCTGCTTGCCGGCAATTCAGGAATATGGCTGGCACTTCCGGTGTCCGAAGTCCTTACACTGTGCCTTATCGCCGTCTTCGCCGCGGTCAAGCGGAAATAGTCAGAGGGCTGGCGCTCAATCCAATCACTGAATATACTGAATATTACAAATAACACCACCGTTTGAGATTTGTCTAAACGGTGGTGTTTGGTAGTTTTGAAGGGCGCTTCGACAGGCTCAGCGACCGCTGCCGGTGAATCCGTCAATCAACAGGTTGCTGAGCCTGTCGAAGCATCGAACCTGGTTGGTGAGCCTGCGGTTGCTGAGCTTGTCGAAGCACCGAACCTGGTTGGTGAGCCTGCGGTTGCTGAGCTTGTCGAAGCACCGAACCACGGTTGCTAAGCCTGCGGTTGCTGAGCTTGTCGAAGCATCGAACCAGGTTGGTGAGCCTGCGGTTGCTGAGCTTGTCGAAGCACCGAACCACGGTTGCTGAGCCTGCGGTTGCTGAGCTTGTCGAAGCATCGAACAAGGTTGGTGAGCCTGCCGAACCACTATTCCTCCGGAAGGAACATCGGGTCCCAGGCCGGGAGAAGTGTCGGTTTCTGGTCGAGCATCTTCAGCACATCGGCGGGAACGTACTTCTTCTCGACGACGAGACGGAACATATAGTTGTCAAACCATTCGTCGGTCATAATCAGGTTGCCCTTGTAGCCGGAATCAGCGCCCCAGCTGTTCTCGACCATCCACTTCACAGGCTTGCCCTCCTTCAGATCGACAGCGATGAGCGTCATCGCGTGGGACGATCCGCTGGCGTGGGTCTGCACCCTCTGACGCTTGTCCATCGGGAAGGTAGTTCCGAAAAGCGAGCCGTAGTCGAAATTGTTCAGGTCAAGAGTGCCTTTCTGACGATCCATAAATTTGCCCACGTCGCAGGAGAAGTACATCGCCGTGTTGTCCTTGATCGAAGCGATAGCCATCTCCTTGATCCTATCCACAGGAAGATTGATGTAGAGCCAGTTCTGTCCGTCATAGACGTG
>CAYZKZ010000170.1:0-2733 GCA_964479325.1 uncultured Muribaculaceae bacterium
GTCCTACGATGGCCTGGAGGTTGCCCTTGAAGAGACCGTTGCCAAAGGCGATGAGGAAGAGGGCGAAGCAAGTCAGCGGAAGAAGCCAGGACTTGTTCTCCGGAGTCGCGAGGATCGGAACGGAGAGGACCACATAGCCCAATGCCATAATGATGAGACCTTTCTGGATGGTTCCCTTGTAGTTCTGGGTCCGGTCGGCGATGATTCCTCCGACGAGGCTGAGAATGTAGATTCCCGCATAGAAGAAGGAGTAGATAAGTCCTCCTGTCTCGTCGCTGAGTCCGAACTTGGAGCAAAGGAAGAGGGTGAGAACCGCATTCATAATGTAGTACCCGAAGCGCTCGCCCATATTGCTCAGCGCGGCGGAAATCAGACCTTTAGGATGTCCTTTCATAAAATGTTGTTTTACTTGTAATTTTGTTTGTGTTATAATTTGTTCTTAATAGTCTTGTCTCCGTCCCGTCCGTCGGCGGTTCCCGCGGGGATGCCCCGCACCTCCGGCGTGTCCTCTCCGTGGCCTCCAAGCCAGCCTCGCTTTGGCAGACGCAGCCTAACAAATCACTAATATAGTCAAAACTCCCCGACTCTCCAAATTTTTGTGTCCGGAAGCCGTCGCTGATGAAGTAGCCTCAATAAAATTTCATATTCAACGTGTCTTTCACTATATTTGCCTTGTATGCGACAGATTGTTGACAGATGAAGATATTGACAAAACTGATGCAGGTCTTTTTGCGGGCTGTCTCGGCGCTGCCGTTAGGATTCCACTACGCTTGGGCTGGATTCTTCTCTTGGCTGCTCCGTGATGTCCTGCACTATCGCCGCGATGTTGTGATGATCAACCTGGCCAGAGCTTTCCCGGACAGGAAGTACAAGGAATTGGCGCGGATCTCCGACGCTTTCTACAAGCATTTCGGCGAGGTCCTTGCCGAGGCCATCTGGTTCGGCGGCTGCCGCAATCCTGAGAGGCTTCGCAGGAAACATCTGGTGGAATACACCAACATCGGTAAGGTGGAGGCCGCCCTTGAGGTAAGCCCCGGGGTGGTTGTGCTCAACAGCCATTTCGGCAACTGGGAACTGACCGGCGGCTGCCTGAACTACGACTACCGTCCGGAGGCTGAGAGGGGAGTCTTGGATGTCAATGATGTCATCGCGGTCTATAAGCCGTTGAGCAGCAAGATGTGGGACGAGATAATGAGGGTCAACAGGTGCGCCCCCGTCCTTCGCTACGGCTACACCGGCTACGTCAGTTCCGTGAATCTCCTTCGTTTCGCCCTCTCGCACAGGAATGACAAGAAGATCTACATCATCCCGGCCGACCAGTGTCCCTACAGCAATTCGACCGTGAACGATGAGGTGACTTTTATGCACCAACCGACCAGAACGATGCTCGGCGGCGCTTCCATAGCCCACAAACTGCACTACAGCGTCTTCTATATGAGCCTGACCCCGGTCTCCCGCGGCCACTACGAGTGGACCTTCACGGAAATATGCCGGGACGCTTCGACGATGTCCCCTCACTCCATAATGCAGGTGTATTACAACCTGCTTCAGGCTGATTTGGAAAGGCATCCGGAGAATTACCTTTGGACGCACAAAAGATGGAAATGACAATAATTTTATGAATATGAAGAATCATCATCTCGGATTTATTCTTGCCGGTCTCGCCGCGGCTTTCCTGCCGGTCGGCGCGGCCTCGGCCCAGGATCCGGTCGGAACCGTTTCCTACGCCCTTCCTCAGACCACCATCACAATCGAGGTGGAGGCTGTGCGTGAATATTTCTACGCCGGCCCTTACGCCAAATTCGCGCAGAAGTACCTCGGTGTGGACGCGCGTCAGTCCGATCAGACCACCTGCACCATCAGCACGGTCAGGATGACCCCTTACATCGAGGCTGACCAGAATTTCCGCTACTATGTCAATCCGGACAAGGCCACGCAGTCTTTCCTGTCCCTTACCTCGCAGGGTCTGGTCGCCGTGGCTGACGGTAATTTCGGCGAAAGCTCCGAATGGAGGTTCACGACACAGACCGGGGCCGACTTCAACGGCAAGGGCGTAAGCTCCAACCTTACCTCCGAGGCCGCCACCCTTTACCGCGGGGTCAAGGAGGACGCGTCTTACAACCGTATAGCCGTGCAGCAGAATATGATCGTGCAGAAATCCCTGGAGCAGAGAGCTAAGGAGGCCGCCGATATGATCTTCAACCTCCGTCAGAAGAGGGTTCAGATCGTGACGGGCGACACCGACGCGACCTACAGCGGCGAGGCTATGGGGGCGGCTCTCAAGGAGATCGTTTCGCTGGAGAAAGAGTATATGTCTATGTTCATAGGCTACAGCGACTTCCAGACCCAGAAACTCAAATGCGACGTCGTTCCTGACAAGAACAGAAAGTCACAGACCTACGTCGCTTTCAGAATCTCCGACACAGACGGAATCGTCTCCGCCGACAATATGTCCGGCAAGCCTTACCTGCTGGAGGTCATCCCTCAGGCGATCGGAGAGGCTTCCGGCAAGGCCGTGCAGTCGAAGACCAATGTGGCCATCTACAGGATTCCGGCCATCTGCACTGTCCGCCTTTCCGACGGAGTCACCTCGCTTCTTCAGGACAGGATAGCCGTCTATCAGCTCGGTACAGAGGGCTATTTCCCGCTTTCGAAATAATCATTCACATATTAATAGAATAACGCTATGACAATTAAAGATTTGCAGCCAAAGGCCGTCTGGGAGAACTTCTA
>CAYZKZ010000171.1:0-2645 GCA_964479325.1 uncultured Muribaculaceae bacterium
ATGTTGACATCATCAACCAGTACGGCGGAAAGCTTCCTGATGCGGTTGGCATCCCGGAGGAGCAGCTCCGCGAGGCCGCCAAGAGCGCTGTCTGCAAGATCAACATCGACTCTGACTCCCGTCTGGCTATGACCGCGGCTGTCCGCAAGGTCTTCGCCGAGAAGCCAGGTGAGTTCGATCCAAGAAAGTACCTCGGACCAGCCCGCGACGAGATGAAGAAGCTCTACGAGCACAAGATCGTTGACGTTCTTGGTTCAAACGGAAAAGCTGAGTAATTTGGTGCGCAGGGGTTAATCCCTTGGCATTCAACAGAAAATGGAATCTCCTCCAGTCAAAGTTGACCGGAGGAGATTTTTGTTTGTGGCGGTCTGTTTGGCATTCTCGTTTTTATGCTTAATTTTGTCGGAAATTTGAACCACATAGTGTCGTATGCGTATCAAAAGGCCGCTGATTACAGCATTTTTGTTACTTTTTGTAATCCTGCCGGTTTCGGCGCAGGAGAAGTTGTTGAATGTCGGGCTTTGGACCAGAGTGGATTACCAGCGGGAGTATCTTGACGGCGAGTCGGTCAAGGACAACTGCGGATTCAAGGGCAAGAATGTCAGTATTCTCCTCAACGGGGAGTTCAACGAACATTTTTCGTATAATTACCGCCAGCGGCTTTATCGAGGACACGGAAGCGAGAGTTTCTTCAACGCCACTGATTTCCTCTACCTGACCTACAGGCCGGACGAGCATTGGAGTTTCTCCGGCGGCAAGCAGATTGTCGAGATAGGAGGCTATGAGTATGACCTTGCGCCTGTGGATATCTACTTCCTTTCGGAATATTGCAGCAACATCGCCTGCTACCAGATGGGGGCTAATGCGGGATATTCATTTGACGGCGGCAAGGATATGCTCCGTCTCCAGTTCTGCCAGAGTCCATTCCGGCGGGAGGGGAGCGACCTTTACGCCTACAATCTGATGTGGAACGGCTCCCACGGCTGTTTCGACTCCATCTGGTCGCTCAACTTCATCGAGTACCTACCGGGGCGGTTCATCAACTACATAGCCCTTGGCAACCATTTCTCTCTCGGGCGTTTCTCCGTGTTCGCTGACTTTATGAATAGGTCGCTGATGGACAAGGTCTCTTTCCTCAGGGATTTCACCGTGATAGGGAAGGTGGGATATTCATTCAGCGACAGGCTGAGTGTCTTCGGAAAGGCCAGCTACGACCGCAACGACCTGAATGAGGAGGGGGATTGGTGCGTTATGCCGGGTACTTCGGTCGGGAGGGTCGGCTGCGGAGTGGAGTATTTCCCTCTCTCCGACAAGAGAATCCGTCTTCACGCGACATTCTGTCACTCTTTCGGGAAGAACGGCAATCCGGCCGGGGCGTTGCTCGCTGACCAGCAGGTGGCGAGTGTCGGCCTTACGTGGAGGATGAATCTGAACAATCGATAATCATTGGTTATCATCACCTTACAAACCTTTTTATGAGCAATCCAAAGAAAAAATCCTCGTCCAAGATCCTCAGCGGGGTGATTTGTCTCGTCATTGTCATCGGTTTCTTCGCCTATCTGGGAGTGTCGATGGGAATGGCGAATATGTTGAACACGGTGATGAAGACGGCTCACGACCTGCTTCTGAACACGGTTTTCTACCTGATGTCCATCTGTGTGCTGATGGGCGCCCTCAGCCGTCTGTTCGCTGAGTTCGGCGTGGTCTCTCTGCTGGAGAAACTGCTTAGGCCTTTGATGAAGCCGCTTTTCAACCTGCCGGGCGTGGCCTCCCTCGGCGCTGTGATGACATTCCTGTCCGACAATCCGGCCATCATCTCTCTTTCGAAGGACAAGCGGTTCAGCCAGTACTTCAAGAAATACCAGCTGATTTCGCTGACCAATTTCGGAACGGCGTTCGGAATGGGACTTATCGTGATCGTGTTTATGATGGGGCAGGGTTTCTTCAAGGAATCCCTCATCGGACTTTTCGGCGCGTTCTGCGGCTGTATTGTCTCGACGAGGCTTATGCAGCGGTTCACGCTGAAGGCTTTCCCACAGTACCGTGAGGAGGAGGCCTGCGAAGGGCTTGAGGAAGTGGAGGCTGATGACAAGGAGGAGAACAGGAAGTCGATGTTCACCAGGATTCTGGACTGTCTTCTTGACGGAGGACGCTCCGGTGTCGAGGTGGGAATGTCCATCATTCCGGGAGTGCTGATCATCTCCACGTTCGTGATGATTCTTACGTTCGGGCCTTCCGCTTCCGGAGCCTACACCGGCGCCGCCTACGAGGGTGTGGAGATTCTCCCGTGGCTCGCTGACAAGATAGACTTTGTCTTCAAGGCTCTGTTCGGATTCAATGACCCTCACCTTGTGGCGTTCCCGATAACTTCACTCGGAGCGGTCGGCGCCGCCCTCAGCCTTGTTCCTAATTTCGTGGCCAACGGCTGGGCCGACGGCAACGCCATCGCTGTCTTCACGGCCATCGGAATGTGCTGGAGCGGATTCCTCAGCACGCACACCGCTATGCTCGACTCGCTCGGCTTTCGCGAGCTTACCCCGAAAGCGATTCTCGCCCACACGATCGGCGGTCTCGCAGCAGCCTTCGCGGCTCATTGGGTCTCTGTCCTTATCTCGCTGATCTGACGTTAATTTAAACAGCTTCTT
>CAYZKZ010000172.1:0-2574 GCA_964479325.1 uncultured Muribaculaceae bacterium
GAAAAGAACCGCTCTGGCATTAATGCTGATCGCTCTTGTGGCCTCCTGCAACACGGAGCCGAAGACCGCTGTCCAGAAGAAGGTCGATTCGTACGCACTCGTGAGAATCGCGTCGCCTGACCTTTCCGGTATCACGGACAACGGTAAAGAAGTCCTTAATCTCTACAAGTTCGCCGCCGACCAGGCAGACAGCATCTACTGGATGCAGTGCTTCGGTGACAAGAGGCGGATAGAGTCGTTGAAGGACGCTGACCTTAGGGAATATGCCCTCATCAACTACGGCCCTTGGGATCGTCTCGACGGCAAGGCTTTCATCGATGGATTCGGTGAGAACCCTCTTGGAGCCAATTTCTATCCGATGGATATGACCAAGGCTGAGTTTGACTCCCTTGCTGATCCTGCGAAGACGAGTCCTTACTCATTGATCAGGCGCGGCGCGGACGGCAAACTCACCTCCGTCTGGTATCACGACGCTTTCGAGTACAACATCGACAAGATCTGCAATTACCTCAAGGCCGCTGCCGACATCACGATTAAACCGAGCGTGCGCAACTATCTTCTCAAGAAGATTGACGCTCTCAGAACGGACTACTACTACGACAGTGACCTCGCCTGGCTTGAGATGACGGACAGCAAGATGGATCTCATCATCGGCCCTGACGAGGTGAATGACGACCGTCTTCTCGGTCTCAAGACATCCTACGAGGCCTACGTGCTCCTCAAGGATCTCAAGCGCACGGAGGTTCTCGACCAGTTCAAGTCGATGCTTCCTGAACTCCAGAAGCAGATCCCTTGCGAGGAGCAGTACAGGAATTTTGTGCCTGGCGACGATTCTGACATCTACGCCTACGACGCCATCTATTGCTCCGGCCACGCCAACGCCGGCATCAAACTGATCGCGCTCAACCTTCCTTATAACGAGGATGTCCAGGCCAAGGCCGGCACCCGTACGGCTCTTCTCCGCAACATTATGCTTGAGAAGTTCAACAGGGTAGTGAATCCGGTGGGCATTGTTGTTCTCAGCCCTGACCAGCAGGATCATCTGGATGAGGAGGCCTTCTACTGGAACATCGCTTTCCGCGAGATCTCTCACGGGCTTGGAGTCAAGGAGACCATCAACGGTAAGGGTTCTGTGGCCGAGGCTCTCGGCAACAAGGCTCTCACTTGGGAGGACGCCAAGGCTAACGCCCTTGGGCTGTACTTTGTCTGCAAGTTGCTTGACGACCACAAGATCCCGGCTCTCATCACCAAGGAGGACGCGATCACCACATTCGTGGCCAACCTTATCCGTTCCGAGCGTTTCGGTGAGGCTTCCCAGCTTGGAAGGGCTTATGTGATGCTCTTCAACTATCTCAACCAGAACGGAGCGTTCAAGCGCGGTGACAGCGGAAAATATTCGATCGACTATGAGAAGACCCTCTCTCTCGTGGCTGAGTTCGCCGGAATCGCCCTCAAGACCCAGGCTACAGGTGACTATGAGTTCGCCGAGCAGTTCGAGAACCAGTACTGCGTTCTCTCCGAGGATTTCAAGGCTGACCTTGTGAACATCCGTCTTGAGAACATCCCGATTGACCTCAGGTTCGAATTCCAGAAATAATAAAATTAATAATCAATACTACTGAAATGGCTGAAAAGAAATTCAATGTGAAGTACTGTGTGCTTCTGCCGATTGTCCTTCTGGTCACACTATTCTTGTGGTGTGTGCCTGTCTCTTTCTTTGGCATCGACGCGCTGACTGTTGTGCAGCAGCGTGTGATCGCCCTCTTCGTGTTCGCCGCTTTGATGTGGATGTTTGAGATCATCCCTAACTGGGCGACTTCCGTGATGATCATCGTTGTGGCCTTGCTGACGGTTTCAGACAAGGGACTCGGGTTCTTCTGCAACCCTGAGTTCGGTCAGCTGGTAAGCTATAAGAAGATTATGTCATCCTTCGCCGACCCTGTCGTTATGCTGTTCCTCGGCGGCTTCGTGCTTGCCATTATGGCCGAGAGGTTCGGACTGGACGTTACATTGGCGAAGTCGCTCCTCAGCATATTCGGAACAAAGCCTAAGATGGTGCTTTTGGGATTCCTCATCATCATCTCCGTGTTCTCGATGTTTCTGAGCAACACCGCCACCGCCGCTATGATGCTTGCCTTCCTCGCTCCTGTGCTCCACAAGCTTCCGAGCGATGACAAGGGTAAGATCGGACTGGCGCTCTCGATTCCTGTGGCAGCCAACCTCGGTGGTATCGGTACCCCTATCGGAACCCCTCCTAACGCCACTGCCAAGGGTTATCTTGAGCAGGCCGGAATCGATGTCTCATTCGGTGACTGGTGCATCCATATGATCCCTTACGTGATCATTATGATTCTTCTCGCCTGGGTGCTCCTGCTTGTATTCTTCCCGTTCAAGACCAAGAAGCTCGTGCTTGAGATCCCTGCCAACGACAAGAAGAAGGATTGGAAGAGCAAACTCGTCTGGGCGACATTCATCATCACCATCCTTCTCTGGGCCACCGAGCAGCTGCATCACATCAGCTCCAACGTCGTAGCCCTCATCCCTCTGGCTGTCTTCACGGCCACGGGTCTTTTT
>CAYZKZ010000173.1:0-2510 GCA_964479325.1 uncultured Muribaculaceae bacterium
TTGAGCCCCTCTGTGAGGATCTTCTCCTTGTCGGCCTCCTCAAGCGGCTTGTCGAGGATGACCTGGTAGATCTTCTTCTTGTTGTAGGAAGGGTGGGTGAGCTGCTCGGCGATCTCACCGTCGTTGGTGAACATCAGCACGCCGGTCGTGTTCTTGTCGAGCCTTCCGACAGGGAACACGCGGAGCTTGCAGCCTTTCAGCAGATCCATCACGGTCTTCTCGGCGTGAGGGTCGCTCGCGCTTGTGACAAAGCCCTTCGGCTTGTTCATCACGATATAGACCTTCTCCTCTCCCTTGAGCCTCTCGCCGTTGAAACGGATGTCGTCGTTGAGGACGTTGACCTTGGTTCCAAGTTCTGTCACAACCTCACCGTTAACGGTCACGACACCGGCCTGGATGAAGTTGTCGGCCTCGCGGCGCGAGCAGACTCCGGAGTTGGCGATGTACTTGTTGAGACGTATCTCTTCCTTTATAGGTGTAGGAACATTGTCGTTGTCTGAAAGCGCGGAGTCAATCTGCGGCTTCCTTGAGAGCATCTGATTGATTCCAGCCTCGTCAGCCTCTGTGAAATGCGGCTCGTCCTTGCGGCCGAATTTCTTAGGTCCCGGATGAGCGGCGCCTCTCCCGGCTGAGAAACCTCCCTGCTTAGGGCCACCGAATCCCGGTTTCCTTGAGTATGACGGTCTTCTTTCTCCTCCTTCATTGTTATTATTTGAGCCGTAGCTTCTGCGCTGACCATAAGATGGACGACCCTCACCGAATGAAGGACGGCCGTAGGATGAAGTTCTTCTCTCTCCGTTCTCGGAGTTGTCACCGTAGCTTCTGCGCTGACCGTAGGACGGACGGTTCTCTCCGTAGGATGAACGACCCTCGCCGAATGAAGATCGGCCGTAGGATGACCTTCTCTCTCCGTTGTTGTTGTCGTAGTTGTTGCCATAGCTTCTGCGCTGGCCGTAAGACGGACGACCCTCACCGAATGAAGGACGGCCGTAGGATGAAGTTCTTCTCTCTCCGTTCTCGGAGTTGTCACCGTAGCTTCTGCGCTGGCCATAGCCACCGCGGTTGTCGTTGCGGTCGCCATAGCTCCTGCGGTCGGATGAATATCCTCCCCGGTTGTTGCCGCCGCGGCTCTGGTAACCTCCGCGCTGGCCGTAGCCGCCGCGGTTGTCGCTTGAGTAGCTTCTGTGATTGTCGTAAGACTTGTACTCTCCGTCAGCTGATGACGATGCGGCAGGCGCTACCTTCCTTCTTGGTCTGAGTTTCCTGCCTTCGGATGAATACCCTGCTTTTTGACCTTCTTTAGCGTAATCCCTACGCTCCTCGTGGTTCTCTTGACCACCATTGAAATTTTCTTCCATAATGTTCTTGGCTCACGCCATTAAATGTAAATAATTGAATATAAAAATGTTAGTCTGTTATTGCAGCTTAAACACGTAAGTTATCGTACCTTGCTGGAGGGCTGGTGCGTCGGAACTTTGGTTGAAATGCGTCTGCATCGCCGCCGCCCTTGCCGCCGCCCAGAGCTTTGAGTTGTTCACTGTCGTTCCCTGACCTCCGGGAACAGCCTTCGTCACGTTTCCATAGTTGTCAACCCAGATATCGACCACGACCGTGCCGTAGTCCTGCTCTGCATACGCAGGCCTCGGAATCGCCCCAAGTGTGTTCCTGCCCTTCAGGCGGGCGTTCGGCTCTCCCTCGGCCTTGCTGTTGGAGGCGTTGCCCTTAGGATGCCCGGCCTTGAACTCGTTCTTCGGGTCGGTCGCCCCGTGCGGAGCGCTGGATGAGTCTTTCTTGCTCATCCCCGGGAACAATGCGTTCCTGTTGATCTCCTCTTTCTGTACGGGCGTCTCTACGTCCCCGAAGTCGTCTGGTTTTGCCTCCGCGCTCTTGTTGGCATTCTCCGCCTTGTGCGGAGATTCGCTTCTTTGGGTCAGCTCCACCGGCTTGGTCTTGTCGATTTCCTCGGCCTGCGGCTGCCGTCCCCTGTCCTGCCGCCTTATCGGCTCCGTCTCGTCCTCGCTGAAATCGACGAGGAACGTCTGCTCCTGAGGCGGAGGATAGATGTACTTCATCCCCGTGAACACGCAGAGCAGGCAGGCAAGCACGTGGATCGAGACCGTGAGAACGATCCCGGTCACCGTGGAGACCTTTGCCTCTTTCTGTCTGTCGCGAAGATAGGGTTTCATCATTCCTTGCGCGTTATTCAGGTTGCGTCGCCAGGATCACTTTGTAGTGATTGCGTTTCGCGATGTTCATCAGCGTGACGACCTCCTTGATCGGCACGCTCTCGTCAGAGTAGATGGAGAATGTCGGATCCTCCTCAGTCTGAAGAAGCTCGACAAGGTCGTCCTCCAGTTCGGAGTACTGGACCGGAGTCTCGCTTCCGTTCAGGTGATAGGTGTAGGTGTCGTCGCCCCAATCCTTGATCGAGACGGTGACGGTAGGTTTGGCGGAAACCTGCCCCGTGCTCTTCGGGAGCAGGAGCTTCAGGGCGTTCGGATTGACCAGTG
>CAYZKZ010000174.1:0-2238 GCA_964479325.1 uncultured Muribaculaceae bacterium
ACATCAAGACCGCCTACGAGAAGGCCATCAAGGACGCCGTCGGAGAGGCCGAGGGCCGGATGATCGAGAAGATCGCCGCCGAGGTGAAGACAGTCAACGACAGAATCAACTCCGTTGTAGAGGACATTGACAAAAAACTGGAAGCCCTCGGAACACGGGTGTCCGATTTAGAGAAGGATCTGAAGACCTTGAAGGACAGGTTCGAGCGCAGGATCCAGTCGCTGACGCTCGTCCCGACATATTCAGACGGAGTGGAGAGGTACGAGGTGACTGTGATAGGCGGCGAGTTCAAGAAGTACAACGACCTCACACTCAGGTTCGAGGTAAGGCCGCACTCAGCAGCCGGCAGCGTCACCAGGGAGCAGGTCACAGCCAACGCCGTCCACACAATCACCAGAGCCTCGGCTGGAGACATCAAGTCTTTGGACATCAAGGATTTCTCCGCCGACGCTGAGACTGGGATCCTCACCGTGACCATCGATCCGATCGATCTCTACAATGCCAATGCGGAGAATGGCCTTTCATCCAGCGTCAGGATCGCAGTCACCGACCCGTCAGGTCTCTACGACATCGCCTCCGGGTACGTCGCCGTGGAGTCAACCAAGGATCCGGGGGTACTGAGTTACAAGACCAACAACAACCAGAAAATGGAGTTCTACAGGCTTAAGGTCTATGGCCCGGACGGCAACGAGATCGAGATCCTGCACGACTTCGCCGACGGTGTCGGAACCATCTACACCCTCAGCGAGGCCGAAGCGATGGATCTTCAAATAACAGAAGATGGTGGAGCCGGGTACAAATCATTGACAGAATTCTACATAAACAAGCCGATAAGGCTTATCTTTGGTGGCTGGTCTTTCGATAGCTGCTCAGAACTGATGACCGCCGGACTATCCCTTCTGGACATCAGGGACGTGACCCATATGGAAGGTATGTTCTACCACTGCAAAAGCCTATCCTCGCTCGACCTGACAGGATGGGACACAAAGAACGTGACCCATATGGAAGGTATGTTCCTCGGCTGCGGAAGCTTATCCTCGCTCGACCTGACAGGATGGGACACAAAGAACGTGACCAATATGGAAGGTATGTTCCTCGGCTGCGGAAGCCTATCCTCGCTCGACCTGACAGGATGGGACACGAAAAACGTCACCAATATGACACGTATGTTCTACGGCTGCGGAAGCTTATCCTCGCTCGACCTGACAGGATGGGACACAAAGAACGTGACCAATATGGAAGGTATGTTCCTCGGCTGCGGAAGCCTATCCTCGCTCGACCTGACAGGATGGGACACGAAAAACGTGACCAATATGACTTTTATGTTCTACGGCTGCGGAAGCCTATCCTCGCTCGACCTGACAGGATGGGACACGAAGAACGTGACCAATATGACTTTTATGTTCGCTGGCTGCACAAGCCTTGAATCGCTCGACCTGTCAGGATGGGACACGAAGAACGTGACCGATATGGGAAATATGTTCTACGACTGCGCAAATCTTAGAACCATAACGATGAAAGGTTGCGATGAGAACACTGTGCAAAAAATCGAGGATGCGTTGACCGAGGCCGGCATCCGCGACAACGTCACAATCGTCAGATAGTAAGATTTTACAAACAGGATTTGTCCTTGCGCCGTATCTCCGGTGCAAGGACTTTTCGTATTATGCGATGCCGCTCTCTCCACAAAGCCGCAACGTCATTCGTTCTAAAAAATGCGCTCATCTTTTGTTTATTCGCTCTAAAAAGTGTAATTTTACCATTGGAACAGGATAGCGCTATGCTTAAACGGAAAATAGAAAAATATTTAGCCGACTGGAAACAAAGCGAGACAAGAAAACCTCTTGTGATAAAAGGTATCCGACAGTGTGGAAAGACATACATTGTCCAGAAATTCGCAAATGAGAATTATGATAATGTTGTCTATATGAACTTCATTCTCGAACCTGACAAGAAGTCGGCCTTTACTGGCAACATAGACGTAGATACCATCATTATCAACCTCTCGGCCTTGATTCAAGGCAGTCGTTTCATTGAAGGGAAAACGTGCATTATCCTTGACGAGATTCAAGAATGTAAAGAGGCAAGGACAGCCTTGAAGTCATTTCATATAGACGGACGTTTCGATGTCATCGCGACCGGTTCCCTTTTGGGAGTGAAAGGCTATGGGCAAAGCAGGAGAAACGAAGAGGATGCAGGGCAGGATTCTGTTCCTGTCGGATATGAGACCGTGATTGA
>CAYZKZ010000175.1:0-2034 GCA_964479325.1 uncultured Muribaculaceae bacterium
AGGCTCACCAACCGTGGTTCGACAGGCTCACCAACCATCGAAGTGCGGTCACTGAGCTTGCCGAAGTGCCGCCCTTCGGCAACGAGAGTGACAATTTGTCAGTCCACTCTGATTGGAACATATTTTGACTGAATATAACCGGCTCCGCCAGATGGTGGGGTCGGTTTTATATTCGTAAATTTTAAAAAGAAAGATACTATGGCAAACAAAGGACAGATTGGAGTGACGACCGAGAACATATTCCCGGTCATCAAGCAGTTCCTCTATTCGGATCACGAGATATTCCTGAGGGAATTGGTCGCTAACGCGGTTGACGCCTCGCAGAAGATGAAGGCCATCGCCTCCAGCGGCGACTTCAAGGGCGAGTTGGGCGACATCAAAGTCCGCGTCGAGCTTGACGAGACCGCCAAGACGCTGAAAATCATTGACTCCGGTATCGGTATGACCGAGGAGGAAATCGACAGGTACATCAACCAGATCGCGTTCTCATCGGCCGGAGAGTTCCTTGAGAAGTACAAGGACCAGAACATCATCGGACATTTCGGACTCGGATTCTACTCCGCGTTTATGGTCGCCAAGAAGGTGACGATCGAGTCCCTCTCCTGGAAGGAAGGGTCGAAGGGTGTCATCTGGAGCTGCGAGGGCAACCCTGAGTTCGAGATGGAGCCTTGCGAGAAGGCCGACAGAGGCACGGTCATCACCCTTTACCTCGATGACGAGTCCGCCAAGGACTATGGCACGAAGGGCAAGATCCAGCAGCTTTTGGACAAGTACTGCAAGTTTATGCCGGTACCTGTCATCTTCGGCAAGGAGCAGGAGTGGAAGGACGGCAAGTATGTCGATACCGACAAGGACAATGTCATCAACAAGGTCGAGCCTCTGTGGACCCGCAAGCCTTCCGAACTGAAGGAGGAGGACTATATGAAGTTCTACAGGGATCTCTATCCGATGAAGGAGGATCCTCTGTTCTACATCCATCTTAACGTCGATTATCCGTTCAACCTCACCGGCATCCTGTACTTCCCTAAGATCAAGGACAGAATGGCGATCGAGAAGAACAACATCCAGTTGTACTGCAACCAAATGTTCGTCACCGACCACGTTGACAACATCGTCCCTGACTTCCTGACACTCCTCCACGGTGTGATCGATTCTCCGGACATTCCTCTGAACGTGTCCAGAAGCTACCTTCAGGCCGACGAGAACGTCAAGAAGATCTCGACCTACATCACAAAGAAGGTTGCCGACCGTCTGGAGGAGATCTTCAAGAACGAGCGTGAGGCCTGGGAGAAGAAGTGGGACAACCTCAAGCTGTTCATCGAGTACGGAATGCTTTCCGACGAGAAGTTCTGCGAGAGGGCGCTGAAGTTTGCGTTGCTCAAGAACACGGACGGCAAGTACTTCTCTCTGGAGGACTACCGCAAGGCCATCTCCGAGAACCAGACCGACAAGGACAAGAAGGTCGTCTATCTCTACGCTACCGACACCGATGAGCAGTACGCTTTCATCGAGGCTGCGAAGAACAAGGGCTACGATGTCCTTCTGATGGACTGCGAGCTGGACTCCCACTATGTCAACCTGCTGGAGCAGAAGATCGCCGACACAAGGTTCGCCCGCGTTGACTCCGACACCATCGACAACCTCATCCCTAAGAGCGAGAGAGTCAAGCCGGAGATGGCCCAGGCCGACAAGGATGACCTCAGCGAGATCTTCAAGGCCGTCCTGCCAAAGGACAACGACTACTTTGTCGAGGCGGACAACCTCGGTGAGACCGCGGCTCCTGTCGTCATCACCCGCAACGAGTTTATGAGACGTTACCGCGAGATGAGCGCTATGGGCGGCGGGATGAACTTCTACGGGAATATGCCGGAGTCGTTCAACATCACCGTCAACCTTGAGAATCCAGTGATGGCCGGAATCGTCACTGAGGCCAAGTCCAAGATCACGCCGATGCAGGAACTCCCTGCCGAGCCTGGCAAGGATGCGACCGAAGAGGAAAGAAAGAGAATCAACGACGAGCGCGACGCCATAAAG
>CAYZKZ010000176.1:0-2012 GCA_964479325.1 uncultured Muribaculaceae bacterium
ATCGTGCCTTGAAGACTTTTTTACATAAATTTTTCATATTCCTCCTTCTCTCCGCCCTCTCCACAGAGCTTGGAGCGCAGCGGGCGGCAGTGAAAATGATTCCGTCCGGGACAAACGCCGAGAAGGTGGTGTCGTCGGAAAGTCTCCGAATGCAGGTCGAGTTCCTCACCGACTCCATATTCAAAGGCAGGGCAACCGGCACAAGAGGCGCGACCGAGGCGGCGTTCTGGATCTCAAGGCGTTTCAGGGACGCGGGGCTTATGCCCATCGACGGAAGCTGGAGCCGCTCGTTCAAAGTGGAAGGCCTGGTGGGGCGCAACATCATCGGATTCCTTCCCGGCCAAAGAAGCGGAGGAAAGGAGATGTACACTGTCATCTCGGCCCATTACGACAGCCACGGAATCATCGACGGGAATCTTTATCCAGGGGCGGACAACAACGCCTCGGGAGTGGCGGCTATGCTGAGTCTGGTGGATATGTTCAACAAGATGAAGCAGTTGGGACGATCGTACAGAAAGAATGTGATCTTCGTCGCCACCGACGCCAAGGAAAGGAACTCGGCGGGTGCTGAGGCTCTGATGGACGACATCAGGAACGGCCGCCTGAAAGACCCGGTGAGCGGGGAGCCGATCACGATGGACAGAATCCACAGCGTTGTCGTGCCGGACATCATCGGCAGCGTCCTGGCTCCTGTTCACAAGGACAGAAACGATTACCTCATTATGCTCAGCGGAGGACAGTTCACCTTCGACCTGACAAGGGCGAACGAAGGCAAGGGACTCGGGCTGGACATAGCGACGAACTACTACGGCAGCAAGAGCTTCACGGAGATGTTCCACAGCCGGTACGGCGACCAGCGGGTTTACGTCCAGAACGGACTCACCTGCATTGTCTTCACCTCCGGCATCACTATGCTCACAAACAAGGTCACTGACACAGCGGAGACGCTTGACTACGACATACTACGCAAAAGAATATTCCTTATCTTCCACTGGTTGGAAAAAATACTCTGACAATGAAAGAATTCTGGTCAATGATGAAGCGCTACGTCGCGCCTTTCAAGAAATATCTCGCCGGATCAATCGTGCTGAACATCCTTTCGGCGGTGTTCAACATCTTCTCGTTCGCACTGATCGTGCCGATCCTGCGCATCCTGTTCAAGATCAACGAGACGGTATATTCATTCACCCCGTGGGACGAGGTGTGGCAGATGCCGTTCAAGGATCTTGGCGACGCTTTTATGTCCAACGTCTATTGGATGCTGGAGCAGCAGATCTCATCGCTCGGCGCTTCCACAGTGCTGCTGTTCCTGTGCTTATTCCTTGTCGTGATGACCGCCCTCAAGACGGCCTGCTACTTCGGCTCGTCAGCGGTGATGGTCCCGATCAGGACAGGTGTCGTGAAGAACATCAGGATGGACATCTACAACAAGATCCTCGCGCTTCCGCTCGGATTCTTCTCGGAGGAGAAGAAGGGTGACATCATCGCCAGGATGAGCGGCGACGTGCAGGAGGTGGAGAACTCCGTAACCGGGTCGATCGAGATGCTCATCAAGAATCCGATCCTGATCTTCTTCTACTTCGCCGCCCTTCTGGTGATCAGCTGGCAGATGACGGCCTTCACCATCCTTTTCGCGCCGCTGATGATGTGGGTAATGGGTGTCGTGGGAAAGAACCTGAAAAGGAAATCGCTTGAGGTACAGCAGCTTTGGAGCGATGTGATGGCCCAGGTCGAGGAGACACTCGGCGGCCTGCGCATCATCAAGGCCTTCATCGCCGAGAAGAAGATGTCCGACAGGTTCGACAACGTCACCGAGGCGATGAGGAGGAAGAACAACAAGGTGACCATCCGCCAGTCACTCGCCCACCCGATGAGCGAGTTCCTCGGCACCGTGCTGATTATGATCGTGCTGTGGTTCGGCGGAACCCTGATCCTTGGCGGGAAATCGACCATCGACGCGCCTATATTCATTTATTATATGGTGATCCTCTACAGCATCATCAATCCTATCA
>CAYZKZ010000177.1:0-1932 GCA_964479325.1 uncultured Muribaculaceae bacterium
TGTTTATGTGGTCGTTCAAGCAGAATCTTGAGACTATGGGCTACGGCTTCCGTTTCCAGCCTGGCACTGACTGCTATCTGAACAACAACATCTTCGGCTGCTCGATGTTCACAGCCCTTGACTACACGCACATCGACAGCGACAAGAACCGCGAGGCCACCCGTAAGACCGTGGTGGAGAACAACGTCTTCTTCCTCAACAGAATGGGCGACCTCTCGATCCCTGGAGGCGGAACATTCATCAACATCAGCAGCGCGGATTTCTCGGATGTTGAATATTTTGACTCGGAAAGTGGCAACACCACCGTGCAGGACGCCAACATATTCAAAGGAAAGATTGACGAGGCTTATCTGAAGGGATTCCTCAACGCTTCTTACACGGCTGAGATGCAGAGCAATCCGAATTCGGCGGTGAACACTTTCCGTTCGGCGCTTGGAATGAACCAGATCGGTACGATGACATCAAAGGTCTCGATGTACGCCAACCGCTACAACTGGGAGAAGGCTCTTCTGATTTTCGGCGCTATGCCTGGCTACGGCGCTCAGCTGCCTGAGTAGGGAATATACCTGTCAGACTCCGTCGGTCTTGGTTTCGGCGGACGGCATAAGGAAGAACCGGGATCGTCAAACGGTCCCGGTTCTTCTGTTTGTTGTCTCTGATCCAGCGTTCCGTTTTTTGTATGATGAAATCTATGTGAAACAGCTTCTGAATGCTTCAAAGTACACGGACTTTACAATTTGCGTTCAGCCTGATGTGCCGTAGAGGGCAGTGTGGTGACGATGGACGTGAATGGAGGATGCGATATTCTTGGAGATATTCAGGCGTATGTGGGTTGCAGTGGTGTCTGGGGACGGTGTGGCTGAACGCAGTTGATAAAAACTATGGCATAGCAATTGATGCCTAAATACGGCAGTGCGTTCAGTAAACGCAATTTAGATTACTTTCGCGCGATTATGCAAGTAGCTGACCCTAAAGTAAGAGAGAGGTATGCTAAAGAGGCTTCAGAACAGATGTGGAGTTCAAGAACTCTTAGTCGTAACATCTCTACACAATATTATGGCCGTCGGATGGCTTGCGTAAGGGATAGAAAACGCTTTTTTATGGAGCAGTATGGATCAGCGGAGGCCTGATAATATGGAATATAGCGTAAAGTGAGGTGCTTCAGATGCAAATAAGTATGAAAGGAGTAATCAGGAGCGTGGATTCGGGGGATGCGGGGCGACTCGCCGAAATCTACAATGAATATGTCCTGCGGACCACGGTCTCGTTTGAGACAGAGGCGGTCACGGAGGCGGAGATGAGAAGCCGGGTCGATACGATCTCCTCGGCATTCCCTTATTTTGTGTATGAATATGACGGTGTGGTTCAGGGGTACTGCTACGCCCATCCCTGGAAAGAGCGGGCGGCTTATTCGAAGACACTTGAGACGACGGCCTATCTTGCTCCGGAAGCTTGCGGAAAGGGAATCGGAGTGGCTCTTATGCGGCGGCTCATCGAGGATTGCCGCGCGCAAGGCTTTCACTCTCTGATCGCCTGTGTCACTGCCGAGAACTCCACCAGTGTCCGTTTTCACGAGCGCCTCGGCTTCCGCCAGGTCTCCCGCTTCAGCGAGGTCGGCCGAAAGTTTGACAGGTGGCTCGATGTGATTGACCTTGAGCTTATTCTGTGAGGCGCTTTAGTGGTCTCAGAGCCTGTGGTTCGACAAGCTCACCAACCGTGGTTCGACCGGTTGTTGAGCTTGTCGAAACACACCAACCGTCAAAGTATCTCGCACAGCGGTCGCTGAGCTTGTCGAAGCGCCCATTCCGTGCGGTTGGTTCGACCGGTTGTTGAGCTAGTCGAAACACACCAACCATCGAAGCGCCAACTCATTGCGGCTGCTCGGCGGGATATTCATTATTTACTGGAATAATTCCTTGAATGAGGTCGCAA
>CAYZKZ010000178.1:0-1929 GCA_964479325.1 uncultured Muribaculaceae bacterium
TGAAATCAAGTATAAGGGTTACATCGAGAGAGAGAAGCCTATTGCTGAAAAAATATCACGTTTGGAGGATCTCAAAATTCCGCAGGATTTCGATTTCGAAAAAGTTTCCGGACTCACAATCGAGTGCCGTCAGAAACTCGCCCGCTACAAGCCTTCCACCATCGCCCAAGCCTCCCGCATCTCCGGCGTCTCTCCAGCCGACATCTCGGTTCTGCTTGTCTATTTCGGACGCTGAACTTCGGCACTTCGACAGGCTCAGTGACCGAAGTTTTCGTGCTATGTGTTGTCTCTTTCACTTACCGCTTCGGTTGCTGAGTTTGTCGAAGCATCGAAGCGACCTTTATAAGTTTAAAACACTATATTGCAGTTGCTGAGCCTGCGGTCACTGAGCTTGTCGAAGTGACCGCAGTGTAAAGAATCTATTTCTTACCCTTTGATAGTTTCACTAACAGGTCAGTATTCCCATTAATCAGTGCTTTTTTCTTTTTGTGACTCCATCCTTGGATCTGCTTTTCACGATAAAAAGCATCATCAATATTCTGAAATTCCTCAAAGTACTTTAATTCGACAGGGAGTCGTTTTTTAGTATAATTGGCTCCTTCGCCGTTCTGATGTTGTTGAAGTCTTAATTCTATGTTATTGGTGCTTCCGGTGTAGAAACTACCATCTGAGCATTCTAAGATGTAGATGTATCCTTTCATAGTTTGAAGTTGTTTTTTTATTTTGGTGTTTGCGTTTTTGCCGCTTCGGCACTTCGACAAGCTCAGTGACCGACGCTTTATATGTTAGGTATTGTCTCTTTTATCACTTACTGCTTCGGTTGCTGAGCCTGTCGAAGCATCGAAGTGACCACAGTAGTAGTAGAAACATCCCTTACATCATCTGTAGGGCGGATTTGATGATCTGTTCGACTTTGGCGTTCGGATTGGCTTTAAGGACGGCCTGGATGGCTTTGTTGACGGCTGGTTTGGCGAAACCGAGCATAACGAGGGCGCGGCTGGCTTCCTCGACAATCTCGCTGCGGTTGCCACCGAAAAGCTCTGTTGTGTCGGTTCCTTCGCCTTTCACGATTTTATCCTTCAACTCCAGGACAAGCCTCTGGGCGCTTTTTACTCCGATACCTTTCACGCTTTTTATTCTTGCGATGTCCTCCGAAAGAATTGCCTGCCTGATTTCCTCGGCTGACAGGGATGAAAGCATCATCCGTGCGGAATTAACTCCGATTCCAGACACGCTGATGAGCAGTTCGAACAGTTCTCTCTCATCCTTTGTGGCGAACCCGTAGAACAGTTCGGCATCCTCCCTGAGATAGTGGAAGATGTAAACCGTTGCCTCTTTCTTGTCCTGAAGAGCCTGAAAAGTCTGGAGTGAAATCAGAATGCTGTACCCGATACCGTTGTTCTCAAGAATCAGCTCGGCAGGGGAGAGTTCGACTATTGTTCCCTTGATGTAATCAATCATATTCAATCAATTTTGTTGAAGGCAAAATTAGTAATTATATTTGCAAGATTGAAGGAGATTCTGCAATGAACATTCAGGAATTAAGGAATATGTTTCCGGCGCTTTCGCGCTCAGTCTATGGCAAGCCGCTCGTCTATTTTGACAATGCGGCCACGGCGCAGCGTCCGCAGTCGGTGATCGACAAGTGGACAGAGTTGACTGTCGGTGCGAACGCCAACATCCACCGCGCCGTCCACAAACTCGCCGCAGATGCGACTGACGAGTACGAAAGCACTCGTGATGTTGTCAAGGACTATCTCAACGCTGCGGCTCGTGAGGAAATCGTCTTCACTTCCGGAACGACCGGGTCAATCAATCTTGTGGCCTTTTCTTTCGGCGAGACTTTCGTCGGGGAGGGCGACGAGATCATCATTTCCGAGGCCGAGCATCACTCGGACATCGTTCCGTGGCAGATGCTTTGCCAAAGAA
>CAYZKZ010000179.1:0-1926 GCA_964479325.1 uncultured Muribaculaceae bacterium
TCAACTTCATTAGAACGCCCTGTGAGAAATATTAGTCAACTCGTATATAGTTCCCAAAGTTATTTTACAGTATAATCGCTTTGGCGGGAATCCTCTCGGCTTCCTGCTCGCAGGATGAGGACAAACTGGTCTTCGATCCGTCATCCTCTGTAGCTCCATCTCTGGCGAATCTGTCCGGCGCCACGCTCGCGTCTGACGGCGCTGACCTGACATTCGAGTTCACCCAGCCGTCGTACAATGTTGACGCGGGCAAACTGTACACCCTCTATGTCTCTGACTCCGAGGATTTCGCCAAACAGGAGAAACTCGCGGCGACAATCAGCGGCACGACCGTCACGATCAAGCAGTCTGCCCTCAACTCCGCCATCCTGAATCTTGGCGGAGAGGCTGACGTTGAGTTCACAATCTATCTGAGGCTTGACTCCTGGCTCGCCAACAACAAGAACACGGCTGTGGAGACATCCCTGACACAGTCCAATGTGATCTCTGCGAAGTTCATCCCTTACAACCAGCTGATCCTTGACAAGGATGTCTATGACCACGTCTGGGTACAGGGTGACTACTGCGGATGGAATCACGACAACAGCCAGTTCCTCTACAACTACAACAAGGACGGCAAGACCTTCACCGGAGTCATCGACTTTGAGGGTAAGGCCGCCAACGGCATCAAGTTCACCGGAGCCGCTAATTGGGAAGACGCCACCGGCAACTGGGGCTCAAAGGAGCAGGCCGAGGCTGCGGAGGCCGCGAGCTTGCAGCTTGTCAACGGAGGCTCTTCACAGAACATCATCTGCTACGGCAAACGCTACTATGGATTCTCTCTCGACAAGAACTCTCTTGTACTGACCAAGGAGTGGGGTGCTGATGTAATCGGCATCGTCGGCGGATTCAATAACTGGGGCGCTGATCCTGACATCGAGATGTCCTTCAACAAGGATTATGTCCGCTTCTGGGCTGACGCTGACTTCGCTACCGACACCGAGATCAAGTTCCGCGCCGACGCCGCCTGGGATTTCAACTGGGGCAAGGACGGAAATGTCGGTGGTGACAACATCACTGTAAGCGCCGGCAAGTACCGCGTATACCTCGACCTCAACAAGAAGTCAGTCGAACTCAGCACCTCTATGTACGGCAAGGATGAGCCTACCGCCGGAGGTGACGAACCTGAGCCGGAGAAACCGGCTGTGTGGTCTCTCATCGGGACCATCAACGGCGATAACTGGTCAGCAGATGTCGATATGACCAACACGGACGGAGATGTCTGGGTAGCCCGCAGTGTCACCCTGACGGCCAGCGACGAGTTCAAGATCCGCTATGGCCACGACTGGTCCGAGACTGCCGGAGGCACGGAGGCCAACTCAAAGAGTACGATTGACCCGACCAATCCTTACGATGTATTCAAGCCTGAGCTTGGCAAGGCGTTCGCCGTGGGGGGAATGAACATCCAGGTCGGCGCGGAAGGTGTCTATGACATCACTTACAACGTGGCCGCGCAGACGATTCTGATCGAGAACCATAAGGCTGTTTTCTCGCTTATCGGCGACATCAACGGCTCAGGCTGGGGCAAGGACTTCGTTATGACCCAGGACGGAGATGTTTGGACGAGCGATGTTGTGAGCATCGGCGGCGAGTTCAAGATCCGCTACGATTTCTCCTGGTCTGACGCCAACACTTATGGCGTGGCTGACGGAACGACCGTGGAGATCGGAAAGGAGTTCACGGCAGTGCAGCCTGGCGGAAACATCAAAGTTCCTGAGGCAGGTGACTACAAGGTGGTGTTCAACGCCAAGACACTCGCTGTGACCATCCAGAAATAACTCTCTTTTCATCAGACGCACCCGGAGGATTTCAGATGTCCGGGTGCGTCTGAATTATTATAACTCGTTGGTTGAATTAAAAAACTAAATATTTATAAATGAAAAAGTT
>CAYZKZ010000180.1:0-1860 GCA_964479325.1 uncultured Muribaculaceae bacterium
ACCCATTGGATTTTGAAGAATTTCTATGGGCAAACGGAATCGGTGAGGCGGTCATTGATTCTGTCAAAACTTGCTTTGAGAACGAAACGGTTGTTCCTGATGGGGTTCACAAGGCAATGATGGAACTGTTGTACAGATATGTCATTGTCGGAGGTTTGCCGGAAGTGGTCAACTGCTTTCTTGAAACTAAGAATGTCGAACTTATCTACAAGGTACAGCGTAATCTTATTGCCGGATACGAAGAGGATATGGTCAAGTATGCGGATGATGCGGACAAGCCTAACATCCGAGAATGTTTTGAATCCATACCTAAACAATTAGCAAAAGAGAACAAGAAATTTCAGTATTCCGTAGTCAAAAAGAGAGGAAGGGCTTCGCAGTACATAGGCAGCATCCAATGGCTGGAGGATGCCGGGATAGCCCGCAGATGCTACAACACGCAGATTACAGAACTACCGTTAGAAGGCAATTCCATTAAAGATTGCTTCAAAGTTTATACTACCGACATAGGTGTTCTTGTGGCGATGCTTGATTATGGAACTCAGGCGGACATTCTAAGGGGTAATCTTCTTGGGTACAAGGGAGCAATCTTCGAGAACCTTATGGCGGATTTCCTATGCAAGTCAGGCCAAAAATTATACTATTTCCATAAGGACAGTGGGCTTGAGCTGGACTTTTTGGTAAGGTTCAAAGGTGAATGCGTCATCCTTGAAGTCAAGGCTAAGACAAGCAAGGCAAAAAGTGTGGCAACAGTTCTGAAAAACAAGGATGTGTATCACGTCAATAATGCGATCAAGTTGGGACGATATAATGTGGGACGAGATGGAGACATCCTCACCATTCCGCTGTATATGGGTTTTCTTCTCAAAGACAAGCTTGCTGACGTCATCATCCCTGATGTTGATGTGAGCCTATTGATTTAACAAAACCTAAGGAGCAGACACAGAAAAGTCCTTCTCCGGAGGTTGGGCAAGGACTTTTCGTATTTTGCGATGCCGCTTCGGCCGACTCAGCGACCGGTTGTTGAGCCTGTCGAAACAACCTGTCAGATAGTCAATCCAATATATGTTACAGAAAGAGGGTGGACAGGATTATTTTGTCCACCCTCTTGAATATTCAAACAGCCTCTAAACGGCGACAGGAGCCTTGATGGCAGGCCACGGGTCGTAGCCCTCAAGGGTGAAGTCCTCGTACTTGAAATTGTACAAGTCCTTGACTTCCGGGTTGATGCGCATTGTTGGCAGCGGGCGTGGCTCACGGCTGAGCTGCTCACGGACCTGATCGAAATGGTTAAGGTAGATGTGGGTGTCGCCGGTCGTGTGGATGAACTCTCCCGGCTTCAGCCCGCAGACCTGCGCGATCATCATTGTGAGGAGGGCGTAGGAGGCGATGTTGAAAGGTACTCCGAGGAAGGTGTCGGCGCTGCGCTGGTAGAGCTGGCAGGACAACTTCCCTTCCGCCACATAGAACTGGAAAAGGCAGTGGCAAGGCGGCAGGGCCATCTTATCTACCTCACCTGGATTCCAGGCCGTGACAAGCATCCTCCGGGAGTCCGGATTGTTCTTGATCGTGTTCACAACCTGTGTGAGCTGGTCGATCGAGCGTCCGTCTGGTGTCGGCCAGGAGCGCCACTGGTGGCCATAGACCGGACCGAGGTCACCGTTCTCGTCGGCCCACTCGTCCCAGATCGAGACTCCGTGATCCTTGAGGTACTTGATGTTGGTGTCGCCGGAGATGAACCACAGAAGTTCGTAAATAATTGATTTCAAGTGGACTTTCTTGGTGGTCAGAAGCGGGAAGCCTTTAGAGAGGTCAAAGCGCATCTGGTAGCCGAAGACACTTTTGGCGCCCACACCGGTG
>CAYZKZ010000181.1:0-1715 GCA_964479325.1 uncultured Muribaculaceae bacterium
CCGCCGAGCAGAAGGTGTAGTTGTAAGGCTTGCCGCCGCACAGCTGTGTCTGAACCTCAGTACCGACTTTCAGAGCGTCAAATCCTTCGGGAATCGGGAAGGCCTCCTGTCCGACCTCCGTCTGCTTTCCAGCGGCCGTCCTCTGTTCCAAAACTTTCTGAAGGGTTCCCAAGCCGTTCAGGGAACGAGGGAATCCGGTGTAGGCGTAAAGGTGAGAGAGAATCTCCTTGACCTGATTGACTGTCAGACCGTTGTCGAGTCCGTTGTCAATGCTTGCCGAAAGGGCTGTCAAATCGCCTTTCGCCTCGTTGGCGGCGATGGCGACAATGGCCCGCTGCCTTTCACTCAATGTCTTGTTCTGTGCCATAAGATTAACTCCTGTAATTAGAATGCCTGTGATGATCAAGGCAAAAGTCTTGAGTCTCATAACTATTTACATTAATAATGTTCGTCTAAAAAAAACGGCTACGACTGCTGGTGACGGTACTCGCTTGGGGTCATTCCGGAGTGCTTCTTGAAGAAGCGGATGAAATGCTGCGGATAGAGGAAGCCGAGAGACGCGGCGACCTCCTTCACAGAGAGTTCCGGCGAGGCGAGCTGGCGCTTGGCGTAGTTGTACAGGCGCACGGCGATATATTCCTGAGCCGTCTTTCCTGTCTCGGCCTTCACCATATCCCCGAAATAGTTCGGAGAAAGGCAAACCTTGTCGGCGAAGTACTTGACTGTCGGGAGTCCTTCGGTCTCAGCCTCGCCTGAGGTGATATATTCATCAACATACTTCTCGAATTTGGCTATCACTCCGAGGTTCAGATCCTGTCTGGTGACAAACTGTCTTTCGTAGAAGCGCAGGCAGTAGTCAAGGATCAGCTCTATGTTGGTGGCGATCAAGCTTCTGGTGTGACGGTCGATCGGGTTCTGAAGTTCCTTGCTGACGATGGCCATACAATCAGTGATGATCTTCCTCTCGTCCTCGGAAAGGTGCAGGGCCTCGTTGGATGCGTAGGAGAAGAAAGTGTAGTCTTTCATCTTGCGTTCGAGGGATGTTCCACGCAGGAAATCGGGATGGAAAAGAATCCCTTTCGCCTTCTTCGGAACTCCCTCCACAGACTCGTAGCCGACCACCTGATCAGGCGCTATGCTGACAATGGTCTGTCCGTCAAAGTCATACTTCGTCTTTCCATAGTTGATGACGCATCCCTTGGTCTCCTTCAGGAACAATGAATAGAACCCCATCGTGTGCCGTCCTGACACAAGCCGTCCGTTGTTCTCGTCGAATTCCACATAAGCGACCTGCGGGTGCATAGTCTTGAAACCGTTGAGGTTGTTGTACTCTTCGATTGTCTCTATCCTGTAAACCTTTTCCATAACGTTCTTTGTTTTCGACCGCAATTTATACAAAACTTGGACAAGTTGAGCCGCCCGGAGCAACGGAAGTGTAATCAGGGTAATACTTTCAGTAAGATTGGTACGGACGGCACAAAAAAACGGTGCCGGTTTTTGAAGGTTATCATAAACCGACACCATAATTCAATTCCACTCTTTAGGATGGCTGACTATCCAGCGGGTCTTATTTGCGGCAGGCTTCGGCGATGACCTTCTCGCTGCGGGCGATGAAGTCGGACAGAGCCTTGCCTTTCAGAAGGCCATTGGAGAGAAGCGCCAGATCGATCACCTGCTTGAGGATGTCGTTGCCGGCGGCATATTCATCAACCACA
>CAYZKZ010000182.1:0-1712 GCA_964479325.1 uncultured Muribaculaceae bacterium
CGAAGAACCGAAAATAAATATCTCGGAACCCTTGCGAAATTCATAAGAATATATAGCAAAAAAATATTCCCAGTCAAATTTCCAAGTCATATTATCAGATTCCATAGCGTGAAAACATCAGAAAAAACGAAATTTGTAGTGATAAAAAATGCCACGTAATTATGAATTTTCTATCATTTGATCTCGGAGCGACAAGCGGCAGAGCCATAATAGGATCGGTCGAGGACAACAAGCTCACTTCAGAGGAAATCTATAGATTCCCCAACGCCGTCAAGGAGGTTGAGGGAAAGTACTATTGGGACATCGATTCACTGTTCGGCCATTTCAAGGCCGCGCTCAGGAAAGTAGCCGGAACCGGAAAGAAGATCGAGTCTATCGGTATCGACACCTGGGGTGTGGATTTCGGTCACATCGGCGAAGACGGGAAGATTCTCGGAATGCCGAGAGCCTACAGAGACCCCTACACCGACGGAATCCCGGAGGAAGTTTTCAAGGTCATCCCGCGGGAGGAGCTGTACTCCGCCACCGGAGTCCAGATTATGAACTTCAACACGATCTTCCAGCTCTACGCCCAAAGCAAGGAGGCAGGATCAAGGCTGCCACGGACAAAGAAGATCCTCTTTATGCCTGACCTCCTGGCATATATGCTCACCGGCGAGATGGTTTGTGAATATACCGACGCATCGACCTCGGGCATCATCAACCCGCGGACAAGGGATTTTCAGAAGGATCTGCTGGAAAGGCTCGGAATAGACCCATCCATTCTGTTGGATATAACCCAGCCCGGGACAAAGGTGGGGATGCTTAGGAAAGAGATCTGCGAGGAGACCGGTATGGAGTCCGTGCCGGTCATCGCTGTGGCCGGTCACGACACGGCTTCGGCGATCGCCGCCGTTCCGGCCTCTGACGAGAGCTTCGCCTACCTCAGCAGCGGCACCTGGAGCCTGATGGGGATCGAATCCAAGACTCCGATAATCAATGAGAAATCCTACGAGTACAACCTCACGAACGAGGGAGGAATCGAAGGCACGACGAGATTCCTGAAGAACATCACCGGGATGTGGCTGCTGGAGCAGAGCCGCAAGACCTGGGAGGGTGAAGGCAGGGTTTACACCTACCCTCAGATGGTGGAGATGGCGAGGGAGGCTCTCGGATTCACCTCCACGATAGACCCGGACGATCCTCGGTTCGCCGCTCCTAAGGATATGTATGCGGAGATCAAGGCCGCCCTGAAGGAGTCCGGCCAGAAAGTCCCGGAGAACGACGGCGAGATGATCAGCTGCATCTACCACAGCCTTGTTATGAAGTACAAGAGCGTGATGGGGATGCTTCAGGACTTCGCCTCGTTCAGAATCGAGAAACTGCACGTCATCGGCGGCGGGTCAGCCAACGGACTGCTCAACCAGATGACGGCCGACGCGTTGGGCATTCCTGTGATCGCGGGTCCGGTCGAGGGAACAGCCATCGGCAACATAATGATCCAGGCCAAGGTCGCCGGTCTCGTAAAGGACAGATGGGAGATGCGCCGGATCATCGCGAACTCGATTCAGACCAAGACCTTCGAGCCGCGGGGATAGGACGAAGCCAAAGACAAATGAATATACCGATTAAAACTACAATAATATGAACGAAAATCTGATAACAAAGGCCTACGAGATGGCCAAGGAGCGCTACGCCGAGAACGGCGCCGACACCGGCGAGGCCATAGCACC
>CAYZKZ010000183.1:0-1712 GCA_964479325.1 uncultured Muribaculaceae bacterium
ACTGAGGTCAAAGGCGAGTGGGTGACCGCCAAGGGAACCACCCTCGGAGCGGACAACGGAATCGGAGTGGCCCTCGCCCTCTCCGTACTTCAGGACAAGACTCTGAGGCACGGTCCGCTTGAGGCCCTCATCACCTACGACGAGGAGACCGGTATGACGGGAGCCAATTCCCTGAAGCCAGGCATCCTCAAGGGTGACATCCTTCTCAACCTCGACTCAGAGGAGGAGGGTGAGCTTTGCACAGGATGCGCCGGTGGAGTTGACGGCACCGCGGATTTCGCCTACAGAACCTACAAGACTCCGGAAGGTTTCGTCGGCTACAGGATCACTGTCAAGGGCCTGAAAGGCGGCCACTCCGGAATGGACATCTCCCTCTTCAGGGGCAACGCCAACAAGATCGTCTGCCGCATCCTCGAGGCTCTGGTTTCCGAATATGACGTGAAGGTCGCTTCCATAAACGGAGGCTCCCTCCGCAACGCCATCCCGTTCGAGGCCGAGGCGGAGATTCTCGTTCCGTCAGCCGATTCACGCAAGGTCAAGGCTTTGGTGGAGAAGAAGTTCGAGGAGTCCAAGTTCGAGTACCAGTACTCCGACCCGGATATGATTCTCATCTATGAGAAGCAGAACTCTCCGGCCGCCCGCTACATCAGCCCTAAGGTCATCGGCCGCGCCGTCAAGGCCATCCTTGCCTGCCCTCACGGTGTGCAGAGGATGAGCGACACCCTTCCTGGACTCACGGAGACTTCCACGAATATGGCGATTGTCCGCACCCAGAAAGGTCATCTGACTGTCCACTCGCTGACCCGCAGCTCCATCGACGCAGCCAAGATGTGCCTCGCTGACTCGATCCGTTACGTCTTCGAGCTTGCCGGTGCGAAATATTCCACATCAGGCGCCTACAGCGGCTGGGCCCCTAAGCTCGGCACTCCGATGATCAAGGTTCTTGAGGACACGTTCAAGAGTCTGTTCGGCAAGGAACTCAAGATCACTGCCACGCACGGTGGACTTGAGTGTGCCATTATGGGCGCGAAGTACCCGAACTGGGAGATGGTCTCCATCGGACCTACCATCCTCTATCCTCACTCTCCGGACGAGCGCGTGAACATCGCCTCCGTCGCCGAGACCTGGAAGTTCCTCACCGCTGTTCTCGAGAATATTTCTGAGAAGTAGGGGAGGCTAATTTGCGAAATTAGAGATAATTGACTATATTTGCAGTCCTTTTGGGTTGGCATACGTACCCGAAAGGACTGTATTTTATTTATTATTAAACAATTAAGTCAAATGTTAAAACAGTACGAGACCGTTTTCATCGCAACTCCCGTTTTGTCTGAACAACAGATGAAGGAAGCGGTTGCCAAGTACACAAAGCTTATCGCCGACAACGGTGGCGAGGTTGTGTACGAGGAGGACTGGGGACTCCGTCAGCTGGCCTATCCAATCCAGCACAAGACCTCAGGATTCTATTATCTTATTCAGTTCAAGGCTGAGCCAAGCTTCATCCAGACTCTTGAGACCCAGTATTTCCGTGATGAGAGGATCATCAGGTTCCTTACCGTGGCTCTTGACAAGCACGCTGTGGCTTACGCTGAGAAGAGAAGGGAGAACAGGAACAAGCCTGCCGCTCCTAAGGCCGAGGAGACCGCCGCTCCGGTTGAGGCTCCGGTTGAGGCTGAAGAGAAAAAAGAGGAAAACGCTTAATCAAGGAGGAATGA
>CAYZKZ010000184.1:0-1675 GCA_964479325.1 uncultured Muribaculaceae bacterium
TGACAATAGGCGAATGTCGTGGAAAACTAATTATTGTCACAAGAAACGATTATGACAAGAGGGAGAAAGTTGGTCTTATAACAAATTTCCCAGACTGTACCACAGGGGAAGCCAAAATTAATGGATCTACTACATACTACGTTCAAGATTACTATAAATATGGTACAGCTATAATTAATGATGGTGGTAATGAAAAAAGATCGCAAATCAGCAATCTGTATAGTATAACACGTAAATTCTCTGACCCAACATCACCTGATTTTATAAATAAATCTTGGGCATTGAATCATACATCCGGTTATTGCGGAAGCCTTGGATCAACGACTCAATATCAGCGCAACGCATCGTATGTGAATAAACCCACATACGAAAAATTAATGAGTGAGACTGAATTCGGTCCAACAGGTATCGTGTTTATGGATTGGGTAGGAACAAGAGAAGCAGCCTCATATACCGTTTACGGCGACCTGCTTCCACAAGCCATTATCGATCATAACTACAAATACAGAATGCTCCGCAAAGACAAATAGCCCCCCGCGGACACAACCACGAAAATACAAAACAGCTATATGAAAAGAATTCTAATCGCGACAGCTATCGCGGCGCTGGCGGGGATGACCGCCAACGCCCAGCCTACAGTGAAGACCGACACGACGGTCACGGTGGAGTACAACACCGACAAGTACATTGTTGAGACGGCCCCGTTCAAGGCCAACTGGTTCATCGGGATCGACGGAGGAGCGCAGATCTACTTCGGAGAGCACGACACGCAGTGCAAGTTCGGCGACAGGATCGCCCCGGCGCTGAACATCTATGTCGGCAAATGGTTCACCCCTACCGTGGGAGCGAGAATCGGCTACAGCGGTATCAGTCAGAAAGGTGCGACACAGAACCACGATATTCACGGGACAGGAGAGGACGTCCCGGGAAAGGGCGGCCACGGCTACTGGCTTGAGCAGCAGAAGTTCAGCTTCTGGAACATCCACGCCGACGCTATGTTCAACCTCGCCAACGCCGTCTGCGGCTACAAGCCGGAGGGACACTTCTGGAACCCGACCCCGTTCGTCGGACTGGGATGGGCGCACGTGTATTCAGAGGAGCCGAAGACCAACGAGATCAGCGCCAACGCCGGAATCATCAACGCCTTCCGCCTCTGCGACGCGCTTGACCTCAACGTCAACGTCCACGCTATGATGGTCAACGAGGGCTTCGACGGCGAGACCGGACACCGCTGGGGCGAGGGCAACCTCTCCGCCACCGTCGGCCTCACCTACAAGTTCAAGCCGAGGGGATGGCAGCGCAGCAAGATCGTGAAGGTCGTCGAGACCTCCGACATCTCGTCCTACCAGATAGCCCTCGCCGAGCTGAAGGCCGAGAGGGAGCGCCTCGAGAGCGAGCTGGCCGCAATCAAGGCCAAGCCTGAGGTCATCGAGACCAGCACCACCATCGCCTCGCCTTACTACGTCAGGTTCGAGCTGGGCAAGAGCGAGCTCTCCAAGGAGGCCAGGGTCAACCTCGGACTCCTCGCCGAGATCCTGAAGACAACCGGGGCAAAGTTCACCGTCAGCGGCTACGCCGACGCGGCCACCGGCAACAAGAAGATCAACGAGAAGCTGAGCCAGGAGCGCGCCCAGGCCGTCTATGACTGCCTCACCAAGGAGTTCGGCGTACCTGC
>CAYZKZ010000185.1:0-1665 GCA_964479325.1 uncultured Muribaculaceae bacterium
GAACGGCTGGTCAACTATCTCGACCTTGGTGATCTGGCTGTAGTTCGGAAGCTGCTTGTTGGAGTTGATGCGCACCCTCTCCGGAATGTCGGCGATGGCCTCCTGGTCAAGCCCGTCCTTTCTGAGAGCCTCCTGGTCAAGATAGACCAGAGCCACAAGCCTGGCGGAACGGTCCACGACAACGGACTCCTGCACGTAAGGCTGGCTGTTCACGACAGCCTCAACCTCCTCTGGATAGATGTTCTGTCCGTTGGCCGAAAGAATCATCGACTTGCTGCGGCCCTTGATGTACAGGTTGCCGTCGGCGTCGAACAGGCCGAGGTCACCCGTGCGGAGGAAGCCGTCCTCGGTGAAGGCGTTGGCGGAAGCCTCAGGGTTCTTGTAGTAGCCGATGCAGATGTTGTCACCCTTGGCCTGAATCTCGCCGACAATGTGGCGCGGGTCATCGGAGTCAATCCTCACGACGGCGCAATCGACAGGTTTTCCGCAGGATCCGGCGACATATTCAGCGCTTCCGGCGTAGGCCAGCAGAGGGGTCGCCTCCGTCATTCCGTAGCCGACGGTGTAAGGAAGGCGTATTTTCTGGAACCATTTCTCGACCTCCGGGTTGACAGGAGCGCCGCCCATTATGAACTCACCGACCTCGCCGCCGAAGGCGTTGATCAGTCCCTCGCGCACCTTGTTGAATATTATCCTGTTGACTCCAGGGATCTTCGTCAGGAACTTGATCATCGGCTTGTCGAGCATAGGCTTGACCTTGGACTTGAAGATCTTTTCCATCACGAGCGGCACAGTGATGAGCTGATAAGGCTTGACCTCCTGGAAGGCCTTCATCAGAGTGCTCGGAGTCGGGGTCTTTCCCAACCAGTAGATCGACGTACC
This sequence comes from uncultured Muribaculaceae bacterium, assembly GCA_964479325.1. GTDB lineage: Bacteria > Bacteroidota > Bacteroidia > Bacteroidales > UBA932 > Cryptobacteroides. The sequence goes on from CAYZKZ010000185.1 coordinate 883, forward strand.
GTTGCAGAGCGGGTAGATGAACTCGGTCACGAGACCGTACATATGAGCCATCGGGAGCATCGAGATCATCCTGTTCTTGTCCGAGGTCGGACGATGCACCTGACTGAACTCGATGGTGGCGCTGAAATTCCTGTAGGTCAGCATCACGCCCTTAGGGTTGCCTGTGGAGCCGGAAGTGTAGTTGATGACGGCGAGGTCATCCCAGTTGTCGGTCGGATAGACGACATCCTCCGGGCCGAATCCGTCAGGATACTTCTCAGCGAGAAGATTGTCGATGTTGTTCCAGATCTCCTCGATCTCAGGCTTGCGGCAGTAGAGAATCTTCAGGTTGTCCACGTCCATCACCACCTTGACCTCAGGCATCTCTTTGATGTCCAGCTTGTTCCACTTGTCGGCGTTGGTCAGGAGAGCCATACTGTCGGAATGGTTCACCAGACGCTCGACACTGTCGGGAGTGAAGTCAGCCAGGATAGGAACGATGACGGCCTCGTAGGTGTTGACGGCCAGATAGGACATTCCCCAACGGGCGCTGTTGCGTGCCCAGAGGGCGATGTGCTGTCCTTTCTTCAGTCCGGCCTTGTCGAAGAAGATGTGAAACTTCTCGATCAGGGTGGCCATCTGCGAATAAGTGAATGATTCTCCGCCAAGAGTGTTAAGGGCGGATTTGTCCCAATATTTTCTGGTCGCGTTCTGCAACCGTGTCAGATAGTGATCCATATTTCTCAAATTATCTTGGCAAAAATAACGGAAACTCACGGATTCTTCAAAAGAATAAATACTATA
>CAYZKZ010000186.1:0-1663 GCA_964479325.1 uncultured Muribaculaceae bacterium
AGGTCGTTGTCTCTTGTGAACGCCATTCTGGTCGAGTCCGGGGCATAAGTAAGATTGACCGCTCCCTCAGGCCTGAACGGGAAGTCAGCGAACTTGGCAGGATAACTGATCCCTTCCGTGACCTTTCCCGTCAACGCATTGACGGAGAAATCCTTGTCACCAGTAAAAGAGTAGTCGTAGCTCAAAGCGACTTCGTTTTTCCCGACCCATTTCCAAGCGTTAGGAATGTCATTGAAGTCCTTGGCGGAAACGCCCAAGGAAACCATAAGAGCCAAAGCGACCAGACGCATTTTCTTATTCATAATATTCATACCTTCTTTTGAAGTTTACAGAATGCCAATTTATGGAAAATTTCATCAAACCGCAATAGTATAAGCGGAAAGAACTGCTACTACCGATAATAATCCTTATTTTTGCAGACAGAAGACCATCAATGAATATTATGGAGTACCTGTCGAAAGAACGTTACGACCAGATTGTCGCCGAGTTGAACAACTTGACGGATGTTGAATATCCCCGAATCAGGGAAGACCTCTGCGAGGCGCGCGCCCAGGGAGACCTGAGCGAGAACGCGGAGTACCGGGCCGCCAGAAGAGCTCAGGCCAAGGCAATCAGCAGGATACGTTTCCTCCAGAAGGTTCTCCAGTATTCCAGGGTTCTTGACACCGACTCGCTTCCGAAAGACCGTGTCACATTGCTCAGCAAGGTGGAGTTCACAAACATCTCCACCGGAGCGAGGATGACCTACACCATCGTGAGTCCTCACGAGATGAACTTAGAGGAAGGCAAAATTTCCTGCAAGTCCCCCATCGGTTCCGCCCTGATGGACAAAAAGCCCGGCGAGGAGGTTGATGTTCCCGCCCCCGCCGGCACATTCAGAATCCGCATCGAGAGGATTCTGTAAGACGACCGCGAAGGGTCAGTAGCTGCGAGGGCCGAAGATGGCGGTGCCGACACGGACGATGGTGGCTCCGTGACGGACCGCGATCGGCCAGTCGTGGGACATTCCGATGGAAAGCTCAGTGAAATCCTTCAGATCCGGATAGCGTGCGTCCAGGCGTTGCTTGAAAGACTGGATGCGGGCAAAATCAGAATCAACGACAGACTCGTCGTCAGTGTTTGTGGCCATACCCATCAGGCCGTGGATGCGGACATTGCGGTACGAACGGCCGGAGGTATATTCATTAAGGATGGATTCGATTTCTTCCTCGGTCAGACCTCCTTTTGTCAGTTCCGCCCCGAGATGAAGTTCCAGCAGAATGTTGATGACACGGGAGTTGGTGGCGGCCCAGTTGTCGATCAGATCCAGCAGACGCCGCGAATCCACGGACTCGACCAAGGATGCGTACGGCAGGACAAGTTTCAGCTTATTGGTCTGGAGATGGCCTATGAAATGCCACTCTATGTCCTGCGGAAGCTGGAGAGCCTTGGAGGCGAACTCCTGCGGACGGTTTTCCCCGAAACATCTCTGTCCGGCCTGATAGGCGGTGAGAATGTCCTCGAACGGATGGAATTTGGAAACTGCCACCAGTTTGACCCCTGATGGCAGTTCCTTTTTGATGTTATTAAGATTCTCTTCGATCATATTCCCAAAATAAATGGAATGGCCGATTCGGAATATCATTCGGCTAACGCTTCCCTTTCTGCTGCTCCCTCTGCATCT
>CAYZKZ010000187.1:0-1609 GCA_964479325.1 uncultured Muribaculaceae bacterium
CATAGCAAATAACCTCGCCACCGACATTGAGGTTCTTTGCCTCCTTGTCAGTGATCACGCCCTTGGATGTGGAGAGGATGGCGATGCCGAGTCCGTTCAGGACTCTTGGCATATTCTCAACATCTGAATAGACTCTCATACCAGGGGTTGACACGCGCTGGATTTTCTTGACGGCGGCCATCTTGGTCTGAGGATGGTACTTCAGAGCGATCTTGATGGTGTTGTAAGGGGTTCCCTCAACAATCTTGTAGCTGAGGATGTAACCCTTCTCACAAAGGATCTCGGTGATCGCGGCCTTCATCTTTGAGGAAGGGATCTCCACGATCTTCTTACCTGCCAGATAGGCGTTGCGGATCCTTGTAAGATAATCTGCAATTGGATCAGTCATTGTTTTTTGATTTTTTAGATCGACGCCCCCGCGGGGACGCCCGATATCCGATTGTTAATAATAAAATATGTTGCTGTTACCAGCTTGCTTTCTTGACACCCGGGATGAGACCGTTGCTGGCCATCTCACGGAACTGGATTCTGCTCAGTCCGAAAGCTCTCATATAGCCTTTTGGACGGCCGGTGAGAGAGCAGCGGTTGTGCAGACGGACAGGGGAAGCGTTCTTAGGGAGCTTGTCAAGAGCAGCCCAGTCGCCGGCCTCCTTAAGAGCCTGCCTCTTCGCGGCATACTTGGCAACCAGTTTCGCGCGCTTTACCTCGCGGGCTTTCATTGATTCTTTTGCCATATTCCTTAGTTATTATGTTTCTTGAAAGGCAGACCGAACGCGGCGAGGAGAGCGTGGGCCTCTTCGTCGGTCTTGGCTGTTGTGACGAAAGTGATCTCCATTCCGTGGATTCTCGGGTTCTTGTCGATGTCAACCTCAGGGAAGATGATCTGCTCCTTGAGACCAAGGGTGTAGTTGCCCCTTCCGTCCATCTTCTCGGCGATTCCGTTGAAGTCTCTGATTCGAGGAAGAGAGATACGGATGAGCCTCTCGAGGAACTCGTACATCTTCACGTCGCGGAGCGTTACCTTCACACCGATAGGCATACCCTTACGGAGACGGAAGTTGGAAACGTCCTTCCTTGAAGTGGTGAGAAGAGCCTTCTGACCTACGATCTTGCTGAGTTCCTCAGCGGCCTCCTCGACAAGTTTCTTGTCAGCGGTAGCCTCGCCGATTCCCTCGTTGATGGTGATCTTGACAAGCTTTGGAACCTGCATTACAGTTGTGTAAGAGAACTGCTTCATCAGCTTCTCTACAATCTCCTCCTTGTAAACCTTCTTGAGAGAAGGTACATATCCCGCAGGAAGCGCCTGCGCTTCAGCCGGTTTGTTTGTAGCTTTCTTTGCCATAGTTACTTGATCTCCTCTCCTGATTTCTTAGCGTAACGGATCTTCTTTCCGTCCACGAACTTGTAGCCAACCCTTGTCGGTGTCGGCTTGCTCTGCGCAGGGTCAATGAGCTGGACGTTTGAAACGTGGATACCAGCCTCCTGCTTAACGATGCCGCCCTGAGGCTGCTTCGCGTTTGGCTTTGTGTGCTTGCTGACAACGTTGACACCTTCAACGATGACGCGATCCTTCGCTGGGATGACGGTCAGGACCTTTCCGGTCTTGCCT
>CAYZKZ010000188.1:0-1601 GCA_964479325.1 uncultured Muribaculaceae bacterium
TAAACAGCAAGGTGTTGTTGGTGAAGTCGATCCTGGAGTTGTTCTTAGGGTCTGAGCCGCGGGCGTCCATCGCCTCCATCCTACAGTTCACGAAGATGTTGTTGTCGATCTCCATCTTACCTCTGAAAATGCCGAGGATCACGTGGTTAGGGGCGTTGATGAACGCACAGTTGTGCACCATCAGGTTCACGTTCGAGTTGTTCAGATAAAGGATGGCGCTCTCCTTTGTGAAAGTTTCGCGGTTCGAGAGATCGGCACCACCCATTCCCTTTGTTCCGATAGGGTTCATCTTGGTGGTCTCGACACCCTCCGGCTGCCCCTTCTGATCCTCATCGTTGCCGGAATAGTAAGAGATCGAGTTGCCGCGGTCGAAGATGATTCCATCGAACAGGATGTCCGGACTGCTGTACTCAAGGTTGTTGTCGTACTTGCCCACATTGACCTCAAGCTGCACGGTTGGAGCCTTGGCCGTGCCGTTCGACTCAGGAGTCGGCTGTACCAAAGTACGGTAGGTCAGGATGTTCCTCTGCGAGAAATCACTGTTGAAACCACCGTAGATATAGACAGGCTTGCGGACAAAGATGTTTCCGCAGCGGAGCATTCCGTAGTAGTTGCCCTCGGCAACATAGACCGTCGCGCCGGCAGGAGCGATGTCCAGAGCCTTCTGAAGGTTCTTCACAGGGGTCAACGGAGTGAGACCGTCATTCTTGTTGTTGCCTGTGGATTCGCTGACGTAGTAGATGGTGGCTCCGGAGTTGCCTGAAACCGCACCGTTCTTGACCGTCGGAGCCTGTCCCTTTCCGGAACGGCCTCTCGCGGCGTTGTTCACTCCCTTCTCAATAGCATCCTCGGCTTTGTTCAAGGTTTTCTGGATCGCTCTATCCACTCCCATAGTAGTTTTGTTTTTGACTGAGTTCTTGGCGCGCTTGCCGATCTGATTCAGAACGCTCTGACCCTGGGCCGGAACATTCAAAGACAGTGCGATGGAAAAGGCCACAAACAAGCCAAGCGCTTTTCTCGTGGTTTCTAAAAGTGTCATAATACGTTGATTTTAATTCTATTAATATAATGCCTTATGCCGCTGCCGCCGCTTTCTTCCTGCGGGCGAGGAATACGATAAGCGCCACAGCAATCACGATGAGCGAGATTCCAAGCACAGGCCTGTAGACAAGCCAGGCGATGGCGATAACGATGAACGACCAGGCGAAGCCGACGAGCGAGCAGACCAGACCCACACCTGCTCCGATGATGTTGGCGACGAACGGAACCACTTTGGCAAGAGTCTCAAGGAAGCCGAATATGCCCTTCAGACCACCGATGACAAGGAATATTCCGAGGAATCTCAACACCCACAGCCACATCTTGTTAGCTGAGTGCTGTCCCTCGTACATCTGCTCGGACGACTGAGCGCCCATCTGGAGAGTGTCGAAATTCTGCCCGTTCTTAGCGGTGTATGGCACGAATGTGTCACCGCTGACCTGGGCCATAATCGAAACCTCGTCAGGCAGCACCTTAGTGAATGTCACGCGCACATCCCCGACCTGAGGAGTTGTGGAATTCGAGCCGAAGTTGACCACATTATTCTTGACAGAGACCCTGAG